>JAKIVF010000009.1 GCA_021647145.1 Methylococcaceae bacterium | reverse complement strand
TCGCCATTCCCGAAGTCTTTTATCGGGAGTCTATTATTGTTTGTTAGATTCCTGCTAAGAGAATGCTGGAATGACAGGGTGTTTAGTAGGGTGCTTTTAAAGTGGCTGAGACTCATGGGTAATCAGGAAACATTATATAAGTAACTCTATTTCATATCCCGAAAACTTTCGGATGTTAATAACCCCAGAATCAAACAATAGATATTGTCCCTTTATACCTTGTAATATGCCTTCAACTTCTGCTATTTTATCAAAATTGAAGGATTTAACTTTCTCAGGATAAATCTCCACAGGAAAATTAATATCAACTTCTTGTTCATCAGCTAATAATTCAATTGCATCATCACCAAATCGTTGCATAATTTCTTCTATTTCTGGCTCACAGACACTTAACAGCTCATCTCGCTTAAACTTTAAATCAGCAATCTCCACTTGGTTTTTTAACATTCGTTGCCAACTGGTTTTATCACTTACATGCTTCGCTATTGCGGCCTCTAACAAACCGGATACATGTCGGGACTTTACTTTTGCAATAGGTAAAGCCTGAATAGCTCCTTGATCTATCCATCGAGTGGGGACTTGTGTGTGCCGAGTAATCCCTACTTTAATGCCAGAAGAATTAGCTAAATAAACAAAATGGGGTTGATAACAAAATTCCTCTCCCCAGGAAGGTTCTCTACAAGTGCCTTGATCATAATGACATGTTTCAGGCTTCATAATACACATATCACATTGGGCTAATGAGATAAAACAAGGGTAACAGTAACCTTGATTAAAACTTTTCTTAATTGATCTATTACAATGCACACAGGAAATATTTCCAGTAAAAACTAATTTTAATGATTGTCCAATTAGTGGATTCAAATCAACAAGCTCGTCAGTCAATGGCAACTGGTATTGAACTGGGTTCATTAACTCTACTTTCATTTTCCTCAAATTTCCCTGCACTACTGACTCCAGATTAGAACGATAAGAGCCCTCATTCTATCATTTGTCTAAACATAGAACTTAAGAAACAAAAAAATCAATTGAAGTAGAACATAGGTTTTATTCTAAAAATGAATTATCGATATTATAAAATATAGACTTGTATCTGCTCCTAATACTGCAGAAGAAGAATGTTGATGAAGATATTTATTTACACTGACCCCCGATTATTTTGGGCAGGGTTTTTGTTTGCCTTTCATCGTATAGCAGGCTACGTAACTATTGCTATACGATGGAAGACGGATAAAAATACAAGCAAGATTGGATGATTATTTTTTCCATCTCTCTTAGCTCGGTATTATCAATATATCCAAGTGATACTTCAAACAAAGTATGGTCTGCCATTTATTTCCTATTATCTTACAATTTGGCATTGCCTTATGTAATTGTCGATGCAAAAGCTGATATTTGAGCTTTCTTAAACGAGTACCTTTTTAGAGAACCAGCACCCAGTCTGTGCAATAATGGTTCCCTCCATACGCTGTTCGACAAAGGAAAGCATTGCCTCGTTATCTGCTTGTACCTGGAATATTCCGTGTGCCACACCCAGTTCATATTGACGTTTTACTGCTTCAACGATTAAATAATAACCTCGGCCTATGTTTTGCAGTTCAGGCGAAACAAAGAGACTGCAATATTCAATTACATTGGTATGAACTCGATGGGTAATTAACCAGCCGACAACATTACCATGTAAGCGTAAGCCCAGGCTATTTGATGTTTCAAAATCAGGGTTTTCAAATGGAGGGGAAAATTCGACTGGATACCAATTAGCTTGTTGTTGACGGTTTAATATATGTTGTTTATCTGCGCTGGTTAATGTATCCCATGAGAATATCTCAAACTCTTCTGGTAAACTCATGTTCCGGCACCAGGCTAATTGCATAAACTGTTTGGCTGAGAATTTATATAGCATTAACTCTTTTTTAGCTGGCAACCAGTCAAGCTGACGCAGTATTTTGTTTATTGATGACTGGAATTGTGAATCCTCTCGAAAACTAAGGGTTAAACTCTGTATTCTGCTAGATTTTGCATACCGTTCTAATTGTAAAATTAATTTTTGACCCAGCCCAAAACTCCGTTGACTCTTTAACACATGCCAACAGACCACCAAACCACTATCAAAGTCATGCTTTTCCATTAAGACTAGACCAGCAGGCTTGCCTTGCCAATTGGCAATAATGCCAAGTAAAGGCTCGTTAAGTTGTCGGCCTGAAGTTTGTACTAGTGGATGTGGCGATAAAAATTCGGGGAATTTTTTTTCCAGAGCAGCTAGAGGTAATTCAGCGGATGTTTGAAAGTGGTATTCTCGCCATTTGTGATTATAACTTATTGAATTAATTTTTTTATCGGTCATGAGTCATGGCATAGACAATGAGATGAAAGACAAGCAAGGTGATAGTGTTGCGAATTACTTTTTTATGCCATCAGCACCAAAAACCTCCCAGCGGGGAAGTCCATCTTCATCAATATAGACAAGTATGCCTTCATCAATTAAATCAGAATTGGTATCAGCCAAGGTAAGGGTTGCTATAGTGGCAGACGCCCCACCAATACCTGTCGCAAGATAGTTGCCCATCGAATCAAGAAAGACAATGGCGGGTTTTTGATCTTTTTGAATAAGAGATACTGCCATACCTATGTCATTTTCTCCGGGGAAATGACCTGTTGCGACTTCAGGTTGCTGACTGACTTCCCCAATAATTTCACCTAACAATACATTATTAGCACTAAAGCCTAATAATCCTGCCCTTCCATCTTGTTGAATAATTGACGTCACATATTCATCACCTTCAATAGCCGATAAAATATCTGAGGCAACAAGGCTTAAATAACTTGATTTCCCAGCTTTTCCCTGAGATATTAGTGTTCCATTACCTCGGTAAGTCACGGTATTAATTTGCTCGTCAAGGCTCAAATACGCCAATACGAAAGAGTCATGGCTCGCATTAAAATTTCCGACAGCAACGTGGGGTTGTGTGCCTGCATCCGCGACTACTTGGCCAACCACAGAGGAATCCAGATTAAAACTTACTGCAGTCACTCGGCCATCAGATTGCACAAAACTCACCACACCTTCATCCTCTGGATCATCATCCAGCTGTCCAGAAGACACAGAAATTGATCGGGCGAACCCAGCTGTACCCGTACTTATTAGTTCAAGATTATTGTTATAGATGTTTACTCTTAGGTTTCCCGCTGCATCAACTATTGCCAAGACAATATCTTCATCTGAGTCAGTATCGAAGTGGCCTGTACTCAGACTTATTTCTTGTGCAGAAAAAGGAAGCACAATTGTTTTTTTGCAACGACTGTTAGAAAAAAAGCTAATACCGCAAAGTTGAATTTGTATTTGGGAGGGCCTATTAGTCACAAGAACCAGATTAGGTTTCTTCGTGCCTAAGTTTGCTGCTTTAATATCCGTGACCGGCTCTAAACCTTTATATAGAAGTCGAAGGCCATTTGTCGTATCAACAATAGAATTCGCTAGACCATCTCCATCCATATCAACTAGCGCTGCACTCGAAGGACCTGAAGAAGAGGGTATTTGACTCATTTGACTAAATAAGGGAGTCATTGAGTTGCCTATATTCTCGAGATACCAAGAGCCAAGTATGGCATCCTGATCTCCATCTCCATTTATATCAGCAAAATAAACATTCTGACTTCTGCTTGAGATGACTTTATCAAACCCAAAGGGGTTGATAAGGCTTGGAGAAAATAGAGGGTTTGTCGTATCACCCTGATTCTCACAATAATAGTTTTTTTCTTTGGAATGAGAAAATAAGTCTAAATCATTGTCTCCATCTATATCAACTAAAGACAGATTGGTAAAATCATTAATAAATACACTGTTAGCACATTGATCCATCTCGGAGGATGCTACAGTAATTTCGTAGATAGGGTTGGTGTTTGAACCGGTATTTCTTGCAAATTTAATTTTTACTTGGTCTAGTGGACGATGACTATATATTAAATCCAAGTCTCCATCACCATCTAGGTCAGCCTGGATAGAATCACCAATTGACAAATCTACTATCGGAGTAGGATAAATTCTTCCTGTATCAAATTCAGGGAATGAACTTGTGCTTACGTTTGTATATAGTATATATTCTTGTTTACTACTCAAAGCCAAGATATCCATATCATTATCTTTGTCTATATCAATAGTTTGAATAGAACTGAAGGAGTGATGAGCTGGTTCACTTAATAGGGTTCTTGTTGATAGATAGCCGGTATCACTAGACTCGACAATATCAATTGAATTTTGACCAAGACTGTCAAGACACACTAAATCAAATTTATTATCATTGTTCAGGTCAACATAAATTCCGCGCGTTTGATTCTCCCCATCACAAATGAGCGGAACTGGGCTTTCAAGACGTTTAACAAAAGAAGCCTTTTCAGGAGTACCGATATTTTCAAAAAAGCCCTGACCGGTACTAAATAAGTCCTTATCTCCATCATTATCTATGTCTTTGAATCCAATGGAGCTGCCTGGTATATCCGGGATGCCAAAAAGTTCTTCGGGATTCTCGCTGACATACACTGGGTGCTCTGATGTACCATCATTTCTAGCATATTTCAATGTAGTCAATGAAAATTTCATGTCAAAATATGAAGTAAATAAGTCTAAGTCACCATCAGCATCAATATCTACATAGATTTCGTTATTATCAGTGTTATTGCCATAGCAATCGGTTAGCCCCAAGCGAACTAAATTGAACCGCCCTGCATCATTTGAAAATATTCGAGGTGGTGCGAGTTTAGGAGATTCCTGTGTCCCAATATTTTCTAATAGACTTACTGCTGATGGAAATATTTTAAATAAATCCATATCCCCATCTTGATCAATATCTTTTGCGCAAATTCCGCTCGGACTACCCAGGTTTAGCCAAAACTCATTCGGGTTAATTTTGGGTTCTGTCCAGGTAGCAGTGGATGCAAGAGATAATCCTCCGAACGCTATAGCTTTACGAATAGAGTGAGTCAAAGAGGCTGACTTAGATATTTTAGCCTTAGATGATTGGTGGCTATTTTGATCAACAACATGTTTCTTCATATTAGTACTCTAAAATTATATTATCTTAGATAACAAGAGCCTGAACTATAGCATAGTTTTTTTAGCCGTAAAATTTTTCATTGATGTCACTTTTCAAAAGTTCAATAGTCATAACTCCCACGGTCTCCGTGGGAACTCATCAACGCTTTGAAATCAATAAAAAGACCGTTTCCAAATGGAGGAACAGAGACTATTCAGTGCTCTTTAACAGATTTGGAAAGAGAAAGTATTTGGGTTGTTAGAACATTAGTCGCTATTGACATCAATAAAGTCCCCGAAGAAAAGAAAGAAAAAGCCAAAAAATTCAAAGAATATGAGCCCGGATATTTACATCCTGAAATTTCCCAATTATTTTTGCTCTGACGTATAAGAGAAATCAATTAAATTAGGGTTTGCTACATTTAGGGCAACGCGGGTTAAAATAAAAACTGCTGTACGTATAGTGGGTTCCGTTGTTTTAAAAACGGGAAAACTTTAGTTTACATGTTGATGTGACGTATTTACCTAAACTGGATGGCGTTAAATATTATCTGTTTGTAGCCATTAATTGGGCGGCTGGTTTAATCCTGTCATAACCTTGTCAAACCCTAAGTTTATTTAATTTTACCATTCAATTTCCACACGAAAACGTTGTATCTGAAAATGGACATCCAGAACACCTATTTTCTATGCAGCATTATTTTTTTGAATGATCTTTTTGTTTCCGGGATAGAGCCTGTGGAGATAAACTTAACCTGTCATATGAGATGTCCACTTAAGCGGCATCGGTTCAGCTTCATTGAGCATTTAATTCCTCAGGGTATCCGCTACAGCACCTCATAGACTAAAAAAAATAATTGGGATCAAAGTAAAATTAATCACAGACATGAACGGCACTTACTTAAGACAAATATGTTATATATTACAAACACTTAATTTACTTTATTTAGGTGATCCTTCTTTTTTGAAAAAAAGCAATTACTAAACCTTCCGATTGACTAACCAAAAGAAACAATAAGGAGGTACAACCAGCTTATCCTCAACTATTGATATTGACTCACCTGAATAGAGATCTTGCAAAAATTCATATTCAAATAAACCTCTATTCCTCAAGTCACTAAGAGAAAAATACTGGGGTAAATTATTAAAATTACCCACAACTAATACATTATCTTTATCTTTATCTTCAAAGGGGTTATTTCGCATAAAAGCAAACAAATGTGAGTTTTCTGTTTCTATTAACTCACGATTATTATAGTCAGCGAATGAAGAAACCGTCTTACGTACGGCTATCATCCTTTTTAACCCATCAAATATTTTTTGCTCTGGAGTGTCTTTTTGATGACGCTTCTCCGCTCTCTCCCAGTTGATTTGTGGGCGATGAATCCAGCGATTATCATGCGCTTTACTCACATCTTTCAGATAACTATAGTCATTATATGTACCAATTTCATCTCCATAGTACAACAATGGAATACCCCCAAATGAAATAACCATACCATGAAGAAGTAATATTAAATCAATACTTTGCTGAATAGCTTTTGCATCATTCTTATCAATCGCATCTTCAAGCCCAACCAAAGATGCTAGTGCACCAGAAATACGGTCATCACCGGTCTTTTCATTGTGTCCAAAAGGCTGCCCTTTCGCAGGCGACCCTTCAAAGTTTCCAGTAAAGTAGTCAACCAAAAAATGTCGATGTGCTTTGGGGTCGTACCCTACTTGATAAATATCATTATCATCAAACCCAAGACCAATATCATCATGACACCTCACATAATTTAGCCAAGTGGATCGTTCTAGTTTTTCGGGTAAGCTGCAGATTCCCTGGTTAAGTAATTTTGTATTTTTTGTCGCAACAGCATCCCAAAGCAAAGCCATAAAGGTTGCGTTATAGGCAATTTCACACTCTTTTGCGATAACTGCATCTTCACCAAAATACTTGATTATTTCTACCGGTGCAACAATGGCTTCGGCAATAAATAATATTCCAGGTGCTGTTACCTGACAGCAATCCTTCATTAATTGCAAAATAAGATGGGCTTCTCGTTCATTTTGACAAGTTGTGCCAATTTTTTTCCATAAAAAAGCAACTGCATCTAACCGAATAATGTCTGCGCCCTGATTAGCCCAAAACAAAATAATATCCAGCATTTCTATAAAAACGGCAGGGTTGTTGTAATTTAAATCCCATTGGTAATCATTGAATACTGTCATCACCCATTTATTCATGGATTTATCAAAAGTGAAATTCCCAGGTGAAGTTTCAGGAAAGACTTCTGGCATACTAGTTTCAAATACATCAGGCGTATCACGATTTTTATAGATATAAAAATAATCTTGATACTTTTCATCGCCCTCTTGAGCTTTTTTTGCCCATTCATGTTCATCCGAAGTGTGGTTTACCACTACATCCAAAGTTAACAAAATATCACGCTGGCGTAATTCCTTCGCTAATACCCGCAGATCAGTCAAGCTGCCAATTCGCTCATCAACATCCCGAAAATTACTCACTGCATAGCCGCCATCACTAGCTCCCTGAGGGCATTCAAGAATAGGCATCACATGAACCATATTAATACCCAGCTCTTCAAAATAGTCTATTCGCTCTCTCAACCCTTGAAGGTCGTCAGAAAAACCATCGGTATATAAGGCCATTCCTACCCATTTCTGACTAAGAAACCAGTTGTGATCATGTTCACGTTTATGGTCTTTCTTTTTTAGTGGTTTCTCTCGCAGTATGTATTGAGCAGCCATCACTTCAACTAATCGAAGCATTTGTCGTTCAAAATCATCTCGTTTACCGTATAGAAGATGAAATAATGAGTGAATAGCATAAAAATTGGCACCCAAACGAGTATAAAAATGACGCAAATCACGTTTACGTATTTCTGGCTTTAATTCGTCAAGGATTTTATTTAATAATGAGTGTGCGATTTGTTCGTACATAGAGCAATAATAGTCGTCTTCTTATTTTTGAAAATCAGTTGAGCGCGGATTATAGCGTAAGAACTCAGTTTCTCAGAACAATACTTAACCTAAATCCCAATCATCAATAAAAGAACGATAAAAACTAGCATTACTTACCGTCGCACCACGATAGCCAACCAATGCCGAGGCAAAATCTTGTGCTCTATTAACAGTGATACTCAGTGACCAACCCTTGGACAAACCCAGAATAATAACCGAAGCAAAGGCGTCTCCCGCACCCACAGTGTCCACAACAGAAATATTCTGTGCAGGTTCTGCTTTGGCCGTTTCTCCATTCGCAGTTAAAACTTCCGCACCATCAGCGCCATGAGTCAGTACCAGTCCTTGAAGATTATAATCAGCAAGAAATGATCTCCCGTCTGTCGAAGTATGAAGTAGCTTTAACTCATCGCTATTAAGTTTGACCCAATCAGCAGCAGACACCATATCCAGCACCTGCTGTTTTTTCCACCAAGGCGGACGTAAATTGACATCAACAAAAACAATTTCCGGCTTGTTTATCAAATACTGCTTAACTGCTTGTCGGGGTGTAGACTCTCTTAATGCCAAACTACCATGGTAAAGTAGTTGACAATGATGAATGCTATTATCTGCTTCAATCGCGTCATAAGCACAAGGATTCACAATATCATAGGATGGTTCACCATCTGCTATATTGACACTGACTCTACCAGTAGGTAATTTAGAATCAGTTTGCAGGAAATCAGTACGCATTCCCCACGCAGTCATTGCCTCTTTAATCGACCTTCCTTCTACATCATCTCCCACTCGACTAATAAAACATGGGGCTTGACCAAAAGCCTGTAAATGCCAAGAAACATTAAATGGTGCACCACCCAGCACGTTTGTTCCGTCAGGAAAATGATCGAATAAAACCTCACCAAAAACACACAGATCACTTTTACTCATTCCTGGTCTCCTTTCTTTTTATTAATCCCCATCCACTCAACGACATCAGAATGATAATGCGCAATTCCTTCCAATATCCCACCAGAATAATTACCATTCAGGCTCATAAAACCACCTTTAGCGAGATAAAGCTGCTCAGATTGGCCATTTTTATCAGCTAAATTAGCTGCAAGGGTTTGAATATCTGATTGACTGTTAGCTACCAGCACACCAGGAATAGAACTTACCAAGACTTCAATATCATTGCCACTATCTCCACAGAATACCGTATTATCATACCCAAAATTACATTGTTTCATTAATGCCTCAACTGCATGAAATTTTGTAGCTCGCTCAGGTAGCACATCCAGTAACCCAGTCTCAGATTCTTCATCAATACTCCAAACCAGGCTCGCTCGAATACCAGACCCCGAAAGTCGTTTTCTAATAGCCTGAAGCATTTCCTCTTGCTCTATTTGTAGAGAGGTATAATAACTAAGCTTGAAATTATTTTGCTTTGTTGGTTCTTGAAGTCGTAATTGCTGAAAATCATCCAGTAACCTCATCAAATCAGCATGTTTTTTACCTCCCCAGTCTTTCGCAATTTCATGTTGCCAAGCAGTTTGTAGTTCCCATTCTAGCTCTGAACCTACATGATAAATAGTTGTTCCCACATCTCCTACCACAAAATCTGGCAAAGGTAGCTGATAGTCTAAAATAGCTTCTTCTACCAAACCACGATGTCGTCCACTCACATAAGCAAGTGTTATTTCTGGACGAGAAACTAAATTTCTAAAGTAAGCCCGTGCATTGTCAGATTCAGGTTGCGAGCCATTGGGAAGCAAGGTCCGGTCAAGGTCAGTACATATTAGAAGTCGATCAGTCATTGACCCTCCGGAACTTTACAAGTATTAAAAAAATCATAGTATTCAATAGCTTCAAGAATGCCACCCGCATGAGCCTGATTTGCAAAATAGATACGCTTATGATCTTCCAAATCTGACAAGTTTTCTTGATGTCGATTACCAACCACTACGGCGAGTGTATTACCTCGCATCATATCCTCATCAGCTCCGGAGCCACCTGCTGCAAGAATATGCTCAAGTGGAATATCAAGTCGTTGCGCAACATAGCGTAATGCCTGCCCTTTCGAAGCCCGTGATGGAACAATATCAATTAGCTCACCATTAGTAAAAAAAACATTTGTAGTTAATTCCTTTTTTCTAATAAGTGCAATAATTTCATCAATAGAAGGCGCGTTTTTCGAATCATAATAATAGGAAATTTTAAAATGACTTAATTCTTTCTTTGGTTGAAGCTTAAGTCCTGGCAAGCCTTCCAATGCACGAAGCACATGATGGGGGTTCCAGTCATGATCAATATGCTCAACCCAATAAGCATCCTCTGTCAACGCTTTACCATAATGAATTCTAGTACCCAGGCTACTAACCAGTACATCTGGAACAGGGATTTTATACTTTTTCATAATTGCTAATGCCGAATCCATACGACGGCCTGTAGCAATACCAAAAGTGACAGACTTATGATTTTTTCGGATCAGCTCAGAAAAACGATCTAATGACTCTTGGTTTCCCAATAAATTTTCATCCAAAACAGTAAAAATTGCTCTGTCACGGTAGCGTATAGCTCTAGGAGCAGGTTTAACACCCAGAGGAGGACTGTATGTATCCTGTATTTCCTTCACTTTTTCCATATACGCTTCAGCATGAGACTCCCACGTATAATGTCGGCGGACGCCCTCAATACCATTTTTTGATGCCTGTAACCAAGCATCTGTCCCTTGAAGTAGTTTGAGTAATGCCTCTGTAATCGCTGTTTTATCTAGTGGATCAACTAACTCTCCATTGTGACAGTTTGCAATAATGTCCACAGGCCCCCCATTTTCTGTTGCCACTACGGGCAAACCGCTTGCAGCAGCTTCAAGAATCGTAAGACCAAAAGGCTCAGTAAGTGCTGGGTTAATAAAAACTCCCTGACTTGCCGAGACTAAACGATAAATTCCTGATACCTCATCAGGTCGATGGTGTTTTGGCACAGCGACTTTACCGTATAAATTATAGCTATCAATCAGCAATAAAATATTGGTCAAAACAGATTGAGCACCTGGATCCAAGTCTCGAATATCATCTCGGTTCCCAGCAATAATCAATAGATTTGCGTGTTGTTGCAAGAGCTCCGATTCACCAAAGACTTCAACTAGAGTATAAAAGTTTTTACGTTCATCTGGTCGTGATAAGGCAAGAATCAAGGGCTTTTCAGGTTCGCTAAGAAAAGGCTTAAGTTGCTCAACAAAGGCTATTTTCTCGTCTGCTATTGGGGGAAAGAACTGTTGTAAATTGGTTCCAGGAGGAATGACTTGCATCCGACTAGGATCGTAATAATTATAAAGTTCGTATTGTTCTTCAATTTCATTTCTGGTACTGGTGATGACTAAATCTGCATTTGCCAGAACCTCTTCTTCTGCATCAATTCGTCGTTCAATATTGTAGGTAGTCTCAATTTCTTCACGAGATAGCCCTTTTGCAAGCAATTGTTTACGCTTATCACGACCCAGTGAATGCCCTGTATGGATAAGGGGAACACCAAGCTGGTTTGCCAGTCGTACCCCAACATATCCAGCATCTGCATAATGAGTATGAATAACATCTGGCATACGGGGCTGATCATTCAACCAATTGACTAAATTATCCTTCATGCTATCCAGATAATCCCACAACTGCTCTTTTGCAATGTATTCTTCTGGTCCAGCATTTATACGAACAATCCGTGTTTTGGGTGATAGTTCTTCAATAGGTAGTGCATATTCACTACTCACCGAAGAATCAACTATCCGGCGCGTTACTAAATCTACCTTTTCAACATCCTCACACTTAGCAAGACTACGGGCAAGATCTAAGACATATTTGATCTGCCCACCAGAATCAGCATCTCGCCCCAACTCTTGGTCCTTGCCACGAATTAATCCATGGACACTAATCAAAAGTAAATAACGCTTTTGCTTGTTATTTTTCATATTTACCTCTGTAATCATTCTTTTTTAGCTAAATATCAAGCTATACTTGACCACTTATATTCTTTTTATTCTATCATTAATCGTTCTTAAATATATTTTTCAAGTAAAGAGATAAAAGGCTGGCTCTATTAATTATGCTAGCGCGCCATCCTCGCTACATATCTTTTTAGGACATCCATGTCCAAAAACCCATTCTGCTCGGGCGAATTAATAGAGTGCCCCAGTACGTCCTGCGTCCAGCTTCAACTCCGCACAAAAGCCGCTCCGTTAAAGCTTACCTCACTGACTTGACGGCTTATCGGGATAAAATTTTAGCTTCTCTCGCGTGCTATCGCACACGTCGAATCGGCAAATTTCCCTGTGGCCTACTGCGGACTAAAAATCATCACTCCGCTATCGCTCCGTTTCCATGATTTTCAGCGGATGAAGTTATTTCAAAGTTTTATTCTTCATCATCAACAATTAAAATATAAATTTGTTACCTTTCTAAGCTCTAATATTTAACTGATAAAATGTAGTCAATAATTTAGATAAAATATCTAAATATCTGCCCAAAACAATGTTTTTTATGTACTTCCAAAAAGAGTGATTTATGAATAAAAATATAAAAGAAAAAATAAGAAGACCCGAGGGGTTTGCACAGTTAGGTGATTGTATATTAAGACAACAGGCACTACGAGTCAGTGATGTGAATACAAGTCACATCAAACAGATTATAAAGACTATGAAGACAATGTTATCTACGTCTAAAGGTGTCGGTGTGGCTGCACCCCAATTATTTGAATCACTCCGCATTGTTATTGTAGCCTCTCGACCATCAGAACGTTACCCTCTGGCACCTAAAATGGATCCTGTTGTGATGATAAACCCAAGTTTCAAAGTATTATCGCAAAGTAAAAAGAAAGACTGGGAAGGTTGTTTAAGTATTCCAGGAATTAGAGCACTAGTCCCACGCTATGAAAACATACAAATAGATTATGCTGATGAACAGGGCAACATACAAGAACTGATAGCAGAAAATTTTGTAGCCCGTATTTTTCAACATGAATATGATCATTTAAACGGATTGGTTTATCTTGATCGAGTGGAAAATAATAATGATATTATTGCTGAATCTGAGTTTCAAAAATTGATGAGAAATTATAATGGTTTATCTTGATCTATTATCGCAACCGGATGATTTAATTCAATCCGACTACCTAATTAAACTCTAACTTTTCTCCATTTTAGACACTCTTCATATTTATATTAACCCCTGTTTAGTGAAGCTACATCACATATTTTAACTCTATCCCCTCAAAAATATTGTTTAAGCAGATCGCTTTGTTGTATTCCCTCATCCCTAACCTATAATTTAATTTTAGAACAAAATGAAATAATATTTTCTTTCGATATCAGGACAAAATAGACCATGACAATCCGTAAAAAACTCTATTTAGGTTTTTCCAGCTTATCTGGAATACTATTATTATTTGGATTAGTCTCTTGGTATTATTTTGATTTATTAGAAGGGAAAGCCACTGAAAATATTGAAAGAGAAATACCTGCTATAAAACTTGCTCTTGAACTTCATAAAGGTGCATATAATGCAACCATTGAGCAATTAAATTATTTACTCTATAAAACACCCGTATCTCAACGACATACAAAAGAAATACTAGAAAAGATGGACTCGGATCTAATAAAAATAGATCAAATTAGCCTCCAAAGTAACGACCAAGACTTGCTTAAACAATCCACAAAAATCAAACAGAATATTATAGATTTTAATACCCTTTATGAGCTTGGCCTCAAAGCAATAGCGAATAACAAACGTGCAATTAAGAATATAAATAATAGTGGAAAAAAACTTTTAGCAGAAGCTGATTCGTTTGTATTAAAATTGCAATTTAAATATTCTGATTTACTTAAAAAAGGTGAATTACAAGCTGATACAAAAATTAAAATTCAGAAATATACCGCTGCAAATCAAATTAAAAGTTTGATTTACTCGATTATTCAACATGAAAAACAAGAAAGACTCTATAAGGATCGTGCTTTTTACAAAAAAATACAGAAGCAAATCCCAGAGTTATTGAGTTTATTAAAAAAATTACAAAAAATTAGTAAAGGTAGAACAGAACTTAAAAAAGTTAAACAAGCTCAAAAATCAACGGCACAATACAAAAAAGCTTTAGACCAGTGGATTTCTAGCGAAACCAAATTACAAATTTTAGTGACAAAAATGAACACAATAGCTACTACCACTCGAGTTTCTACTGCACAAGCAGTACAAAATGAATGGATCAAGACAGATAATGCGAGCAAGAAATTGACGGCTTTATTTTCTCAAGCCCATTTATATCTTTTTTATGCACTAATGATTTGTTTTTTTACTGGCATTATTTTAGCCATTACCATACCTAGAAATATTTTTAAATCAATTAACTTATTATCTAAATTCGCTAACAGCATTAGTCGTGGTGATTTAACGACTCGAACTCAACTATCTTCAAAGGATGAAATGGGGGTTATAGCTAAAAATTTAGACAAAGCTGCGGACAATTTACAAAATATTATTCGTCAAATCGAAACCGATACACCCGAATTAATCCAGCATTCAGTATCCTTATCTAAAGTAGTAGAAACAAACTCCACTGACATTAAAACTCAAAAACAACAGTTAGAACAAGTTGCTACGGCAATGAGCCAATTAGCCATAACTGTAGAGGAAGTTGTTAAAAATGCTACTCAGGCGGCTAGTGCAGCAAATACTACTGATACACAAGCTATTGAAGGTTACTTAATAATATCTCAAGCCGTCAAATCTATTAACTCATTAGCAAATGAAATTAATCAAGCTGCCTTTGTTATTAATCAATTAGAAGATGATGTAAGAGATATTGATAGTTTTATAGATGATTTTTATAAACAACTAAATCTAAAAGAACTAAATGTTACTAATGAGGTAACACATTTACATAAAAAAGAGCATGAGTTTATTAATGCCGCAAATGATGTAAGTACTTTAGCTCCTACTACATCGGCATCAACAAATAAAATGCGATCCAAAATTAAAAAACTACAATTTGATACAAAAAAAGCCGTGGATACAATAGAATCCTGCCATAAAATTATAGAGGATAGTGCAAGACAAACAAGAAAATCAGAAACAACACTGCATACTATTACTCAATCTGTCACTACCATTAATCATATGAACACACTACTTGCTTCAACAGCCGAGGAACAAAGTACAGTGGCTGAAGAAATTAACAAGAGTATTTTTACTTTAAACAACATCTCAGAAAAAAGTATAAAAGCTGCTAATGAAACATCAGAAACAAGTCAAAAACTAACCACGATAGCAAATAACCTAAAAGACTCGTTAAGTAGCCTATCAGTATAATAATGGGGAAAACACTACCTATACTTGATATCTGAGTATCGTACCGACTCTCATCAAGCCATAAAAAATGGCTGTAGGTTCTGCTCTGAAAGAGCAGGTTCAACAGGTATTTTATCTGGCAAACAAGCGAAGCGCGTTAGGCGCTAATTTTACTGACACAGAATTTTGAACGCCCTCTATTTTTGGCATTGTTAATTTAATCTAGCTCCTAGATTGCCGTTCCACCAATATCTAAACGCGATAAAAGAACAGGAATAGTGGTAGTTTTATTCGATTTCTTAGCCGCCTTAACTTGCTCCAAAACCAAACTGTTTTTCTGTACTCATGTGCTAACCATGTAGATAGCGGCTTTTCCGTGTGCCCTTATCAATATTTATCTTTAAATACTTTTCATCAATCGCAGCAAATACATGACCAAAGGTATCATAAGAGGAAGTTCTATTAGGTAAATCTAACAGCTCAACAAACTATTCTTTTTTGGCTTTTGCAAACTCTTCAATTTCCTTGTATTGGAGAAGAGTCAAGATTGCAATTAACATCGGCAACTAGTTATAATCATCTAAAATATTGAATGAAGTAGGTTTTTCTACAGATGATGTTTACCTCATTAGTTCACGCTCATGCTGAGCGTACACTAAACGTTCGAGTTGACCCTTTTGCTCTGATAATCCTCTCGCTAGGCTGATTATCAGGGCAAAATGACATTTCAACTCGGCATTAGGGCATTAAGGATAGAGAATGAGCGCAAGTCTAGAATTTATTGAATATGTCAGGGAGTTATTTGTACCCTTAGGTAATCTTAATGATGGGAAGTTTTTCGGGGGTTTTGCTTTTAAAAGTGGTTCAAAACAATTCGCTATGATTATGGGTAATACTTTGTATTTTTGCGTTAACGATCAAACACGTTCAAAATATGAAGCCCTTGGAATGGAACCTTTTTCTTATTCTACTAAAAAAGGAAAAGTTAACGTCAAAAAATATTTTACTGTTCCAGAAGATCTTTTTGAAAATCAAGAAAAACTCATTGAGTGGGCAAATGAAGCTATTCAGTCTGCCTATTCGACTTAAAACAATGGCATCAAAAAATTGAGGTTATTATTAATATGAAAAAATATGAAGGAAAGTGTGGTTGTGGCAACATTGAGTATGATTTTGAAGGTGAGCCCATTAATTCAGCATTTTGCTATTGCAGAGAATGCCAAACACATACCGGCTCTGATAAATGGTTCGGGTTATGGGTGCCGCTAGACAAGCTAAATTTTACAAAAGGAACACCATCAACGTATACTCGAATAGGAGATTCTGGAAAAGATATTAGTCTCAAGTTTTGCAGTAAATGTGCTACAGCATTATGTGCAGAAGTGACGGTAGGGAATTTCTATTCAGTGGCAGCTTCTACAATAATCAGTCCTAATAAGTTCACCCCACAAATGTTAATTTATACCGCATCAGCTCCAAATTGGGCAGTGTTTCCAGAAGGAGTTCTGAAGTTTGATGTTTTGCCGCCAGGTATGGGAGCTTAAATGTCTAGCCTTGTATCATAGAAGCTGTCAAAATTATTAGCTTGGACTATCCCAATGGCACTAGTTCGTTATTCAGCCACATATAATAACCATACGATTTCCATATATTTCTAAAACTATTTAAGGCAAAATATTGTTTGCTAGTAATAAAACCATATAAAAAATATTTATCAAGTTCATCTCTAGAAATACTAATCCCATTCTCAATACCCGGCCTTATTTCTAAAGTTACTGATGCAGTGATTGAACAAGTGATCGAATGGCAATCACGTCCCCTTGATGTGATCTACCCCTTAGTTTATCTTGACTGTATTGTCGGTAAAACCAGGCAAGAAAAAAAGTGATTAATAAAGCGGTGTATCTTGCTTTAGGCGTCAATATGGAAGGTCAAAAGGAATTGCTGGGCATGTGGTTATCAGAGAATGAAGGTGCCAAGTTTTGGTTAGGCGTCATCACTGAATTGCAAAATAGAGGCGTAAAGGATTATTCTCATTGCCTGCATTGATGGATTAAAAGGTTTTCCAAAAGCCGTACAAACCGTCTTTCCAAAAACACAAATTCAGCTTTGCATTGTCCATATGGTTCGCAATTCACTGAAGCTTGTGCCTTGGAAAGACTATAGGGCGGTAACGACGGATTTAAAGCGTATTTACCAAGCTGCGACCGAAGAGGAGGCATTATTAGAGCTGGAGAACTTTGAAAAAACATGGGATAGAAAAATTCCTCAAACCAGTCGCAGCTGGCGAAACTACTGGAGTAACCTGAATGCTATTTTTAATTATCCAAAGGATATTCGTAAAGCTATTTATACAACGAATGCGATTGAATCTTTAAATAGTGTGATTAGAAAAGCAATTAAAAAACGTAAATTATTTCCAACAGATAACGCCGCTAAAAAGGTTATTTATTTAGCGATACAACAGGCATCAAAAAAATGGACAATGCCCATTAGGGGCTGGAAAACGGCCTTAAATAGATTTATGATCGAGTTTGACGACCGGTTGATGGAATATATTTAAAAGGGCAGTTACACAGAATTTTCTACAGTCTCTTGATTTTTAAGACAGTATCTAATTCGTTATGAGCTAAATTAAAGCTCTTAATTCTTAATTACAAGTCTGAGGTGTTTGAATCAATATTAGATACTCCTAGTTCTACTAAACTAAGCTTATCTGTAATTTCATTTAAACCATCATAAACAACTTTGGCATAAGTGTTTTCACCAACCCAATTTAACTCTTGTTTTATATCTGACATATCATTTTTGATTTCGCCAAGTACACCTAACATGTTCTCATTAATTAAAACTATTTTCTCTAATAAACATTCTAAATTTTCTGTACTCACTAAACTTTTCCTTATAAGTAAATTACTATAAAACATAAAAATATTGATACATTCATAATGTTGCGTCATTAATTTAACCATCATAAAGATACAGTCGGAAAGGACCTAAACCTTTTACTCCATTTCTTCTAACCATACATCTATAACTGGTTTTGTCTCGGATATCCAATAACCACTGTCTAAAATCATTTAGAGGTTGAAGTTTAGTATATCCGTTTGCAATCAAATTCTTGCTTGCTTTATCCTGCCTTAAAACTGTACACGTCCAGCATCCAAACCTTCCTTTACTTCAAGGATCTGTATCAGGAAAGCGTACAATTGGACATTCTCCTGAAATTAACTTAATATATTTTTGACAAACGATGTATGTCAATTGATTTTATACAATCTAATTCAACTAAACCTCTCCATACATCAAATGTAATTTCTCAAGACAGGAATTTCTACCCCTGTGTCACAGTAAAAAGATTATGAATCAGACTGGTTACTTATAGCTGTCAGTAGTACCTTTATAATTAATGATGAATCTTTTCCTTTTCAACCTCGATTGTTAGTTCATGGTTAATTAATTTGGATTTGATGTTATCGCTAATCTGTTTGTCAGTTGACTCAATTTCTGAGAGACCAAATATTTAGGCTACTGAAAAATGTACCAACAATAAAGGCTAACACCCCGACCCCGCCATAACCCTCAATCGTAAATTTAAGAGCATCATCTAAATTGAATAACTCATTCGCAGCGTACTGGCAAGCTAGAATACTAAAAAACAGAAACAGAAACAGAAACAGAAACAGAAACAGAAACAGAAACCCAGACACTATTTTTCTTAATGTTTTTAGGTGTAATAATTCCATTAAATTTACCTAGCACTAAATATACGAACTGCTAAAGCCTTGTAATATATAACAATAGATGCAACTTAATGCCTATTCTAAATGAATACCCCAACTCAATACTGTGATGTAGGTCTTAATACTTAGTCAACCCTGAAAAAACCCCTGGAACTGGCTTTCAGAAACTGCAAAATTCCCCAAAAATTTTCCTGACCGTCTCAGAAGCAAAATATTTCTCTTTCTTGCGTTCGTGAGGATTAGGCTTAGTGAAAAAACGTGCGCAAAAAGAAACAAAATGGCTTGCCTCATCCATTTTGCCATATTCTAGGTACTGGCAGCATCAACAGGTTGATGCTGTCGCCTGTAACGCCTTTAAGAAAATTTTGAGTTAGCCTAAAGTCGGTTTTTAAGTGGCTAA
Organism: Methylococcaceae bacterium; assembly: GCA_021647145.1. Lineage (GTDB taxonomy): Bacteria > Pseudomonadota > Gammaproteobacteria > Methylococcales > Methylomonadaceae > QPIN01. Next base: position 27,654 of record JAKIVF010000009.1, on the reverse strand, counting down.
TGATTGGTTCTATAGTGGCTCGCCTGCGACAATGTTATGATCTAATAATCTTGGAAAGATTTGTAGCTTATAATCCAGCTAAAATCAGAAGAATAAAATGACCGAAATAAACACAGAAAAACCTAGAATAAGTTTTACCATAGAACAACGGCTAGATTATGCAAAGCTTATGGCGTTTGAAAGTCAGAAAAAACCTTTGAATTAAATTATCAACCATAGGGTAAAACAAGCTAGGTATGGAAAATAAATATAAGGGAAATTATAGTTGCTTTTTAAGACAGTCTCTGACCTTTTAAGAAATTAGGGTACAACATGGTGAAACCTGACAGTCTTTGTCTTTGTGATAAGATTCAGCTGAGTTGTGGCTTTATTTGTTAATAATATTATGAGAGGAAATAACATGAATAGAATAGCTAAAATTTCGCTACTTGCTTTTTCTGTTTCTTTTACTGGCAGTGCTTGGGCTTTGTCGCCACCAAATATCAATACCGATATTCCGTGGACAGATACGGGTGGCGTCTCAAACCCTTCTGCCGGGGTCTTTGACGCGACTTTTAATGGTGTTGCTGATATTGCAGAAGCGTTTAATCATGCCCGCAGGCAGGAAGAAATTCAGCGAGGACTCGCTGTAAATATGCTCGGTAATCTAAATCTGCCTTCACAGATTGATTGGGATAATATGACCGATGATGCTAAAGCATTGATGATTCTTAATGCGGAGCGAATCGACAGGGTAGATATAGGAGGTAATATTCGTGAATACGGATTTGCCGGAATTGAATCACATATAGATAATATCACTAAAATATATGGTGATGTACTGCATGATTCCGACGCAACGGGGCACTCAGCGGATGGAAATACCCCCTTTGGGCGGATTGACCAGAATGCTGATATAGGTGTAAACGCATTAGGAGCGGGCAGTGATTGTCACGAATTTATCAATCGCGCGGAAAATCTGGCTTATTTTGCAACAACGGGCTCAAGCATTCCCCTGCCTCTGGAGCGAGCGATTTATGGGTGGATATATGCGGATTCCGGTTCAAACTGGGGGCATAGAGAAGCTGCTTTATTGCAAGATATACCACTGAGTGGTCAGGCTGGTTGGGGGTTCAAGGATAATAATGGTGAGACGCATGCTGAGGGTTTTTTGGGGATCTATGTGCGCAGTTCCCCGGACTATAAACCATTTCCTTCATTTGCCTCTAACTACGCTGCACTGGTAGTCATGAATATTTTTGACCCTGTGGCTAGCCCCACATCGTGTCATTATAATGTAACGCTGGACGATCTAAGTGTAGGAGGTGCGGAAGGTAAGGTGCCAACACTGAATGTTCCGGTAAACACATGGGCGCACATTGGGCTTAATACTGTGCCTGTTACCGGTAGCACCGTGGCTGATATTATTGGTGATGATGTAACGACAGGTACTTATGGTACTGACTGGACTGTTTATCGTTACGATAGCACCTCAAATGCTTATTTCGAATTAACCCCCACCGATCCTATGTTGCCCGGTGTGGGTTATTGGTTTATGCATGTCAGCAGTGCCGTTACTATTGATATGCGGGGTTCCAGTTCGGGTGTCCATGTGACGCATACCCCAGCTTGTTCTTCACCTGAAGGGTGTTTTGAAATACCGCTGCAAGCGAATGCCGGTGTTAGTCAGTGGCAGATGATAGGATACCCTTTTAGAGATAGCAGAAATATGGGGCAAGTAAAAATTGTTACAGATTCAGGTGTCTGTTCGGCACCAGCGGGTTGTGTTTTTGGCGACTCAGATGCTGTAACTATGGTGCATAATGAATTGTGGCATTACAATGGGAGTGGATATCAGACAATTGACAGTAGTGCAACTATCAATCCTTGGGATGCCGCGTGGGTTTCTGTATTGCCAGCTGCCGAAGGTTTAAATCCTAGAATGCTTTTGCCTGCCTCTAATTAGATGTGGAAAAAAAATAATGTCTTTGGGAAGGGGGTTTAGTTCTTTAATCCTAAAAACAGCAGTAGAAAACATCCATATAATATCAAAGACTGATATTATATGGATCGCCAATGTTTTTACCGGGCAAAAAGTGACTCACCCAGTGGGTAAGGGTGTCCGACATAGGGTTATAGATAGGTCATAAATTACTTTTCTGCTTACTCTCAAAGAGCCACGAGATACACTTTTTTAAGAATTTTTTTTTACGAACTGCCAAGCTTGTTTAGTGGTTTTTGAGAGTTTTTTGAAAAAATGCACGATTATAATTTCCCTCCCTGTCAATACAGTACACGGATTTTTTTCTCATGATGCTTTTTCTGTGTTTGATGATCTTCATTCAAACCCAGTCCAGTTCCTATCCTTTTTCATGTAAAAACAATCGCATTAAAAATGGGTGACCAAAGCCAGCAAGGCCAGTTGATTAATAGCAATGGGCGACTTTCCCCATGCTTTAGAGTTCGCCATATCCGTTTTGTAATTATCAAAATATTTTTCTTCATCCCAACGCCGAAAAATTCCCGATCTAATCGAATAGACGAGGCTAAATAATTTTTAAAAGAACATTTAAATCAATAGGTTGTTATATAAATGTGTGCCCAACGGATCTTATCTAGGATAATCAGATAACGCTACTTATCGGAAAAAGTATAGAATGTACCACTATCCTTTTGTTAAGTACTTTTTAGATTAAACCTTGAACAATAAAACACAATATTTAGTCGGCATTGATTTAGGCACAACGCATACAGTAGTAGCTTATACCAATGCTGATAAATCAATTTTAAAGCCAAAAATAAAAATTTTTCAAATTGAGCAACTTATTGCCCCAGGAGAGGTTGCTTCACGCTCCTTATTACCTTCTGTTCGGTATCATCCTGCTGAGGGAGAGTTGTCAGGTGCTGATATTAGTTTTTCTCCTACGGGTGAAACTGCCGTTATTGGTGAAGCAGCTCGCTTGTTAGGTGCAAAAACTCAGGGTCGATTTGTTAGCAGTGCTAAAAGCTGGCTTTCCCATCCTGCTGTTGATCATACAGCTGATATTCTTCCTTGGAGTAGCTCTGAGGATGTGCAAAAAGTTTCACCATTAGATGCGAGTGCCAGTTATTTAATTCATGTACGTACAGTTTGGGGGCATAAGTTTCCTGAGGCACCATTAGAAAATCAAATTGTGGTGATTACTGTGCCCGCCTCGTTTGATGAGGTTGCTCGATCATTAACTCTAGAAGCTGCAAAAATAGCCGGATTAAGTAATATTCGTTTATTGGAAGAGCCTCAAGCCGTTTGTTATGACTGGTTACGAAGAAATTCAGTAGATATTAAACAAAAGCTGGAGAAAGTTCATTTATTATTGATTTGTGATGTAGGAGGAGGAACAACCGATTTAACTCTGATTAAAGTAGCACATGGACAAGGAGAGCCAAAATTAACCCGTATTGGTGTGGGTGATCACTTGATGCTTGGTGGCGATAATATTGATTTGGCGCTGGCTCACCTTGCTGAAAACCGGTTGATAAAAAATGAATCAAAACTTTCAGCAGCTGACTTGTCCCAATTGTTAGAACAATGTCGTGTTGCAAAAGAAAGAATGCTCTCAATAGATGCCCCAGAACAGGTTAATGTCACTTTATTGGGAGGTGGTTCTAAAATGATTGGTGGCTCAAGAAGTGCACAACTAAGTAAAGAAGAAGTTCGAAACATTGCTTTGGATGGTTTTTTCCCTTTATCAGCATTAACAGATTTGCCTGATAAAAAGCGGAGCGGAGTAGTTGAGTTTGGTTTGCCTTATGCCGCTGAACCGGCGATTAGTAAACATATTGCTGCCTTTTTAAAATTACATAGTCAAGCTTCTGCGGATGCGCTAGGTCAAGAAAGTTATGTTCCTGATGCCATTTTACTAAATGGAGGTGTATTTCGAAGTAAACCCATTACCCAAAGAACGGTTGATTTGATTGATTCTTGGAGTCAGCAACAACCTTTGTTATTAGAAAATGAATATCCTGAATTATCCGTTGCTTTTGGTGCTGTTAGCTATGCTATTGCTCGACGAGATAAAAAAAATAAAATTGGTGGTGGTGCGGCGAGAAGTTACTTCTTATTAGTTGATATAAATAAACAGGCTGAAAATAAACAAGGTATTTGTGTTTTGCCTCGTGGAACTGAAGAGGGCGTTGAGATTGTTTTAAAAGAACAACAGTTTGCTTTGCGTATTGGTCAGCCAGTGCAATTTCATTTAGCATCTACGACTGGTGATACAAAATATAAACCAGGTGAACTAGTTAATATTAATGAAGATAGATTTAATTTATTGCCTCCATTAGCAGTTGCTTTTGAAGGAGAAGATAAAGGCGAAGTCAATGTCCAGCTGGCAGTGACTCAAACTGAAGTGGGCACGTTAAAAATACAGTGTATTTCGATTGATAATGACTCTCAACGTTTTGATGTTGAGTTTCAAATTAGAAAAAAAGGTCATAGTGGTTCACAAACTACGGCTAAATTACCAGAAAATTTTAGTCAGGCAGCCGTTAAAATTCAGTTGGTATTCGGTTCTAAATCTAAAAAAATTGATCCAAAAGCCGTTAAAAGTTTACGTGCAGACTTAGAAAAGGTTTTAGGGTTATCACGTGCAGAATGGAATACACCATTGCTTAGGGAGCTTTTTTCTGTTTTATTGGAAGGCTCAAAATTCCGTCGTCGATCAGAAAACCATGAGAGAGTCTGGTTAAGTTTGGTTGGTTTTTGTTTGCGTCCAGGGTTTGGTTACCCTTTGGATGACTGGCGAGTTGAGCAATTATGGAAAAATTATCCACAAACAATTCAGTTTGTGAATGAAAAACAAAACTGGACTGAATGGTGGACTTTATGGCGGCGCATTGCTGGAGGATTAAATGCAGAGGCACAAGAAAATATTTTTAAAGATATTTCCAAGTTTTTAAATCCTGCAGCAGCTAGACAAGCAGGGCTTGCAAAGCAAGTTAAAATGCGTGGCTATGATGATATGGTTCGCTTAGCTGGTGTGCTAGAACGATTGCCAGTGACTAACAAAATTTTATTGGGTGAGTGGTTATTAAAGCGACTACAAAAATCGAGAGAACCAAATCAGACGTGGTGGGCGATAGGGCGAATTGCATCCAGAGTCCCCTTTTATGGTAGTCATCATAATGTAATCCCTGCGGATACCGTGGTGGTTTGGTTACAACAAATTTTAAAAGTTGATTGGAAAAAAATACCCCAAGCTGGTTTTGCAGCAACTTTAATTACAAGAATGAGTGGAGATAGAGCGAGAGATTTGGATGAATTAATTCGTTTACAAATTGTAGAAAAATTAAAGACCAGTAAATCACCCGTTTCATGGATAGAAATGGTTGAGGCTTACAAAGAGTTAGATGAACAGGAAGAAAAACAGATTTTTGGGGAGGCTTTGCCGCCTGGGTTGAAGTTAATTTCTTAGAACGACCTTAATAATTACAAACGAAAAAATATGCTGGAAGTTAAACCAAGTTGGGAAAGTTGGCAGTTACTCATTAAAAAAGGCAGACAAGTCTGGGCGTTTAAACCAGACTCTGATGATACTGAAAAACATTTAGATAATGTGTCATCTTTAACAGAGGCTGATATTCAACAATTTTCTAAAGATTTTAGTTTTGATAGCCGAAATAATCCTAATTCTGGTGATAATGTATTTAGACACCAATATTATAATCAAAATTATAAAGAATTTTCTGGTTCACGGCCGGTTTTGCAGGATGCAGAACAACAAAAAATAGTTGATGCGCTGATTAATGGAATTAACTATTTTTCTAGTCTGCAAAATGAAGAAGGTTTTTGGTCAGGTGATTATGGTGGCCCTTTGTTTTTATTACCTGGTTTACTGATTGCTTCATATATAACGAAAGAAGCGTTTCCAAAACCACATCAGGAGTTGATGAAAATCTATTTGTTTAACCACCAAAATCAGGATGGTGGTTGGGGAATGCATATAGAAGATGATTCCACGATGTTCGGAACGGTGATGCAATATGTATCACTAAGAATCTTAGGTTTAAATAAAGATGATGGAAGGTTAGTTCAAGCAAGACGATGGATAATGGATCACGGTGGTGCAACAGGAATTCCTTCATGGGGTAAGTTTTATTTAGCCACGATGAATTTATACCATTGGGATGGGTTTAATAGTCTATTCCCAGAAATGTGGTTGTTTCCAAAATGGTTGCCCGTACATCCTTGGCGATATTGGTGCCATTCTCGTATGGTCTATTTACCGATGGCTTATTGTTATGCGCATAGAATTCAAGTACCTGAAAATGAGTTGATTCTCTCTTTGCGTCAGGAAATTTTTATTGATGAATATACTGAGATAAATTGGCCTAAACAAAGAAATGAAGTATGTGAAAAGGATAGTTATACTATTCAATCTCCAGTTTTAAAATGGATGAATATTTTTACTAATACCTATGAAAAATTTCATTCGAAATGGTTAAGAAAAAAAGCCTTAGCTTATCTTCTTGATTATATTCATGCTGAAGATTTGCAGACAAAATATATCAATATTGGCCCTGTTAGCCAAGCGATTAATTCAATTTGTATTTGGCATGCACATGGTAAAGATTCTGACCAATTTCAAAACCATGTTAATCGTTGGTATGATTATTTATGGGTCGCAGAAGATGGGATGAAAATGTGTGGATATAATGGCTCTCAGTTATGGGATGTTGCATTTACTACGCGTGCTATTTTAGAAAGTGATATAGCTCAGTTATTTAAGCCAACAATTGAAAAAAGTTACCGGTTTGTTGAAAAAATGCAAATATTGAAACAACATAGCACACATGAACAGTTTTTTAGACATCCCTCCACAGGTGGCTGGCCATTTTCAACCGTTGATCACAGCTGGCCGATTGCAGATTGTTCGGCGGAAGGAATGAGTACTACATTAAGCATTCATCATTCGGGGATAGTAAAACCAGTTGTTACTGAAGAACGGTTAAAAAAAGCGATTGATGTTATTCTTGGTTTCCAAAATAAAGATGGGGGTTGGGCTACCTACGAATTAACACGTGCTCCAAAATGGTTAGAAAAACTTAATCCGTCAGAAATTTTTGCTGACATTATGATTGATTATTCTTGGACAGAGTGTAGTTCAACCTGTGTGCAAACCTTAATGGAAGCACTTGATGAGTATCCAGGTTATAAAACTGAGAAAATTCATTCAGCTATTATTCAAGGACTTAAGTTTATTATCAATAAACAGAAAGAGGATGGTTCATGGTACGCTGGCTGGGGGGTCTGTTTTACTTACGCAACTTGGTTTGCTATAGAAACATTAGCTAGAGCTAGAAAAAAAGGGCTTTATGATGCGGATATTATTGGGCAAAGCATTACTAAAGCAAATGGCTTTTTGATTAGTAAGCAAAAATTAGATGGTGGCTGGGGCGAAACTTATAAGTCTTGTGCAGACTTGGTTTATACCGAGGCAAAAGAATCTCAAGTCATTAATACTGCATGGGCACTGTTATCATTGATGGCAGCTGATTTTAAAAATAAACAGATTATTGACCAAGGAATCCATTTATTGCTTGAAAGACAAACTGAATTAGGGGACTGGTTGCAGGAAGGAATATCAGGTGTTTTTAACTATAACTGTATGATAACGTACAGTGCATATAGAAACACTTTCCCTATATGGGCTTTGAATAGATACTATAAGCTGTTCTTATGTTAGTATTGACATCCTTCTCTACATTCTAAATATATAAAAGTTGAAAAAAAAGCAATTGATTAAATTAAAACCTTTGAGGGTTTGTGTTCAAACAAGTGGTAAGTAAACAGATGAACGAAAATTTTGATATCTGTATTATTGGGGCTGGTATGGCGGGAGCAACTATTGCCGCTTATCTTGCACCTAAGGGTATTAAGATAGCTTTAATTGATCGTGGATTCTCTGAAAAAAGCAGAATTGTTGGTGAGCTTCTTCAACCAGGTGCAGTAGAAACATTAACTCAAATGGGACTGGAGCATTTACTGGATGGTTTTGATGGTCAGGATGTATATGGGTATGCTCTATTGCATGAAAATGATCAAATCGCAATACCTTACAACAAAAACGAAACAGGTCTTTTTCACGGTGTTGGGTTGCATAATGGTAGATTTCTCCAAAAAATAAGGGCTTCTGCCCTAGGAAATACTTCAGTTACAAAACTGGAAGGAAAAGCTACAGGATTAATTGAAGATAAAAATGGCGTTGTTACGGGCATTAAATACACGGATAAAACGACAGGGAAAGCAGAAATAATAAATGCTAAATTAACAATTACTAGCGATGGCTTTTTCTCTCATTTTCGTAAAAAATTAAGTAATAATAAAAAAAGTGTCACTTCTTTTTTTGTGGGTTTAATTCTGACAGACTGCCCTTTACCTCATTCTAACTTTGGGCATGTCTTTTTATCGGGTCCAACGCCTTTTATCTGTTATCCCATTTCCAGCAATGAAGTTAGATTACTCATTGATTTTGCGGGTGATAAAGCACCTAAAAAACCCTTTATCATAGAATATTTAAAAAATAACGTTGAACCTTATATCCCTGAAAGTATGCAAAGCTATTTCAATCATGCCGTCAGTGAACAAAACTTCAAGGTGATGCCCAATCACTATATGGCTGCAAAACCAGTATTAAAACCTGGAGCAGTTCTATTAGGAGATGCTTTAAATATGCGTCACCCTATTACTGGTGGGGGGATTACTGCTGTTTTTTCAGATGTACAAATTCTTGGTTCGCATTTAATGAGCATGCCTGATTTTAATAATCATGATTTGTTACAAAAGAAAGTGCAGATGTATTATAAAGATAGAAAACATGCGAATGCTAATGTAAACATAATGGCAAATGCATTGTATGGTGTTATGTCGAATGATTTATTAAAAAATGCGGTTTTTCAATATATTAAGCAGGGTGGGAACTGTGCATTTGAACCTATATCCATTTTGGCGGGTTTAAATAGAAACCCAAAAATATTGATTAAACACTTTGTTGCCGTTGTTTTATGTGGTGTTAAAAATTTGTTAAAAGAGGGTCTAACTAATATCCCGAAAGCATCACGAATGTTTTGGGATGCGGTTAAAATCATTAAACCGTTGGCAAAAAATGAATTAACCATTTCAGGGGTTTTTGGCCCTAGCCGACATTAAATTTTGTAGTCTGTGCTACACACGCCCATTTCTACGTAACGCCTTGGTATTTTTCTTTTGAATACTCTTCTATATCATATAAACCCATGTGCTAGTTGAATCTGAGGATAATCTTTTGCAAAATTGTTAGAATAGTTATCAATACCTAAGTAAAATTAATTTAACAGTTTTGCTTGTACAAAGCATAAGAATCGCTAAAGTTTTTCTAATCCTTTTTATCCTCTTCTTCGTTTTAAAAAAGTTGCGTAGCTTCCCTATGTGCCTATTTTTACGCCTTGAATAGAAAAAACCTACGTAAAACTATTAAATTAATTTTACTTGGGTACTTAGATAGATACTTACTTATAAGCTAAATAGAGAGATTATTTAATAATAGCCATAGACTTATCAAATTCAGGTACTTCAATTTCAACAAAACTCAGAATTGTATGGAAAATATTATCGTGAGAGTATTTAGTATTGCGATTTTTATAAAGTTTTTTCATGTCAATTTCATCAAAATTTTCAGAAGTCCAAAGAATAGCAGGTACATGCCTCTGAGTATCGGGCGCAACAAAATTTGGAAGTCCATGTAGATATATTCCTGATTCTCCCAAAGATTCTCCATGGTCACTTACATAAAACATGGCGGCTTCAAATTTGTCTTGATTGTTTTTAAGAAGCTCAATTACTTTGGATAGAAAGAAATCAGTATATAAAATAGCATTATCATAGGCGTTATTAATTTCTTCTATGCTGCAGTCTTCTAACTGGTTGGTTTCACAAACAGGGGTGAATTTTTCAAATTCAGCTGGGTAACGCTTGTAATAAGCAGGCCCGTGATTACCCATTTGGTGTAAAACAATGAATATATCCCCTTGAGAATGTTTATCTATATAGTTTTGAAGGTTTATTAGCATACCAACATCTCTGCATTCGTCGTCACAAATAGGATTAGTTTCAGGATTTTTATAGCTTTGGTATAGAACTCTATCTGCAACACCTTTTGAGTCAGAATTATTATCTAACCAAAGAACATTAACTCCCGCATGTTGTAAAATATCTAAAGAATTATCAGTAGTATGAATTAATTCTTTGTTATAGTCTGACGAATTATAATTTGAAAACATACATGGGACAGACTTCGCTGTTGAGGTACCACAACTCCAAAAGTTGGTAAAACTAACAACAGCTTCTTTTTTTAACAATGGATTCGTTTCTCTAGTATACCCATTCAAAGAGAACCTGTCGGCTCTTGCAGTTTCACCAACCACAAAAATAATCAGCTCCCTGTCTTTGTCTAGTGTCGATGTTTTTGCTTGTAAGCCAATATTTTTAAAGGGAAGGGTCTTTGACTTAAATAGGCTACTTATATATTTTCCTGTAGAAAAAATATAGTAACTTGGGTTTGCATAGTATCTAAGCGGTTTATGTTCCCTGAAAAATGAACTATAAAAATCACTGAAAATTAGAACTAACGCAAAAATACTAATCAAGATAAAGCTAAATAATTTTGACCTTGAAAAAAATTCCTGCCAGCCCGACTTAAAAATAATTTTGCTTTTGTAGATAAAAAAAGAAGGGATAATACCTAAAAAAACTACATATAAAACCAGTTTAAGGCAGAGTAAATCTAATGATTCAGCAATGTCTGTACTAATAATGTTGTGGATCATATCATCATCAATTACTATGTTATAGCTATCCATAAAGTAGCTAGCAAAAGACGATAAAAGTAATATTATGATGATGATGGGTTTTATCGTATATCGAAAACAAACTAACGATAAGACAAGGATAATAACCCCTGTAAACCCAAGTGTTAGGGAGGTAAGAAAACCAATGTTTTTCAGGTTGACAGCATATACTTTTTCAATATTTGAAAAGAAAGCAATATTACCAAAGAGTATCAAAAATATTGAGACAAATATAATAAGTTGGGTGCTAGTAATGCCTTTATTAAAACAAAAAAAATATTTCAATGGGTAGAGGATATGAAGGAAGGATAGGAAGGATAGGAAGAATTATATAATAATCTGTCAGCTAACAAAAATCTACTTTTTTAAGTTTTTTATGTAAGTATTTTATTTAATAATTCTGTAACAAGGAACGTAAGTTGTGCCAGGTAACTTCATTCGTTTTTGGTCTACAAAAGAGCTTAATAAACGGTTAACTGGATCCATAATCTCAATATCCCCAGTAATTTCAAACAGACCATGTTTTTCTATTGATCGAATACCTTCATCTTTTACATTTCCTGCAACAATTCCGGAAAAGACTTTACGTAAATTAGCGGCCAATTGGTGGCATTCCAGACTTTTATATAATTTTAAACTTGCCATATTTTGATGGGTTGGTTTAAAGGGCTGTTGAAATTCAGACGTGATTTTCAAAGACCAATTAAAGTAGTATGCATCATTTTTATTTTTTCTAAATTCTTTAACTTGCTTTATACCGACTTTCATTTCTCTGGCAACCCGTGCGGAATCATCAATAATAATTTTGTAGCGTTGTTGAGCCTTAAACCCTAAGGTGTCACCGATAAACTGATTTAACGTAATAAAATAATCTTCTGAACATTTAGGTCCAGTAAAGATTAATGGAAATGGTATTTCTGTATTGTCTGGATGTAGAAGAATTCCGAGTAAATATAAAATTTCTTCTGCTGTTCCTGCTCCACCAGGGAACACAATAATCCCATGCCCAGTCCGAACAAAAGCTTCTAAGCGTTTTTCAATATCAGGCAAAATTACCAAGTCATTTACAATTGGATTGGGTGATTCTGCTGCAACAATACCGGGTTCGGTTAATCCAATATAATGTCCATCAGAAACTCGTTGTTTTGCATGACCTATAGTTGCGCCCTTCATAGGGCCTTTCATTGCACCAGGGCCGCAACCAGTACAGATATTCATGCCTCTTAAACCAATTTGATAACCAATATCTTTAGTGTAGTTATATTCTTTGCGTGAAATCGAATGTCCACCCCAGCAAACAACAAGTTTTGGCTCAGTTTGCTGATTAAAGATATTGGCATTGCGAAGGATATGAAAAACCGCATTACTAATACCTTCAGAATTTTTTAGATTTAACTTGGGGTTGTCATTAATTTCATCACTTAAATAAATCAGATCTCTTAATACCGAAAATAAATGTTCTTTAATACCTTTAATTATCTTTCCATCAACAAAGGCACTAGTCGGTGCACCTTGAATGACTAATTGAATACCTCGTTCTTCTTCTATGACTTTAATAGAAAAATGACTGTATTGTTCTAATAATTCTTTCCCATCATCCGAATGACTACCACAGTTGAGAACAGCTAATGAACAACTGTGCAGTAGCTGATATAAACCGCCTTGACTAGTATCAAGAAGTTTATTGACCTCTATTTTAGATAAAATGGCCAAATGGCCATCAGGAGATATTGTTGCATTTACAGTTGATTCTTTCATTTTGTTTCGATTATTTTAGAGAATAAATGACTTGGTGAGTATACTCATTTGAATAAAACTAATTCGAAAACAAAGATACAGTATTTTGAGAATATAGAAAATGAATTTTTCCTTAATTGTTGAATAGTTAAAGCTTATTCTAAGGAGATTTTAAATTGAGGTTGCTAAGACCAGTAAGTGAATTCATAATCAGGTTGTTATTTAAAAATAGAGGTACCCTTAATTGAAAATTACAAATAGTTTTAAATTTATAAGAACAATGAATTTTAGTGGACAGATAAATTGAAGGCATTTTCGCAGAAAGATAATCATATAGCTTATGATGAAAATAAAAGTAGAGAAAAAGAGTGTCTCGAATGGTTAAAATCCAAAAAAAAAGATGTTTCTCGACTTATTAATGCAGTCGCTCTAGTTGGTATATTTAATGGTTGTTTGATTATTATTCAATCTGCTTTATTAGCTTTTATTTTTCATCATTTAATTATTGAAAATCAGCCTTGGATAGAGTTAAAAATATATTTTATTTTACTAAGTCTAGTTTTTATTTTTCGTAGTCTTTCTAATTATTTTGCACAAACCCTTGGCTTTAAAGTTGCAGTCAAAATCAAACGTACCGTACGTGAAGAGTTGTTAGATAAATTTTCAATATTAGGTCCTGTTTTCGTTAAACAACACCATAGCGGTGAATTATCTGCTGCAACATTGGAACATACAGAGTCATTAGAGAAATACTTTTCTCGCTATCTACCTCAGCAAATTATAGTCAGTATATTACCGATCATTATGATAGCAGTTGTTATGCCGGTTAATTGGATTGTAGCTGTTATTTTTTTAGTTACTGGGCCTTTAATTCCAGTATTTATGGCTTTAATTGGAATGGGGGCCGCATCAGCTCAACGCAATCAATTTTTAGCAATGTCAAGGATGAGTGGTTATTTTCTTGATCGTATTCAAGGCTTAACTACATTAAAAATCTTTGGCCAAGCAGAAGCGGAGCTTCTCAAGGTTAGCGATATATCTACTAGCTTTCGAGAAAAAACTATGGAAGTCTTACGAATAGCCTTTTTATCTTCTGCGGTATTGGAGTTTTTTAGCGCGGTTGCGGTAGCATTAGTAGCTGTTTATGTTGGACTCGGATTATTGGGTTTAGTCCGTTTTGGTCCTGCAATTGACATAACTTTGCAAGAAGCCTTGTTTGTACTGCTGCTTGCCCCTGAGTTTTTTCAGCCATTAAAACAATTAGCGGTTTTTTATCATGATAAGGCAGCAGCACTAGGCGCGACAGACCATATATTAACGATATTGCAACAACCTTATTTTGAAACTAATGATGATGAACGTATCAATAACTCAGAGTTTTGTATTGAATTTATAGAGGTAAGTAAATCGTACCAGCAAAAAGAAGTGATTAAATCATTGAGCCTACAAATAAGAACTGGGGAAAAAATAGCTATTGTAGGAGAATCTGGTGTTGGAAAAACCACCCTATTTAATTTATTGCTGGGGTTTGAGAGTCTAACTAGTGGAAGTATTTTGATTAAGGGTAAAAATGTAAATCAACATGTTGCGGCAAAAAATATTGCTTGGGCAGGTCAGCAAGCGATAATCTTTTATGCAACGATTCGAGAAAATATTAGTTTGTTAAATTCTGGTATCACACAACATCAAATTAATATTGCCGCCGATACAGCGGGTGTAACAGAGTACAGCAAAGAATTTGAAAATGGTTTATTAACCTTGGTAGGAGAAAATGGCTATGGTTTGTCAGGTGGGCAAATACAACGGATAGCTTTAGCGCGAGCATTTCTTAAAGATGCACCAATAATGTTATTAGATGAACCCACAGCTCATTTAGATGAGGAAAATAAAATCAAGCTATTAGATAAGATTGAAAGTTTGTTTATTGATAAAACGCTTATTATAGCCAGTCATGACCCGTTGGTGATAGAAAGAATGGGACGCATAATATATTTATAATGAATGATTTATTGTTTTTTTTAAAATTATTTACACCGTACAGAACTTGGTTAATATTAGGTGTTTTTTTAGCTTTATTAACTTCATTAGCCTCAATTTCACTGCTTACACTTTCTGGCTGGTTTATTACATCTTCTGCAATTGCAGGACTTCTGGCTCCTGATGGTGTGGCGATTGCATTTAATTTTATGCAACCCGCCGCTGAAATACGTGCTTTAGCCATAACTCGTACATTTGGTCGATATGCTGAGCGAATTGTAACGCATGAAGCTACCTTTAGAGTATTGGCAGAAATACGGTGTTGGTTTTTTGCCAAACTTATACCCTTATCTCCCGGTCGGTTATCAATGCAGCGAAGTGCTGAGCTCTTGAATGGAATTACTCGGGAAATTGATATCTTAGATGACGTGTATCTCAGACTATGTTCCCCAGTATTTGTTGGAATAGTTGGGGGAGGTGCTGTGATTTTTTTTCTTGCCTGTTATTCAATCCAAATCAGTATTTTTGTTTTTATCATGTTATTAATTTCAGGTATTTTGGTTCCATTGATGTTTAATCGGTTGGGGCAAGACTGTGCAAAAAAAATTGTTGAACAATCTGCGAATTTTAAGATAGGACAGGTTGAAATATTACAAGGGATTGCAGAGTTAAATTCTTTTAATGCATACACTCGGTACAAAAATAAATTAACAGGTGTTTCTGAGCAGCTATTGAAAACACAAGTAGAACAGAATAAATTAGAGGCTTATGCATCAACAATTATTTTAATATTATCTCAATTCACTCTACTGGCTTGTCTAACGCTAGGGAGTAACTTATATCAGCAAGGGAAGGTTTCTGGGGCAGAATTTGCGATGCTTAGTTTTTGTGTTTTAGTCGTATTTGAGTTAGTAACACCTTTAACATCAGCAATGCAATTGTTACCTAAAATGCAAATAGCTGCAAATAGAATCTTAAGAGTCAGCGGTTTAAAACCTACGATTACAGAGCCTATTAAACAGGTTAGTGTTCCTAAAAATGGTGATATAAAAATTACTCAACTGAGTTTTCGTTATGCAGAAGATTCTGATTGGATTTTAAATGATATAAATTTAACAATTCCTTATGGAAGTAAAATTGCAATTGTTGGGAGTAGTGGGGCAGGGAAGACAACATTATTACAAATGATCATGCGTTTTTATGACCCACAAATAGGGTGTATTAGCTATGCTGGAATAGATTATAAACGGTTTTTCTCAGATAAATTGATGGCTCGGTTTTCCGTCTTATCTCAACGTACTCAATTATTTACTGCAACAATAAAAGAAAATTTATTGATTGCAAAACCAAGTGCATCAGATCTTGAGATTACGCAGGCTATAAAATTAGCAGGGCTGGAGCCATATATTAGGCGATTGCCTAATGGATTAAATACATGGGTAGGAGAAAATGGGGTAAAAGTTTCTGGAGGGGAGGGGAGAAGAATTGCTTTAGCGAGAGTGTATTTAAAAAATTCACCTATACTGCTACTGGATGAGCCAACCGAGGGACTTGATAAAGAAACGGAAAATGATGTGTTGAGTGCTTTAGAAAAAATAGTCCAGAATAAAACACTCATCATGGTGACTCATCGAAGGGCAGGACTAAGGTTGGTCGATAATATCTATAGGATTAAAAACGGCAGAATAATTTAAAAAATAATAAACTGTTAATCAATAAGGGTTTTAGAAAGTTGATTGGCACGCTCAATTTTTACAACGTTATTTAGGGTTTCCATAAATAATAAAGATGTTGCCACAGCATTTCTTACATGAAGTCTGGATGCAGAAAGAGCATAGGCTAACCCCTGTATTTTGTCTGTTTTCATTTTTTGACCCCAAAATAAAGCTTTACCATATTGTAAAAGAGCCATGCCGTTTTTTGTTTTCACAGCTTTTAATAACCAGTCATTAGCTGCCTGGGTGTTTCCTGATTTTTTGTAATTATTTATTACAGCTAGTTGAGCTTCAACATGACCTGAATTCGCTGCTTTTTTATACCAAACTAGTGCACTTTTAGGTTTTAACAATGCATCATCTAGAATACCTAACAGATAGGCTGAATTAGTATTTCCTGTATTAGCTAAATTAATATAAGACTCTCTTGTTGATTGCTTTATAATTCCATTTCCTTGTTGATAAAGTTCAGCTAAGATAGGAACAGGCTTTCTTGAGCCTTGAATAAAAGCCAATTGATAAAAGTGCAAAGCCTGAATGTCGTCGTGGTCTATTTTAGAATAATGATCGGCTAGAAGAAAACTTGCATCTGCGATGCCTTGTTCAGACAAAAAATATAATTCCTCTTTAGCTTTTTTAATATCTTGGGGTAAACCTTGTCCTTCAAGTTTTAATGTTGCTAATTTTAACCGAGCAGACGAATTGTTTTTTTTTGCTGAAATTTGATACCAATGAATGGCTTTCTCAGGTATCTTACCTCCAACAGCTATTGCTTGCTGTTCATAATTTTTTGCTAGTAAGTAAGCTGCTTTATCGTACCCTGCATTGCCATAGTGCAAGAGGATTTCTTCTGCATGAGGCCAATTTTTTTCTGTGCCCAAGCCCTTCGCATAATAATCAGCAGCATTTAACTTTGCAGTGATATCACCTTGTGAAGCTGCTCGTTCAAAATAAAACAAAGCTTGCTGGAAGTCTTTATCAGTATGAATTCCTGCTTCAAAAATTTTAGCTAATTTTTTACTTGCAAGCTTCATTCCTTGCTTAGATAAGCGTTGTAAAATTTCAATAGCTTTAACGCTATTAGGCTGCCATCCACTGCTTCCAGTTAGCATAAATTGTGCTTGAAGAAATAATGAGTCATCACTATTTTGTTGTGCTGCTATTTGTTGCCAATGCTGTGCATCTAGTAAATCTTGTTGGTTTTCTTGATGATTAAAATAATATTCAGCAATTCGAAAGGCAGAAATTTCATAGCCTTGTTGATAGGCTAGTTGATAATACTTTAACTCTTCTTTTTGAGGATAAAGAGTATTTTGAGTATTAATTAATCGTCCTAATTGATAACTGGCTTTACCTTCATTTAAATTTGATAGTTTTTTTAATTCTTGAATTATTAATTCAATATTATTTGGTTTTTTTGCAAGTTTAAGGTTAACCTGTTGCAGTTTTGCAGGAATATATCCTTGGTATGCAGCAATATTTAGCCAGTCATAGGATTTTTTAAGTACAGGTTTTTTTTCAATTATAAATTGGCGTTGATAAAGTTTATATAATAAATAAGCTGCCTGAGAGTTGTTTGATTTTGCAAAGCGGAGAAAAATATTTTCAGCTTTATTAAAATCAGTCTCTACAGCATAACCGTAAGTATAAAAACGGCCAATATCTAGTTCAGACTCAATATTTTCTTGGCTAAGTGCTAGTCTATAATATTCAAGTGCCTTCTCTTTATCTTTTTTTACATGGAGTCCTTTTTCATAGAATTTAGCTAAGCGGGTACTAGCAGAAGCATTACCATGACTAGCTAAGTCTCTATAAATCTGTAGAGCGGAAGCGGTGTTTTTTGTAGTATTTTTATCTGAAATCTGAATATCAGCATATAGAAGATAAGCACCCGTATTTCCTTGTTTTGCGGCTATTATAGTCCACTTTTTAGCTAGCTCTATGGCCTCAGGGTCTTGATGGTTATTATAATAGTAACGAGCAAGATAGTAAGCAGCTGGTTCATACCCTAGGTCATAAGCTTGTTGATAGTGTTTTAATGCTAAATGTTTTTCATTTGTTGATAATTCAGCAATTTTACCTAATTCTAAATAACCCTCTGGAAATCCATGGTCTGCCAGATTTTGCCAATGTTTTCGATCAAAGATAATAGTCTGCTGTTGCGCAACTAATTCAGTTTTTTTTATTTCGGTACAAGCTGAAATAAGGGTGCTGAATACTACAACAATTGAAATTATTATTTTATGGTTCATCTTACCAATAATATTGAAGTTCAAGAACGCCTTTATAAGCGTATTTAGAGTCTACTTTCTGATCATAAGCATCTCCAGCATGAAAGCCACTTAACGTTAGTTGAGCATTAAAATTTTTTGTCCATGATGTCATTAAAGTCAAATCAACTTCGTTACCAATTTCTTTATTTTTACCATTAGGTGAAATAGTTAAAATTGAAGCATCAATTTGTTTATCTGCCTGTACTTGCCAATAATGAAAGTAACTAGCTTGTAACCAAAAATATTCATTAAATCGATGGCCGGCAGTTACATTTACTAATTGCAAATTTGATAACTCAGGTCTTAATAGTTCTCCATAAAGACGCACTCGTTGGTTACCCAGAATTTTACCTTTATTATTTGCAATAGATGGCTGTCTGTACGATGATTGTCGGTTTGAATCACTACTATCACCTGACCCTATAGCGTAGTTAGCTGCTAGTCCCCAGTTTTCGTTAGCTGATTTCCATGTGGTGCCTAAATCTATTCCATAGCCGTATGAGACATTAATATTACGGGTGTCATTAATTACTTGTTGATTTGATGATAAATCAAAGGTAGTGAATTCCCGTTCAGAACCGTTAACAGTGGCAAAATCTACCCAATAGTTCAGTTTACTTTTATCAGCTAAAGAAAATAAACCGTTAAAACGAAACCCTATCCATAACAAATCTAGTTCAGAATCAACACTAGAATTATTATCAAACACGTTTCCTTTTCTATTGTTTGAAAAATCATCTTTTTGGTAAATAGTATAGGCTTGGAAGTGGTGTTGATAATAAAATTGATAATCAAGATGAGCAATAATAAATTCACTGTCTTCAAAACCTATGTTTTGAGATTCACTAATCACTCGTTCGTCTATAAGCCTGCCTCCATAGCTTACATCGGCATTAAATAATGAAGAATTGAATTGAAGTTGAGCTACATCAAGTTGGTTGTCATACCACCAGCCTCTGTCATCTCTAAATTGTTTTCGTCCAGCTAATACACCAAGAGGTAAATCATTAATCAGTTGTTTATTTTCTACAAAAAATTCCCTGGCTTCAAAATGAGCATTCCAGGTTTCATTTTTTGTAAAATCATTTCTATCCTCACGGTGTAGAAATACACCGCGAATGTTTCCCTTAAAAAACCAGTTATAGGGTAAATTACGTTGATAACGCAACCCCAACTTTAATTGTTCAAAATCCTCTCTTGTACGTCCTTCTCTATTAGACTCTATTCCTTCTCCATATAAGGCTCTAACATTTGCATAAAATTGTAATGGATTTGTCGACTCTAGACTCGAATAGTCAATGTTAAATGGAATAGTATCTTCAGCAAGAGATGAGAAACTAGTTAAAAAGCAAAAAAAGCCTATTTTTATTTTTTTTATTTTCATGGTTGCGATAATATTGTCATAATATCAGAAAGTTTAATTTTGTTAGCTGAAGTTCTATGAAAATTAATTTTTTCCAATAGATTTTTAAGTTTAGTTTTTAATATATTTCTATCTTCTTTTGCATAATGATTGATAACTTTTTTTGCCGCTAAAAAACGTTGATCGTTTCTATCTATATTACTTAGCTCATCCCAACTAGAAGATAATACTACTTCTTCTTTATTATTTTTTAATCGTTTGTTTCTTTCTTTCTTTGGGAGGTTGTCAGCAGCTTCTTCGGCTAGAAACCTATTAACTGAAATTTGATCAAAAGATTCCACATTATTTAGCATTGCTTCAAAACATTGTTTTAATTGATCACACTTTAATCGAATACGTTCTTGTTCAAAATAAGTAGCTGCATTTCGATATCTAATTAAACGATTTTTTAGGTGGGTTTTTCTCTTTTTACAAACAAAAAAATTACAATTGATCGGAGTTCCTTGTTTTAACCGCAGTAATGCTTCTTCGAATGCTATATCAATTTCCTGATAAGAATAAGGTCGAAATTTAGGTAAAACGACCAAGTCGGATTTTGCATATTTGTTTTCTAACAGAGCAGCTACACTGATTAAAATCAGAGATTCTTTACGCCACTCACTTTCAGAATCTTCTTTCTCGATATAAGTTCCTATGAATTTATTTTTATTGTTTGGGTATTTTAGTCCTTCTTCCCCAAGGCGGTAGAAGGACTTGGAGTGGCCAGCTTGTGCAGCTTTAATATACCAATGAATTGATTTATTAAAAAAATTATTATGGGGTGAAATACGATCATTGTAAAATTGTGCTAGAACATAGTGGGCTTCTTTAATTCCTAGGTTTGCCAGTTCAAGTAAAATTTCTTCCTGTTTAGTGATGATTTGTTTCTGCCCATCGTTAGCAGCGTAACTGATATTGACAGAAATTAATATTACTAAAAGATATATAGTTTTAATTACTGACATGAATTAATCCCATCGTATATGAACTCTTTATCCTTTGGTGCAAATAATATTTCTCTGTTAAACGTTTGGATATCACCTGCGAAATAAGAGGTACCTGAATTATAAAATAGATTTTCTTTTAACCTCACACCTGGCTTGTTTTTACTGCTTATCGCAGAGCCTAGGTTACTGTCATAAGTATTGGAAAAAAAAGTAGCGTTTGCTAATTTGTGATAAGGGTCTAATACAAAGTTTCGAGTTTCAAGCATATCAATATTGACTACTGATATTTCAGATCCCGACTTTATATTACGAAACAGTTCGTTTGATTGTATTTTTACACCACAACTATTTCGTATAAAAATACCGTTATGCTCGTTTCTAGCAATGATATTGCCGTTTATTTCGTTATTATCACTTTCAAAAATAGCAATACCATCACCTAGGTTTTCCATTACCAGGTTTTTATAAATAAGATTATGTTCACTATTTCTATCCAGCATAATGCCAGAGCCATTGTTTTTAAAGGATAAATTCTCAGCGATTGTTGTATTATTTACTTCTCGTGAAACGATAATGCCATGTGAGTGTTTTGCTTTGTAGCTTAAATTACGGGCTATTAATAAATTGCTGGAGTAATCATGAGGATCTATATTATAGATAAGACTATTCAGATAAATATTTCCCACGATAACCACATCTTTAGCTCCATTACTATAGTAGCCAAAAAAGCTGTGCTCAAAAGTATTGCCTATTAACCAACCCGTTGGTCTTTTTAATGCTTTTAAATAATCAGTAATTACAGTATGAGTTCTCATAAGAGGTAAACCATAATTCATTGCAAAACCAAAACTGCCGGTTTGCCCTTTATAACCTAATCCACGAAAAATAGAGTTTGCCGCATAAAACTCTGATCCATTTAACATAAGAAAATAAGGTCTTGGGAATTGATTTCCATAAAACAATAACTGATTTTTTGGTATCTTTTTTCGGACTCCATAATTTTTAGCAACCTTATCCCATGTTGTGAGTATGCTATCAGTGGCAAATATTTTTCCGTTGGCAATAACAAAAACGCCATCGTTTATTGATAAGCGTAATTCTTTGTTATTAATAACTAATGTTGCACTAGGTGTAATATAAATAGGTCGATAACTAATATAGGTTTTATCATTAATTTTTTTGAAAACTTTCGGATTAGAAAGTAATTGATTTATTTTTTCTAAATTATAGACACCATTTGCGAGTACTATGGCTTTAGGCCACTGTGCCCCGTTTGCTTTCCATGCGCGGTTCATTTCTATAATATTACTTGCTGGAATAAAATATAGGCTTTGTACCGGCATTAAACTTACGTCTTGCCCATGATTTTTTTTTGGTACCTTTTTTTTCAAAGCAGCAACCGTGTATTTCGACCAATCAATTTGTTGGTATTGCTCCAGCCTATTTGTTTTGTTTTTTTTGCTTAAGGTATTGGCTGCACTAGAATTAACTATAACCAGTGATAGTAGTCCTATGCCAATAAATTGAAAAAACATATAAATAAATTGCATTTTAGTTGTTTTTAAAGCTATCTATACTGACTGTTGCAACAGTTCCTAATAACTCAATGTTAAGTTGTGTTTCTGGAGTAATTACAATCTTGGCATAATTAACAGGTGTTGATGAAATGCTTTTTAAAGGAGTACTGTGTTTAAATTCAAGAGATTCACTGCTTAGAATATTACTAACAGACCCTTTCATTTGTTCTCCATTAACAAATTGAATCGTTGCGATTTGGTTAATAGCTAGTTTTTTTACATCTTTATAATCAAATTTTGCTTCAATAAAAAGATCTCCATCTTTTACTGGAAGTAGAGTAAACAGAGGTTCACCTTCTGTGACAAATTGTTTATAGGGCACATGGCTGGAAATAATTTTACAATCGCATGGACTGACTATATTTGCTACGCCACCATTAACAAGACGTAATGTTGCTAGTAAATCATCTTTTTTTAATTTGGAGTCTTTATTAATGCTAGGGACTTTATCAAAGTAACTACCCCGAGGTGATCTGACTACAACAACAGGTGCATTTACACTGGCAGCTACACTATTTACAATAAAGAGTCGATTGTAAATGCTGTAAGCAATAAAACTTAGAAGCCCTAGCAGAGCTATAAGTAAAGCGAGTGCCCCTGCTATTTGTCGGAATCGAAAAAAGAACTTGTTTTGCCCACCTAAACTTTGTGTTAATTTTTTGTCTTTTCCTTGAGTAGTAAAAGCATCTTTTTTAACAATTTGTATAACAGATCCAGTATCTACAATTTCTCCACTGAGGTAAGCATTTATTACATGATGTAATATCGAAATTTGTGAACGGCGTAAATTTATATAGCGATAACCTATAGTGCCCTGCACATCATTTCTATGAATTTCTTCTAGTTCTATAGGTATGCTTGTAGAGATAAGATCAAACCTAAAAGCTAATCGGCCTACTACTGTTTTAGACTCTGATTCTTCCTTTGACAATTTCACAGTTAACCCTGAAACTGACCAATCTATAAGGCTGTGGGCTTTAGAGCCTACAATTAATTTAACGGGTAGTTTAAAACGAGCATGTTGTCTCGAATTTTCTGCTTCATGAGTGACCTGAGCAACCATTGTGTATTTCTCCAAATAATATAATTCTGTTACAACTTAATAAAAAAATCAGCTACGTGTTGTATATCCTGGGTATTAAGAGCACCACTTATAAAAGCTACGGAGGTTAGAAAAACAGTCGCGTAGGTCAACATCGATATTTTGGAGCTGACTTCGATATACAAATTATTCCAATAGCCATCTTTTTGTTTAAATGAGGTTTTCTGGCGAGTCCATTTCTGTTTGTGTAAATGGTTCAACACATACACTTTAACTAAGGAACCATAAATCTGGTTAAAGTAAATGAAAAATGGCCAGGTAATGGAAACTCTTTTTCGAGAAGCTAGTAGCATCAATGTTTGCGTTAGACGAATAAATGCTACCCACCAAAGGTAGACAATAAATAATTCAGGGCCATAGACAAATCCGCCAATAATACCCGCGCTTAGACCAAATAAAGAGGTCCACATTGAAATACGTTGATCGACTAAATTCCACCAAGTGAAAAACCCCATCACTTTAATCGGTACTGTCAATGCTCTGCTATTTGTACGCAGCATATTACCAAACCATCTGCGCATTAGAGTATTAGCGCCAATAAAAAAGTTTCTGTGTGGGATTTCTTCAATAGTAACAATATCAACATCAGGGACATACCACATTTCCCAGCCATTTTTCAGCAAATAAAACCAAGAAGATTTATCATCACCTGTTAAAAAACGGAATTGACCTAAACGCCAGTGATTAATGTGGTCTAACTCTACAGTATCAATAAAACCAGGTTCACTGACGATGTTTGCGCGAAACATAGACATACGTCCGGTCAGTGTTAACACACGTTTTGATAAACCCATAGATGACATATAAGTGTGTCTTTGTGCAAAACGCATACTGTACCAGCGCCGGTAAACTTCTGTTGCAAAGTCATCACCATCTAATTTACAGCTTTCTTCTGTTGTCAATGCACCCAATTTTGGGCTTAAAGAAAATAATTGGGCACATGAAATGGTTGACCCAATGGGTAAGATAGAATCACCGTCTATCACAGAAACAACAGAATTTTCTTTATTAACGTGCGTATTAGAGACTGCACGAAATGCAACAGATAATGCATCTCGTTTTCCAGAACCTTTTATGCGAACAATTTTAAGACGAACATAGTCAGGCGGGTTTTGTAAATCAAAAATATTTTTAATGAGTCGTTCTTCGCTAAGTTCTACTATTGAAGTAATAATAGTAGTAGGTACTCCTGTTGAAATTGCATCTTTAATAGCAGCAAGATAGACTTCTACTGTGACACTTGTTCCAATTCTAAAGGTGGTTAAGACTAAAAAAATATGTTCAGGGTTTGCTGTATCACCTAAATCATTGGCCCGTTTTCTTAATTTTGGAAATGCAATTTTACGATAAATCAACGCTCTAAAAAAATGGGTTAATGACCAGCTATAACGCCAAATTGATAAAAAACCAATGGCCAATATAAATTGTGTTGCTTCTGGGTCAAGATAAACTTCTGGGAGATAAAAAGCCGTTGCGACTAATATCAGTATATAAATAATAAACCCAATCACTTTTTATTTCTCACAGGTTTCGGTATAAAGAGTTTTATCCATGTTTTTTCCAACTCTAATTGATTTTTGTCCTTTTAAAGTGATGATTGTGTTACCACAAACACGGCTCTGAGGCTTTCGCATAATTTTTAATCCACCGTTTTGGTTATCATTAAGGTAATTACCATAGACCTCGTTATTAATACCATCTAAGACTGTATCTCCACCTAGGCGGATACCTGCTCCTAAGTTAGAAACGACATGGTTATAACGGACAGTATTATTATTCCCTCTTATTGAAATTCCCCCAACATTCAGGTCTTTTGCATATTTGCAACTATTATATTCTATAATATTAAAACTACTGCCTTCCTTTACATCAATGCATTCGCTACCATGACTTTCAATATTATTGTGGTGTATCCAATTTTGATTTGAGTGATCAATCTCATTGGTTGGGTTTTTTCCTTCTGCAATTTGCTCAGGTGCCGTTCCAATATAGATAGCTTCTCCATTGTGGTTTTCTTTTCCATCATCAAATTGATAATCTTGTACACCGCAATAACTGATGTGTGAATAAGCGACTTCATTTTTTAGTGCTTGGTATTTAATTCTGATACATTCATCACGGGCATTTTTTATATTCATATAGAGTAATTTAATACCTGTAATTCCTTTACTCTCAAGACCCTTAATGTAGATTAGCTTTTTTCTAAAAGCAGTGACTTGCTTAGAGGAGGAAAACAAACCGTCAATGCTGAAATTGCTTAGCTCAATATAGCTATGTCGAATATCAAAAATGGATGTTTTTCCACCACCTTTTACTATTGCTCCGGGCATGCCGGCTATCCTAATGGGCTTGTTTGGTAGCCCATCACGTACTGTTGATACATCTTGCAGGTACTCACCTTGCATTAATAAAATCGTATCTCCAGCTTGTGCAATATCCAATGCCCTTTGAATAGATGCAAAGGGCGTTGATAATGTATTTTCTGCTTTATCATTACCTTTGGGATGAACAAATATTGTTTTTCCTTGGGTAGGACTCGGTAAGGATAATAAGTTATTTGCTAAACATAACGTTGAATAGGGTAGTAATAATATTGTTAGTGCTGAAATGAGAACTGCTCTATAATTCATAAAAATTATTCTTACCATTGCAAAGGGAGGCTTTCTTCCCTTTAAGATTAGTTACAACAAGGATATAGTTCTGTCAGCTACTAAAGGCATGATTGAATAAATAAATCTTTTACAAGACCTTTTTTACCCCGCACAGCTTGCTGGCTACCTTTAAGAACAAATGTGTTGTTACAAATTTTTCCTTGTGGTTCTGCCATAATTTTCAAAGCTCCAAATTTGTTGTCATTTAATTGGTTTCCATAAATATCATTATTAATTCCATCAGAAGGTGTATCTCCACCAAGTTTAATACCAGCACCAAGATTTTTATGAATTATGTTATGACGAATAATATTTTCATTACCCCTGATTGCAATGCCTGCAACCTTTCGGTCTTTTCCCTGACTACATTGGTTGTATTCAATAATATTAAAACTACTACCTTCTTTTACATCAATACACTCACTACCAAAAGGTTCGATAATATTATTATGGATCCAGTTGTTATTTGACTGATCAGGTTCTGATGTCGGGTTTTTATTAAGCTGTTCTGGAGCTGTACCTATATAAATAGCCTCACCATTATGGCCTCCACCATTGAACCGAAAGTCTTCTATACCACAATGACTAATACGTGAATTAGCAATTTCTATATTTTGGGCAAAATATTTAAGTCTTATGCACTCATCTCTAGCATTAAGTATTGTCATGTTTAATAATTTGACATTTTGTATGCCATTGCTATTTAAACCCTTTATATAGACTAGTTTTTTTCTGTAATTCTTGAAGCTCGAGCTTCTGCCAACTAATCCATCAATTGTAAAATTTTTTAGCTCAATATAACTATGTTGAATGTTAGCAATATAAGTTTTCCCTGTTCCTTTTACAACTGCCCCGGGTGAGCCAGTAATAAGTATTGGTTGACTTGAAGTTCCTGCACGAACAGTTGTTATATCCTGAAAGTATTCCCCATTCATTAACTTAATTGAATCACCTGGTTGGGCGAGTTCTAATGCATGACTAATTGTTTGTAAGGGAGCCTGAGTATTATTTCCAGTATCTAAATCATCTCCATCTGGACTGACAAAAAAATTAGTTTTTGCATAGGCTTGAGTGGAAAAACTGCTTATGGCAATTATGCTCAAGATAAATATTAAAAAAAAAGAATTATAATTTTTGATTGCTTGGATACTTTTCATGTATGAATGACTGTGAATTTTAATAAATGATTTTTAAGTGTAGTTGTCTTTTTAATATATTATTGAGGCTGAGGCCTCAAAACAAATTTAGTACAAACAAATACAGTTTTCATTTAAAAGAATATCATCATTTAAAAAAAACCCTAAACAAATATCTTTTTTCTTTTTGTAGTTATGGCAAAGAACTTTGAGTAGGAATGATTGAAGCAAGATTAAAATTATTTTTAATGTTTTCATTGTATGACAATACATTGAATTCACTTTGTAGCTCTTT
>JAKIVF010000145.1 GCA_021647145.1 Methylococcaceae bacterium | reverse complement strand
TAAATATCTATTAATGAAAATTTAACTTAAACTTTTAACTTTGATCAGGTTAAAAAATAACCATTATTTTTCATAAGATTACATTTAGCTTTTTAAAGTGGCGGAAGCTTGTGGGTAATCAGGTAGATCTATAAGATTATGCAGGATACCATATAAAAAGGGTCTATAATTTTAAGAAGTAAAATAAATGTGTTTTTTGTTCTGGTATTCTTACTATTAATAACACTAGCGTGTCTATTTTATGATGTTAACATGCTGTAAAAATTATAATTTCTTATAATCCAGGGTATATTGTTGAAGGAGAAAAAACTTACAATGGAAAAGAAACAGGCTGCTGAACAAGAAAAAATTATTTGTAGCTGTACAGGAACAACTGAAAATAAAGTTAAGCAACTTATTGTAAAAGGTGCGAATGATTTAGATAAAATAGCGTCTGCCACAGGTGCTTCAACTGGTTGTGGCTCCTGCGATATTCTGATTATAGAGCTATTAGAAAAAAAATAGGAAATGTATAGCTAACGATACCTCCATATTTCAATATATAAAGATATCTTGAATTGTATCAATTAGCAAGGTCGTCTATGGCGTCTATAGTTTTAAAAAATACCTTACCTGGGCTTAGATGGTTTATAAAATTCGTCTGTTTTAATTTGTCAAAAACAGGGCCTTTAATTTCTGCTAAATGAAGTAATATATTTTGTTTTTTTAAGGAATTGATAAGATTTTCCAGTGCTTCAAAAGCTGTTGTATCAATATGGCTAACTGATGAAAAAATCAAAATAACATGTTCTAAATGTGACTTGTGAATTGTTTCATTTTCAATAAAATCAATGATATAGCTAACATTGGCGAAGCTGATATTTTCATCGATCCTTATTAAAGTTAAGTTTTTCCAAGTTTCTACTTGGTGTCGCTTAATATTTCTAAAATGATGTGTATCTTGTATTTTTCCTACTATTGCAATATGAGGACGGCTTGTTCGGCGTAAAAAACTCAGAATTGTAATAATAACACCTAGTGCAATACCTTCTTCAATACCTAAAGCAAGTACTCCTAATAAAGTAATTAACTCAGCTAACCCATCACTTTTGTCATATTTCCATGTTGTTATGATTTCTCGTAACTTTACTAAAGGTAAAATAGCTATAAGAATAATAGCGGCTAAAGCAGCTTTAGGAATATAAGTAAATTGTTCAGTGAAAAATATAACGGCAAAACTAAGAAGAATGACAGCTATAATCATTGCCATTTGAGTGCGGGCACCAGCAGAGAAATTTACCATCGTTCTACTAAAGCCTCCTGCCACAGACATACCGCCAGAAAATGCAGTTGCCAAGTTTGCAGCACCTAAAGCAATGAGCTCCTGATTAGGGTTTATCTTTTGATTTCTTAAATTAGCAGTAACTTTAGCAATAGCGACACTTTCTACATAAGCGATGATGGCAATAAAAGATGCACTAGGTAATAAAGCTTTCCACTGTTCTAAATTGTTGATAAATGAAAAACTAATTTCAGGTAAACCCGGTTGAATTTCTCCTACAATAGTAACGTGCTGATTATCAGATAATTGATAAAATCTAACTAAAAAAGTAGTTAAAACTACGGCCAATAATGGTGCACATTTGCTAATACCGGTAATGATATTTTTTTTAACCTTTAACTGATTAAGAAGAATTGATAATGGAGAGCCAAAAGAAAGTAAAAGTGTGATACTAAGGAGAGCTAACCCAGCTGTATAGCTATTGATTTGTTGAAAATACTGGCTATAGCACCCTAGATCAAAACCACACTGATTCTTTGATAAGCCGAGTAAGTGAGGCACTTGAGATAATATAATCAATAGTGCCGCACCACTTGTAAAACCAGTCAAAACAGGGTGGCTAATAAAATTAACGAGCCCCCCCATTCGTAAAAGAGCCATTAACAATAAAATTAAGCCACCTTCAGCAGCCAAAATAATTGCATTTTCAACTGAACTTCCTAGTACAGTGATTTCTGGGGCAGACAGAGCACTGGCAATCATAATTGCAGCTATAGAAACAGGACCTACTGATAAGGTTTTACTTGTTCCTAAAAAAGCATAAAGAAGAGGGGGTAAAATGCTTGCATATAAACCAACTTGAGCTGGTAACCCTGCAAGCATTGCATAAGCAATACCCTGAGGAACCAATAATATAGCAGTAATAATTCCAGCAAAAATATCACCATTTAGATCTTCTTTAGTATAATTTTTTAACCAAATTGAAATTGGGAAATATTTGTTAATCCAAGTGTCAGTTCGCTGTAAGGGCATGAATATTTAATAATTTTTCTTAATAGTTGATTTTTAATTATAGCTTAAAGATGGTTGAAATGTTTTGGAATGGGTCGATTAATTTGAAGTCGTTTGGGTGTATATTGTATTACCCTAATTAGTGAGGTAATTAAAAGTTCCTCTTTAAGGTTATTATCTGTAAAGAGGAACTTCTTATAGAGAGTTTATCAGTCTTCTTTGGTTAGTTTTTTTGCATAAGATGCTTTATGAGGGATGTCAAAGCGAATACCTTTAATCATGATTTGCCAATATAAAAAAGGAAACCCAATTGTTTTTCCAAACCACCAAAAACGGCTATTGGTTCTAGGGTCAAGAAATGGGAACGAAGGTGTTACTTTTCCACCATAAGAAAATTCAGCAACCATCACCGTGTTTAATGATGTTGTTAATGGACATGAGCCATATCCATCATAGCCTTCCACTACAGGTTTATTGGCTAATAGTTGCAGAATATTGTCAACAACTACAGGTACCTGTTTTCTCACCGCAGCTGCTGTTTTAGCATTTGGGGTTGAAGTAACATCACCTAATCCAAAAATATTACTGAATTTATTATGTTGTAAAGTACCTTGGTGCACATCAACCCAGCCTCCCTCATTTGCTAGAGGGCTTGATTTGATAAAATCAGGTGCGCTCTGAGGTGGAGTGACATGTATCATATCAAATTCTTTCGTAATTTTAGTTTTTTTGCCATCAGAATCTGTGGTTTCAAAAGTGGCTTTTTTTGCTTTTCCATCGATAGCAACTAAATTATGACCAAAGTTTGTTGTAATACCGTATTTGGTAATTACTTTACTTAATGCTTTAGCAAAGAAGGGGATGCCAAACATAGCAGGGCCAGCGTTGCAAAATTCAATGTTAACTTTGTCAGCAATCCCTTTTTTACGAAACCGGTCAGCTGCCAAATACATAATTTTTTGTGGTGCACCAGCGCATTTAATCGGCATGGGTGGTTGAGTGAATAAAGCAGTGCCTGATTCGGTCTTTTGTATACATTCCCATGTATATTCGACTATATCTACGGAATAGTTAGTACAAACTCCATTTTTTCCTAATGTTTCAACTAAACCATCAATTTTGTCAAAATCTACTTGTAGACCAGGACAGACTACTAAAAAGTCGTAACTGATAACATCACCAGATTTTAATGTGACTTTATTTTCATCTGGCTGAAAAGTCTCAGCATAATCCTTAATCCAATTTACGCTCGGATGGATCAAGTCTGCCTCGTTCCTAGTGGTTTTTTTAAGTGTATATGCTCCGCCGCCAATAATGGTAAACCCAGGCTGATAATAATGTTTTTCAGAGGGTTCAATTAATGCTATATCAATAGTTGAATTTTTACGACGCATGTTATTAGCCGTAGAAACGCCAGCAGCACCGCCGCCAACGATAAGAATAGAATGGTGTTTTTCTGACATATTATCCTGCTCTTTGGTTTGAGAAAATTCTTATCATTGTATCCGGTTAAGCTGCTGATTTAAAGGTAAATAAAAGTTTATAGTCTTTAAACGTTTTGTTTCCAGGCTTCATATCCACCAGCAATTGACAATACATTGGTATAGCCCATTTTTTGCAAGGTGTCTGCTGATAGGGCAGCACGTTTTCCACTGTGACAATAAACAATAATTGTTGCAGACTTATCAGAAAGTTCTGGTATTGTATTGATTTTAAACTCTATTAGACCTCGAGGTAAAAGAATTGAGTTATCTATATTGCCTTTATTAAATTCGTGTTCTTCTCTTACATCAACAATAACGACTTCACTGTTGGAAATAATATCTTGAGCTTTAGTTGGGTGTATTTCTGTAATATTTTGCAGCACTTGATTAACAAGTTCTTCCATACTTGATGTTTGACGTTTAGGGTCAGAACCTTCAACTCGTTGTTCTGCAGCTTGACTCGCTTGCTCTTCATCAATACCACAATAGCGATTAGCAGGAACAGCCATATCAATTAACTTTGGTTTTGGCAGATTTAGGTTTTCCATAATTTCAACAAATTCTGCTTTAGTTTTTCCAGCTAATCGAGAATTACTTGTTTGTTCTTGAGCGATATTACTAATCCAGCGACCGTTATAGTCATGACCAGGATAAACAATAGTATCATCAGGTAGAGTAAATAATCGCTGGGTAATACTATCATATTGATCCTCAGCACTGCCTCCTTGAAAGTCAGTACGCCCACAGCCATTAACTAATAATGCATCTCCAGTAAAAATTCTATCACGCCATAAAAAAGATGTACTACCAGGTGTATGACCTGGGGTGGAAATAACTTTAATAGTTTCAGACTTTCCAAATTCAAAGACATCGCCATCTTTAATTTGAATATCAGCACTGTCTGCACCACATAATGAACTAACTGCTGTTTTAGCACCTACTTTTTGCCTTAACTGACCACTTGCCGTGACATGATCAGCATGAACATGAGTTTCAAGTGAATACTTTAAAGTAAGGTCGTTTTCTTTTAACAAATCAAGATAGGTATCTATTTGTGTATCGACTGGATCAATGAAAACAGCTTCTTTAGCATCTAGATCAGCAATAAAATAAGTATAAGTACAGCTTTCTTTATCAAATAGTTGTTTAAATAGCATGGGTCTGACTCCTGATATTATGAATAATGATGGTTTGATACAAAATTAAAAGGTTGAATAATCAACATAAAAATATAGTGACACCTTATAATATAATAAAACTCTAATATTTGAAAATTTTTTATTACTTTTCTTGTGAATTTTTATATATAAATAATTTTTATCAACTAACTCTATAAAAAATAGGGAGTAAAAACGCTTGAAAAGTTTATTTAAGATTTTTTTATTTGTCCTTACCTTAAAGTATGTTTGTTAAAAATTAAGAAATTAACATAAGCTGTTCAGAATTTGCACTTACAGGGATACTTATAATATTAAGCATTACCAATTCTATGCAATCCTAAAAGAGACTTATTTTCTTACTTTTATTATACCTTACAAAGAGTTATATGTGTCTAGAGTAATAAATAAACAATTGAACAAGCGATCATAATGCTTATGCTTATAAAACACCAAATTAGCATTAATCGTCCGGGGCGTGCATTTTTGGGAACACTTTTATTAAACATCGCTAATGTATTTAATGCTGCTAATACTGGACCTGCAACAAATGCGAGTATTGTCGCAACCTTAACCATGGCTTGCATTGATGTTAGAAAGAAAAATAAAATTGTTATTGTGCCTATTACTGTAAAAACTAACCAAAAAAGATAGTGCTTTTTCTGGTTTTTATGATCCATATACTCTGGAAAAAGAAGTTCACTTGATACACTGAGTGTTCTTGGGTAGGCATCAAGACAAGTCAGTGTCGTACTAAACATTGTCGTAAATGCTGCCATTGCAACAATTGGGTATGCCCAGCTACCTAATGATTTTTGGTATAAATCCATTAATTGCCCTGCAAAAGTAGCACCTTTAGGGCTAAATGTTTCTCCACTACCATACATAACCAATGCACCTAATAATAAAAAACAGATTGCAAGAAAGGCTGTTCCAAAAAAACCAATACGAAAATCAAATAATGCGGCTTTTATATCTATAGCTTGTTCTGAGTTTTCATTATTTGCCTCAGCCCAGATAGAATGCCAAACAGAAATATCCATTGGTGCAGGCATCCATCCCAGAAAAGTCGCTAAAAAGATTAAATGAGTCGTATCATTAAAAGAAAATTGAACCTCTGCGGTTTTGTAATATCCTGGATTATCAAATATCAGCATTCCTACTGCAAAAACTGAGGTGATTGATAGCACCAGAATAATTACTTTTACTAATTTATCTAATAATTTATATCGACCTGTTGCAAGCAGAGAAAAACAGAGCATTAGTAAACCGAGGCCAATTAGAGCGGCTATTTTTTGAGGGTCAAGACCACCTAAAGACTCAAAATGGAAAATATTGATTAATAAACCTGCTGTAACAGTTGTTACAGCAGACTGGATTATTAGCATGGACATTAAGGTCATAGCAATATAGACCCAGACAGCCCAACGGCCTAATTTTTTATAACCATGAAGAATATTATGGCCCGTTGCCGCAGTATAACGAGGACCAAATTCAAAAAATGGATATTTAATTAAATGAATAATTAAGATAGCAATAATCAAGTCAAACCCAAACATACCTCCGGCTTTAGTTGATTGTACTAAATGGGAAACACCAACGGCTGCTCCAGCGTACATTAGACCTGGACCCAATTGGGAAAGTAAACTTTTTTTGTTAGAATTCATGATTATAATTTATATTGAATAAGTTTTTCTTTACGAAAAAAGTGACTAGCACTTTGTCAACATAATGTTGTTAGAGGAGGGCGATTAAATATGAAGTAAATAAAAATGACGTTGGGCTGCATATTTTTTGACAACCCAGCACTACTTTTGCTAAAGATA
Organism: Methylococcaceae bacterium; assembly: GCA_021647145.1. Taxonomy (GTDB): domain Bacteria; phylum Pseudomonadota; class Gammaproteobacteria; order Methylococcales; family Methylomonadaceae; genus QPIN01. Next base: position 909 of record JAKIVF010000145.1, on the reverse strand, counting down.
TTGGGTTAACGATCGAGTTTTGTTACCTAACCTTCGCCTTTAATCACATCCTTGATAGAGTACTAAATTTGTAGACACAGTATAAATTATTAATTTAAATTATTGAATTTAGATAGTGTTTAGTGGGGTTATGAAGAGCATAAGTGGTAGTGTCATTTAGTTAAGAAGTAATATTGTGAGTTATCGTTTCTTGGTAAACCTAAAAAACGCCTCTACTATTTCTCAATTGGAGAGGGTAATAAAAATAAAGAATAATAGAGGTATATCAATACTACCTCTCTATTATGTTAATTTTCTTACTAGCAATATTCGAGCGCAATGACTTGTCTAAGTTATTGATGTTATATCCTATTTTATTAAATATGGCATAGATAGTATAAGAGCCGGCTAACCCTTCAGGAATAGTCAAGGTTAAAACTTGATGGGAAGTTTCCTCAACCTTAACTGCACTTTTGAATACTGTGGGGGTAGAAGTGAATGTGTCTTTTTTGCTTAGATATATAAATTCACCAGTAGGTAAAAGAACAGCAACCCACAGGTCTAATTGTTTTTCTCGTTTTATCCCTGGTTCTTTAAGTGACACGTTAAGAACCTCTCCCACTGAATACTCCGTTTGCAGGGTATTAAAAGATAATTCCCCTTTTTCTTGAGGTGTAGGTGCTATTCCAGATGCAGGTGATTGATCTTCTTTATGACGACGAATTGATTCAATAATAACTTTTTCTCTAGGCGAACTGCCGCTAGTATCAACTGCACTAATTAAGTCAACGACATCCATTCCTTCAATGACTTTACCAAATACAGCATATCCAGGTTCATTTTTGTCTTGATAATTCAAAAAATCATTATCAACACTATTGATAAAGAATTGAGCTACTGCAGAATCTGGGGCTGAAGTTCTTGCCATTG
>JAKIVF010000144.1 GCA_021647145.1 Methylococcaceae bacterium | reverse complement strand
AGGGGAATGAGCGGGTTATCATGCCGCGTCTGGCAGATGCTGAGTTTTTTTGGAATCAGGATAGAAAACAAAAACTGGAAGATCGTGTCGGTAGTTTAGATTCTATTGTTTTTCAAAAAAATTTAGGCACATTAGCAGATAAAACTAGGCGAGTAGAAAACCTGGCTGAACATATTGCAAAACAGCTTAGTGCAGATGTTGCAATCGCAAAACGGGCAGCACATTTAGCGAAAACAGATTTAATGACTAATATGGTGAGTGAATTTGCTAGTTTACAAGGCATTATGGGGCGTTATTATGCCTTAGCAGATAATGAGGTGGACGAGGTTGCCATTGCTATAGAAGAGCAGTATTTTCCAAAGCAATCAGGCAGTTCTACGCCCACTAGTAAGATAGGGCAAATACTTTCACTTGCAGAAAAAATTGATACTTTATGCGGTATTTTTAGTGTTGGGCTGATTCCGACAGGTGACAAAGACCCTTATGCTTTACGCAGGGCGACCTTAGGTTCACTTAGGATTATCATTGAAAATGAATTAGATTTAGATATTGTTGAACTCATTGGTCTTTCACTAGCTCAGTTTAATCACGAGTTTGATCAACAAAAAACTCAACAGTTGGTAACAAGTTTTGTTGTTGATCGCTTAAAAGGCTACTGTTTAGATCAAGATTATAGGGCAGATGAATTTGAGGCCGTGAAAAGCGTAAAACCTTCTCGCCCTTTGGATTTTATACAACGACTTCAGTCAGTTAAAACGTTTAGGCAATTACCTGAAGCTCAGAGCTTGGCAGCTGCTAATAAACGTATAATTAATATTCTGAAAAAATCGGACACCGAACCTGCCGAATCAATAAGTGGTTTAATTGAAAGTGAAGAAAAAAACTTGCAATCAGCAGCGAGTGATTCAGCTAGAGATATTAAGCCTCTATTAGAGCAGAAAAACTATCAAGCAACATTAACTCGTCTCGCACTATTAAAAAAAGAGATTGATGCTTTTTTTGATAACGTGATGGTGAATACGGATGACTTGGAATTGCGTGCTAGTCGCTTGGCTTTACTGTCTATACTATCTGAGCAGTTTCTTAAAATTGCTGATATTTCAAAATTACAAGAATAATGCAATCCTATATTTTATTAGATCGTGATGGGGTCATTAATGAAGACTCCATTGGCTATATTAAATCAACAGAAGAATGGGAGCCTATTCCAGGAAGTCTCGAGGCTATTTCATTATTTAACCAGAAAGGTTATAAAGTTGTAGTTATAACCAACCAGTCTGGAATAGGGCGCGGACTTTATGATGAAGAGGCAATGATTAAAATTCATCAGAAGATGGAAAAAATGGTTGCAGAAAAAGGAGGGGCTATTGAGAAAATTTACTATTGTCCTCATGACCCTGATTTAAACTGTTCTTGTCGTAAGCCTCAGCCAGGTATGTTTCATGCTTTTTCAAAGGAATATAATCGCTCTTTATCGGATCTTTATTATGTTGGCGATAAATTAGCCGATATTCAGGCGGCTCAAGCAGTGGGTGCTAAACCTATATTAGTTAAAACTGGTAAAGGTCAAGAAACGCTTGAAAATAACCCAGAAATTTCCTCTCCTGTTTTTGAAAATCTTTATGATGCTGCAAAATTCATTACAGCCTAAAAAAACACTGGGAGTTTATTTAGGCTCCAGTTTATTTTTTTTGTACATTCTTATATCTGTACCGATTGCTGGTTTACTTATAATTCTTAGTGTTATTTTCCCTTTTTCATTTCGATATAAATTATCTGTATTGTGGTCTTCCTCTGTTTTGTGGATGGCTAAAGTATTTTGTGGATTAAGCTACCAAGTTGACGGGTTGGAAAACCTGCCTAAAAATGAGGCTTTTATTGTACTTGCTAAGCATCAGTCGGCATGGGAAACGTTAGCTTTACGTTCATTTCTACCTATGCAAACCTATGTCTTAAAAGAGTCTTTAAACTGGATACCCATTGGTGGTTGGGCGTTGGCGACGTTAAAACCTGTGTCAATTAATAGAGAAAGCCAAAGAAATGCTTTGCTTTCTCTAATAAAACAAGGAACTGAGCGATTAAAAGAAGGTTTAGTGGTTGTTATTTTTCCAGAAGGGACTCGGGCTGCACCTAATGAAAATATTAAATTTAAAGGTGGTGGAGCGATGTTAGCCCATAAATCAGGTTATCCAGTCATTCCATTGGCTCATAATGCGGGAGAGTTTTGGCCTAGGTATAGTTTTTTGAAATATCCGGGAACTATTCGAGTTAAGATAGGGCCAATAATAGAAGCGGCAGGAAAAAAATCTAACGAAATTAATTCTGAGGCTGAAACTTGGATTACTCACGCAATGGATGAAATATCTTGTACTCATTTACAATAAGCTAAGAAAATTATGAAAAAAATATTATTAATTTGCGCATCAGCACTTTTTTTGACTGCTTGCGCCGATAAAGAGGCTTATGAACAAGCCGTATTAGAAGAAATGAAAGCTGATAAAGATCTCGCTGATTATAAAATAACGCCTGAAAAAATGACAGACTGTGTAGTTAAAATGTCATCAGAAAAGATGCCTGGAGCATTTTCGTTTGACCCTGCTAGGCTTACGTCTTATCAGAATTATACTAAAATGCTGTCCATGAGAACGGTAGAAGATAAAAAATCGATGCTTGAAGAGTTACGAAAAATTTTTGGCTCTCCACAAGAGTTAGTCGCCGCACGTAGTAATTACACAACTAGTGTAATGGATTGTATGGGTACAATCATTGCGGGGTCTGAGTCTAGCGAAAAAGAAAAAGCTGAAGAGCCTGTAGCAGTGGAGACAAAGGCCATAGGAAAAGAAGTTGTTGAAAAAGTAGAGCAAACTAAAGAGAAAATTGAAAAAAAGGTTCAAGGCAATTAATATTTAAATAATTAAGTTTTGCCTTTGTTGGGCTGCCGCTTTGTGGTAGCCCAATTCAATTAGATAAATATAATTTTATAGGGATAAGTTAATAACCTATTGAATTCTATCAATAATACCCTCTAATTCCTCTAGACTGGTATAGCTAAAAACTAATTTTCCTTTTCCATTTTGTTGATGGTTTATAGTGACTTTTGTTCCCGTTTTTTCTGTTAATTGCTCTTGCAACCGCAAGGTATCAGAGTCTTGCGTTTTTTGAATAACCTTTTTTTCACTTCCAAGTTCCTTGATTATTTTTTCAACCTCTCTGACAGTCAACCTTTGAGAAACAATTTTGTTGGCTATTTCTATTTGTTTTTTTTCATCTAAAGAAAGTAGAGCCCTGGCATGTCCCATTTCTAGTAAGCCTTTACTTAGCAATAGTTTTACTTCGCTGTGTAAGTCAAGTAAACGAAGTAAATTAGAAACAGTAGCTCGAGATTTTCCAATAGCATCAGCGACTTGTTGATGGGTCATTTCAAACTCTTCGGTCAGTCTTTTTAGTGCCTCTGACTCTTCTAGAGCATTCAAGTCTTCTCGTTGAATATTTTCAATGAGAGTTACAGCCATTGTTGTACGGTCATCGTAATCTTTGATAACGACAGGTACTTCTTGTAAGGCAGCTAACTGGGCTGCTCGCCAACGTCGTTCACCTGCAATAATCTCGTATTTATCATCCTCTATTAAGCGGACTACAATGGGTTGAATTATGCCTTGTGCTTTAATTGAATCAGCCAGCTCCCCTAATGTTTTAGGGTTCATGTCTTTTCTTGGTTGATACTTCCCTCGTTGAAGAAATTCTATAGGTAAAGTATGATGGCTTTGATTATTTGTTTTATCTGGTTCTGTTTTAACTGCATCGCCTAACAGAGCATTTAACCCACGTCCTAGTCCTCTTTTTTTTACTGCCATCTATTTGTTCTCATGTTTTCTAATCAACTCACCTGCTAATGCGATATAGGCAAGAGCACCGCGAGATTTTTTATCATATATCATTACGGGTAAACCATGGCTGGGTGCTTCTGCCAAGCGAATATTACGTGGAATAAACGTTCTAAAAACGCGGTCATTAAAGTAGTCTAATAACTGGTCAGAGACATCTTTGGATAATAGGCTTCTATTATCGACCATCGTTCTAAGTATACCTTCAAGATGTAAAGTTGGGTTAAGTCTTTCCTGAATATTTTTCATTGTATCCATTAGATCGGATAGTCCTTCTAATGCGTAATATTCACATTGCATAGGAATCAATAAGCTATTTGCTGCAACCATGGCATTAATAGTTAGCATATTGAGGGAGGGAGGGCAGTCAATTAAAATATAATCATATTCATTTTTGACTTTTAAAAGGGAGTCAGAAAGTTTTCGTTCCCTATTTTTTGTTTCCATCAATTGTACTTCTGCTGCAGTTAAATCCGAGTTTCCAGGAATAATATCAAGATTCATTCCTTTATTATGAATCAATATTTCAGAAACGGGGACTTCTTCTAATAATAGTTCGCAACTAGAATAGATGACTCTATCCTTATCTACTCCACACCCCATGGCGGCATTTCCTTGGGGATCAAGGTCAATGAGAAGTACACGTTTTTTTGTTGCGGCTAATGATGCAGCAAGATTAACGCAAGTAGTCGTCTTTCCTACGCCACCCTTTTGATTACTGATAGCAATAATTTTACCCATTTTTAATCCCTGTAATACGGATTAAGCATCTTTTAGCATCAATACCAGGGATTTTAATGGGGATAATTGTATATTGTTCATTAAAGTTGACTAGCTCTTCGCTAGGAATCTGACCTTTCATAGCGTATACAATTCCTTGTTTGCCTATTAAGTGACGAGTTAAAGTAATAATATTTTGCATATTAGAAAAGGCACGGAGGATTAGGGAAGAAAATTGTTTTTCAGTCTGTATGTTTTCTACACGATTATTTATAACGGAAACATTAGTTAGCTGTAATTCTAATATGGCTTGCTGTACAAAACGAGTTTTTTTTGAGTTTGAATCAACTAAGGTAAATTTAACATTTGGTGAAAAAATAGCCAATGGAATACCCGGTAAGCCAGCACCAGTACCAATATCGGCTATATGATTTCCCTCAATGTGGGGAAGAATAGCCAAGCTATCAAGTAAGTGTAAACGAACCATATCCTCTTGGTCACGAACAGCGGTTAGATTATAAGCTTTATTCCATTTTTCGATCAGTTTTATAAAAGTGAGTAATAACTCTATTTGTTTTTCATCAGCAGTTAAATTGAGTTCTTGCAAGCCCTGTTGCAATATCATTCTACATGTTTCCATTAAGCTGATTTCTTTTTAAGATGAATAAGTAATAAAGAGATTGCTGCAGGCGTGATGCCTGGTATTCTGGAGGCCTGACCTAAAGTTTCGGGCTTTTGAAGTTTTAGTTTTTCACTGACTTCATTTGATAAGCCAGACACTTTGCTATAATCCTCATCAATCGGTAGTTTTAAATGATTATGGCGTTTAGTTCGATCTATTTCAGTTTTTTGTCTATCAATATAACCGGCATACTTTGCTTGTATTGCTACTTGTATTGCTACTTGTTCAGAAATATTTTCTTGTCCTGCAAAATCTAATAAATTCTCTATGTCAACTTCAGGCCGACAAAGAAGTGACATCATACTGACTTCTTTTTTAAGTGTTTTACCCCATAAAAATTCAGCGTGCTGAGCTTCAGCAGTATTTGTTCTCACCCATTGATGACTTAACTTATTTTGTAATTGGGCAATTGCTTCTCGTTTTGTTTCAAATGCCTGCCAACGATTATTATCAACCAAGCCAAGTTCTTTACCTTTTTCTGTTAAGCGTAAATCAGCATTATCTTCTCTTAATAGTAATCTGTATTCAGCGCGACTAGTGAACATTCTATAGGGCTCTTGTGTACCACGAGTAATTAGATCATCAATCATGACACCTATATAAGCTTCATCACGTTCTGGACACCAGCTTTCAAGGCCTTTAGTTAGGCGTGCGGCATTTAATCCGGCTATTAAGCCTTGTGCCCCAGCTTCTTCATAGCCAGTAGTACCATTGATTTGGCCTGCAAAAAACAAGGCATTCATATGTTTGGTTTCTAACGATGATTTCAAATCTATTGGGTTGAAAAAATCATACTCAATAGCATAGCCGGGGCGTATGATAACCGCATTTTCAAACCCAAGCATGGACTGAATAAATTGTTGTTGAATATCGAAAGGTAAACTGGTTGATACACCATTAGGATATATTTCATGTGTTTCCAAGCCTTCGGGTTCAACAAAAATTTGATGTGAATCTCTGTCCGCAAAACGAACTACTTTATCTTCAATAGACGGGCAATATCGAGGCCCTACTCCATCAATAGTGCCAGTATACATAGGTGAACGATCCATGCCAGAACGGATGATATCATGCGTTTTGCTGTTGGTGCGCGTAATATAGCAGGGAATTTGGCGCGGATGCTGCTCGCGCGAACCCATGAACGAAAAAATAGGCGATATTTTATCGCCGTGCTGGACTTCTAGTTTATTAAAGTCGATACTTCGTCCGTCAATACGAGGCGGCGTCCCTGTTTTTAGTCTATCCACTCGAAAAGGAAGTTCACGTAAACGATTAGCTAAACCAATTGAGGCTGGGTCACCGGCGCGTCCTCCACTGTAATTTTGCAGACCTATATGGATACGACCATCTAAAAATGTTCCTGTTGTTAACACTACGGCTTGAGCAGAAAAATCAAGCCCCATTTGAGTTTTGACTCCAGTTACTCTACCGTCTTTCACGATGAAATCAGAGGCTGTTTGTTGAAATAGTGTCAGGTTTTCCTGATTCTCTACAATACTTCTGATCGCTTGTCTGTATAAACTACGATCCGCTTGTGCTCGTGTTGCTCTAACGGCGGGGCCTTTGCTGGCATTTAATGTTCGAAAGTGAATGCCTGCTTTATCTGCAGCCAGAGCCATTGCTCCACCTAGCGCATCAATTTCTTTAACTAAATGACCTTTACCAATCCCTCCAATAGCTGGATTACAGCTCATTTGACCTAATGTATCAATATTTTGGGTCAGTAATAGGGTGCTGGCACCGCTGCGCGCAGATGCCAATGCGGCTTCCGTTCCGGCATGGCCGCCTCCAATAACAATAACATCAAATTTTCTCTGGAAATTCACTAATAAAATCTATATATAAATAAAAGTCTATATTAATGGTATCTAGTGATTAATCAACTATTATCCAATAAAATTTAAGGGATTTTAATAATCTCAGGGGGGGGAGAACTTCCTGGGGTTATTTTAAAGTGCTTGTTAAGAACAGGACTTATAGTTCAGGTGTTAGCTGTTTAAGCTGTGGCTGAAAGCACCTCTACTCATAATAAAGTTTTGGAACATACGCGGGTAGTTGATGTTGAAAAAAATTACTTCTTGGGCAGTTTGTCATATTCCATCTTTTAACTCATTAACAAACAGGTTAAAAAGATGGAGTAATTTTGTTTAAACGTTATGGCTTCTGAATAAAAACGGCAGTAGAAATGACTTTACCTGTAAATGCAATCAATAGCGGTTAGTGCAATCCCATTTCCTATATCTATAATACCCCAACAAATTCAGACAACAGAACCAAGACATCTTATTCCAATTTAGTTACTATTTCAAAAAAACTGGAGCGGAAAAATGAGCAAAAAAAGAACCACCTACAGTGCTGAATTTAAAAGTAGATTAGTGCTGGAAGTCTTAAA
>JAKIVF010000143.1 GCA_021647145.1 Methylococcaceae bacterium | reverse complement strand
TGTTCCTAGAGTTCGGTCGTTTGATCAATTGCTCATAAACTGGAACACAAAATGACAGAAAAAACCATTATCAATATTTATTATGTGGTTAATAGGTCTCAAAATATGGGCTTGCAGGATTTAGGTAGTATTAAAAAAGAATATCATAATCTAAATTTGCACGATATATCGCTAGGTTGACAAAAAACATGACAGCCTATCCAACAAAATCAATATTGACTCGTCTATTTGCAGCCCTGCCTTCCTCAAAGCGGTTAATTCTCACTGGTCTACTTTCACCATAAGCTTTAACAATCACTTTTTTCTTATCAAGCCCAATACTAAGCAAGTACTGCTTGATTACATTCCCTCTGTTTTTGGAAACTCTACGATTAGCTGCCCTAGAACCTTTACTATCAGTATGACTTCTAATCACAATTTTGCTATTAGGTAAAAACTTTTCTGCATATTTGGCAAGAACACTTAACCGTTTTTTTTCTGTTTGGGTTAAATTAATATTACCTTTTCGATAATAAATTGTTCGCAAGGCATCTGGCCCAAATACACCTATTTGAATACTTTTGTTATCTTTTTCTACTAATTCACTTTTTCTTTTAATGCGAACTTTGTTTTTAGGTAAGCCTAGTTTAGTCAACTTTGCAACAATGCCTTTCGCTCTTTTTAAAAACCATTTTTTATCCTGCTTGCCTGCAATTTCAGTATCACTAACAATAACAACTCCAGTATTTTTTACCTCGTTTACATATCTAACTGTGTCTCTAAGTTGTTGTATAACACTAGCATTTAATGCTTTGCTTTTAGGTTTAAAAAAAATACTTTTTTCTAATGATTCTTTAAAGCCATAAGGTAAAAAATCTTTTCTACAATCAGCAAATTGATTATATTTTTTTAAAAATTTTACTGAAGAAATTGCAACATTGGTTAGCTCTTCTTCTCCATCAAAAGCCTTTCTTAAATAACTAAAAGTAGGTGACAATCCTTTTAGTAATGCATCTAGCATATTTTCAGCAACTTCACCATACACACTAAGGCGTGGATAATTTTGAATTCCTCTTGCCTGATCAAGATTGACTGAATATTTTTTTCCAGGTTTTGCTTGATGAATCCAGGAAGAATTATCTATTGTTAAACTAGCTTTAACAATACTGGTTTTAAAACGATTCTCTTTAATTGAAAATCTTAATAATTCACCAGACTGATGCATAAAGTCTGTCATGCCAAATAAAGGGATGTCTTGAGACAACTGACAATAAGACTGACCTTGCTTTAATTCCCACTCAACCTTATGTAAAGGCGTAGTAAAATAATCCGCATTAGCAAAGGAACTAATCAGAAGCAAAGTCACCCCTACAGTTTTAAATTTTGTCATCTATGTGATCCGCTATTTTTCATACTCTTTAATAGCGGCAAAAATGAAATAACTTTTACTGGTTTTTCAAGAACTCAATCACATTACTCACAAATCCATCCGGATCTTCTACATGTAACCAGTGATTAGTACCTTCTAAAATGGTCATTTTAGCTTTTGGAAAGTACATAGCAATGGCATCTCTATTCGTATAATGAGAATTTCCACCCATAATAAAAAACACCTCATTGTTATATGGTTTTAAGGACCCAAGTGCTGGAAAACCTACTATATTATCAGCAGTTTGGTAAAAAATATCTAAATCCACACGCCAACTATATTTTCCATCAATAAGCTGCAAGTTTTGTAATAAAAAATAACGGTAAGATTGTTCTTCAATTTGCGATGCCAAAAAATCATCAGCTTGTTTTCTATTGCTAACTTTCTCCAAAGGAAGGTCTTTCAATGCTTGAATTGTACGATCAAAACTGTGGTGGTAGTCAACAGGAGAAATATCAGCAACAATTAAATTTTTGGTTTTTTCTGGGTTATTTAAGGCAAACCACATAGCCACTTTACCCCCCATGCTATGACCCAGAATATTTGCTGATTTTAACCCTTGCTGATCCATAAATTCTTTTAAATCATCAGCCATGACTGGGTAGTCCATTTCTGGATGGTGAGGAGAAAAACCATGATTACGCATATCTAAAACATAAACATGAAAATCATCCACCAATCTTTTCGCAATTTGCCGCCAGTTACGTGATGAAGCAAAAAAACCGTGGATAAGCAGCAAAGAATCACTAGACTTATCACCATATTCTTCAAAAGCTAACTTAATCATCTTTATGCAAAACTAAATGCTGCACCAATAAGCCCACCAAACACACCGCCCCACACAACCAACCAGCCTAAATGCTGACGTATAATCTCCTGAACCATTTCTTTAACTAATTGTGGCGTTAATTCATTAAGGCGCTTATCAATCACTGTTTCTACTTTACCAATAATATCTTCTCCAATCTTATGAACATCCAGGCCTTGCTCTAATGCAGCTTTAAAACGGTCTGATTCAACCATTTCGGTTAAGGTTCCCTTCATCTTTTCTGTAAACGGTTCTTTTAGGGGCACAAGTGCTTCTTCACCTCCCATCATTTGTAGCATTGAACCAAATGATGATTCCATAATAGATGAAATCAAGCCTTCAAAAATTTTATCGTAATCAACAACAGCAAGTAGAGGCTCAAGATTAAGAACATTTCCAGCCTGCTTTTCTTCGGTTTGAATAAATTGTTCTATATTCTCCACGGTAAAGAATTGATTCATCATTAAGTCTTTAATTGATGTTTTAAACTCCTCAAAGCGATTTGGAATAACACCTGAGCCATAAAGCATGGGAACTTTCTCAAACAGCATATGTATCGCTATCCAGTTAGTAATCGCACCTGATAAGGCAAAAAAACCAATTGACTTTATAAGGTCTGAATAAACAGGAGAAAAATAACCTGCTACGATAATTGCTATAGCAATTAAATTTGTTATAAAGCTTTTGTTAAATATTCTTTTCATTTTTTCTTCGGAAATAAATCTGTAATAGTCCCTTCAATCATCTCAGCAGAAAAGCCCAGAGTTTCTGATAGAGTAGGATGTGGATGAATAGTAAGAGCCAGATCCTCGACATTAGCCCCCATTTCTAACGCCAACACTGCTTCGGAAATTAATTCACCCGCATTTGTTCCTGTAATTCCAGCACCTAAAATTCGGCCCGTCAGTTTATCACTCAATATTTTTGTTATCCCTTCTTTACGTCCAATGCTTAAAGACCTACCACTAGCTGCCCAAGGAAAAGCCCCTTTTTCATAGTCAATCCCCTGCTCTTTTGCCTGATTTTCTGTTAATCCCATCCATGCTATTTCAGGATCAGTATAAGCAACCGATGGAATTGTTAGTGCTTGCCATTCAGAAGATAAGCCGGCAATAACTTCTGCAGCAACTTTTCCTTCATGAACTGCTTTATGTGCCAACATAGGATTACCTACAACATCTCCAATTGCATAGATATTATCAACATTCGTTTGTTGTTTTTTATTGACTTGAATAAAACCTTTTTCATCAACTTTTATACCAGCTTTATCTGCATCAATTAACTGACCATTTGGTACACGACCTACTGCAACTAAGACCTTATCAAACAACTGCTCAGGGTTATCACCTGAAAAGGATACATTTAAGCCCTCGTTTTTAACCTCTATGGACTCTACACGCGTTGACAGTAGAATATTGTCATACTTCTTTTTTATTCGCTGCATCAAAGGTCTAACTAAATCCTTATCACAACCAGGAATAATCTGATTTTGCATTTCAACTACAGTAATATTACTGCCTAATGCACTATAAACAGTCGCCATTTCCAAGCCAATAATACCACCACCAATAATTAATAACTTTTCAGGTATATCTTCAAGGTTTAAAGCATCTGTAGAGTCCATTAAACGAGAATCATGATAGGGAAAACCAGGGATTTTAACTGGCTTAGAACCTACAGCAATGACTGCCTGCTCAAAATCAACCTCAAAGGTTTCATCATTATGCTCAACGACTAGTTTGTTTTTTGAAATAAACTGCCCAAAGCCTTGTACAACATCTACTTTACGTTGTTTTGCTAGACCAGAAAGACCTGTTGTAAGTTGAGTAGTCACCTTGTTTTTCCATTCGCGCAAACCATCAAGGTCAATTTCAGGTTTATCAAAACGAATGCCAGAAATATTGACCTCCTTGGACTCGTTTATCACACCAGCAATATGTAATAAACTTTTTGAAGGAATACAACCAACATTTAAACAAACGCCTCCTATAATAGGATAACGCTCAACCAAAATCACTTGTTTACCTAAATCTGCCGCTCTAAAAGCAGCCGTATAACCGCCAGGGCCACCACCTAAAATTAAAACTTCTGTTTTCACAATCGCACCGACTCTTAATAAACTGTTAATTATAAAGTAAAAATACCTTCTGCGGATATGATTAAAGCAACTTAGTAAATAATATTTTAAAAATTCATTTAACTTTTAATTAGTTATTTACAAAAACGGGTAATTTTAATGCTGATGATAAAGGAGTTGACTTCAAAGCTTTATTATCCCCAGCCACACACTAAGTATAAATGATAAATAATCTCCCTAAAGTTATGTAAAGAAATTTGATCAAACAGTTCTGTCAAATCATTCGCAAATAATAATCCTAATTTAGGAGAAATTTTCATTATCTCTTTATTACTATTTATAAATAACCTTATTTAGTATATAATCGTATTCTTATATTTAGAGAAGTGCTATTCCTTTCTTGTAATCAGGAGAAACATATGAAAAATTTTATCTATCAAAATCAATGGGATTGGCGTACCAGCGGATTCGCTCTTGGCTTAGTCTTTATACTTGCTGTCGCGTTGGTTAAACCAATAGGCGTTTCTACTCAATTTGTTATTTTGGACGGTATTGTATGGAATTTTTTCGCTGACGACGTAACAGTAAAAAGTAGTGATTCTAATACTGGCTACTCGAGTTCAAATGCTTATCTAAATAAAAGTGGAGGTAAATATGCTAAGAGCATTTCTAACCCTGCGAATTACAGTTTTGTATTTGTATTAGCAATGGTTGCCGGTGGCTTTATTGCCAGTAAACTGCAAGTAACAGAGGAAAATAATACGACTCCTCCTAATGTTTGGAAAGAACGCTTTGATAACCCAACAAGTAAGCGCTATCTAACAACTTTTTTAGGTGGTGTATTAGTTTTATTTGGTGCAAGATTAGCAGGAGGTTGTACCAGTGGGCATATGATGAGCGGTATTATGCAAACATCTTTAAGTGGCTATTTATTTGCCTTAAGCGCTTTTGCTACAGCAATACCATTAGCAATATTTATGTATAACAAAGGAGAATAATATGACTATCTTTCTAGCAATTATTTTAGGACTATTATTTGGCTTTGTATTACAGAAATCAGGTGCAGCAGATCCACACGTAATCACTGACATGCTACGTTTAAAAGACTTCCACTTAATGAAAACAATCTCTCTTGCAATTGGGACAAGTAGTTTAGCTTTATACATCCTGCTTGCTATGGGAATTATTGACGTCTCTCATCTTGGTGTAAAATCATCTTATGTAGGTGTAATCGCTGGAGGTGCAATTCTTGGATTAGGTTGGGCTATCGCAGGATTTTGCCCCGGCACAGGTGTCGTAGCATTAGGAACAGGCAGAAAAGACGCATTATTTTTTGTTTTGGGCGGATTAGTAGGTGCTTTTGTCTTTACCTTAATGTACGCCTCATTAAAATCTACTTTTTTGTTTGATGATTTGGGGGGGAAAGCAACACTTGTACGTACAGGAAGTGAAAAATTTATAGCTCTATTACCGTCCTTACCTGCTGTATTAATAGCGGGGGTACTAGCTATTTTGTTTATATTTTTTGCTATACAGCTCCCTGAGAAAAGAACTAGTTAAGGCTATTACTGCTAAATGCGTTTTTTACGGAGACGGAAACAAGGACAAGGATGTTTTACGTTATTTTCAATAACCCCCCATTCTTTTATAGTATTCTAGCAGTTAAAAAAATTAACCTTGTAAAAAAAACATGGAACAACATAGTGCAACTTAACCTAAGTTGCTCAGTTTTTAGTTGTTGTTGATACTTATCATTAGTTTGGTACAGACCAAGTCCAATCAGACACCTCAGGCTTGTCAATTCCATGCATGTAAGCATATTGACTGCATTCCAGTTGCATGTCACGCAACGTTTCTTTAACATGTGCTCCCGCCACCTGCAAACGCGGTACTCGATTAATCACATCTATCGCCAGGCTAAACCGATCTATCTCATTACGAATTGCCAATTCCAATGGGGTATTAATATTGCCTTTTTCTTTATAGCCACGTACATGCAAATTTTTGTGATTGGTTCTGCGATAAGCCAGACGATGAATCAGCCAAGGGTAGCCGTGAAAGTTAAAGATAATCGGTTTGTCTTTGGTAAAAAGGCTGTCAAAATCATAATCTGATAATCCGTGTGGGTGCTCGCTTGCAGGGCTAAGTTTATATAAATCAACTACATTAATAAAACGAATTTTTAAATCGGTAAAATATTCGCGCAATAAGCCAATGGCTGCTAGTGCTTCCTGAGTGGGGACATCACCACAGCCCACCATCACCACATCGGGTTCAGTCCCTTGGTCGTTGCTTGCCCAACTCCAGATACCAATACCTTTAGTGCAGTGTTTAATCGCTGCATCCATATCCAAAAACTGGAAATGGTTTTGTTTGTCGGCGACAATGACATTAATATCATTGGTGCTACGCAAACAATGATCGGCTACCGACAAAAGCGTATTGACATCAGGTGGCAGATAAATCCGGCAAACAGTAGGACTTTTATTGACAACAACATCCAGAAAACCAGGGTCTTGATGAGTAAAGCCATTATGATCCTGCCGCCAAACTGTTGAAGTAATTAATAGGTTAAGTGATGAAATTGGCACTCGCCAAGGAATATCTTCACTAATATCCAGCCATTTGGCATGCTGATTAAACATGGAGTCGATGACATGGACAAAAGCTTCGTAAGTCGAAAAGAAACCGTGTCTACCCGTTAATAAATACCCTTCCAGCCAGCCTTCCAAAGTATGTTCTGAGAGCATTTCCATTACTCTACCATCGATTGATAATTCTCCTCCGTCAGCATCTTCTGGTAGGTAGTCTGCCAGCCATAATTTTTTACTGACTTCGTAGATCGCATCCAGTTTGTTAGAGGTGTTTTCATCGGGTCCGAATACGCGAAAATTACTGGAATTGAACTTCATAATATCACGCAATAACTGTCCCAAAGGACGCGTATTTTCGGCTTTTTGTTGACCTGGGAGTGCAACATCAACTGCATAATCTCTAAAGTCAGGCATGCGTAATGATTTGCGCAATAAACCGCCATTAGCGTGAGGATTCGCTCCCATACGCCTTGTTCCTATTGGTGCTAACGCTTTTAATTCAGGCATTAACTGACCTTCAGCATCAAACAGTTCTTCAGGTCGGTAACTGTGTAGCCAATCTTCCAGTTGTTGCAAATGTTGCGGATTGTCTTTAACTCCAGATAAAGGGACTTGGTGTGCACGCCAGAAGCCTTCAACTTTATGGCCATCAACCGTTTCAGGACCAGTCCAGCCTTTAGGGCTACGCAATACAATCATTGGCCAGCGAGCTCGCGTAATATTATCACTGCTTCTTGCCTGTTGCTGGATCTGGCGAATTTCCAGCACACATTGCTCCATCACAGTCGCCATTTGCTGATGCATAACCATTGGCTAACTGCCGTCAACAAAATAAGGTTTCCAGCCATAGCCTTTAAACAAATTCTCCAGT
>JAKIVF010000008.1 GCA_021647145.1 Methylococcaceae bacterium | reverse complement strand
GTGTAATCTCATGGTTAGATTGAAGAGCTTACACGTTACTCTTTTACGAGGGTTATGGAAATGGGAGGTACACTTAATTTATACGGTGGACCCGCTCTTATTCTCCGCGATAGCGGCTTCGTCCAACTAACTTTTATGAGGTTCTTCGTTCTTTTTCTGGGTATCCTTCTTTATTTTTTGTAAAATCTGTTTCTCTTTTTAGGATGGGTAAGATGAATTGGGTTTTAACTTTTAAACCTGCCCAAATAACAAAAACAATGACGACTAAGTCAAGACTGAAACTTAACGAAAATTGAGAAGTGATGCTAAAAAATGCTGTTAGGAAAAGGAGAATACCTATTAGATAGAAGCGGAGCCCTAATACAATCCCACTTAAAAACATCGTATGGGCTAGAATAATATGGATAAATATGCTTGCTTCAGAAGGGCCGATCCGTTCAAAATCCCAGAGTGTAATGATAAGAAGAACTGCAGCAAATGCACTGCCCCAATAAAAAAGTTCATACCTGATCATAAATGCTGTTTCACGTCCTGTTCGAATAGCTTTAGATTTTTCACTTAAAATGGAACAAATAAAAAAAAATGGAGTGATGGCAAGCCAGTAATAAAAGCCAACCAATAATGATGTTTTCATTAAAAGCTCACCTATAAAACTTGCAGCAACTAATGAAATAAAAATATATTCATCAATATTTGGATGTAGTAAAAAACTATTAGTACTTTGTTTTTTATTTTGCTCAATGGCAGACATTACAATTACCTATTATAAGGTTTTTAATCGATCTTTTAAGTATAGACAGGAATACGATTTTTGCCTGGAAGATAGTTGTAAATTTTCTAGGTTAAAGTTTGGAGGCGATTACTCCTTGGCTTCTTTGTAACATCACTTGTTTTTCTATTTTATTTTCCTCAGTAAGCCAAACTAATAAGTTGAAGTACCCCCTTATATTTTCTACATACCGAACAGGTTCGTTGCCTCTTGCGTAACCATATTTTGCTTGTTTATACCATTTTTTTTTGGCTAGTAAAGGGAATGATGCTTTTACATCTAACCATTTGTCGGGGTTGCCATTTCTTTGTTTTGTTATAGTTCGAGCGTCTTCTAAATGGCCAAACCCCACATTATAAGAAGCTAACGCAAACCATGTTCTGTCAGGCTGATGAATGTGTCTGGGTATTCTTTTGAGTAACTTTTTAAAATAAATTGCCCCACCCTTGATGCTTTGAGCGGGATTTGTACGGTCAACAATTCCCATTTGTTTCGCTGTATTTTTAGTGAGCATCATAATCCCTTTTACGCCTGTAGGTGATTTTGCCTTGGCTAGCCAATGTGATTCTTGATAGCCGATAGAGGCTAATAGTCTCCAATCAAGCGTGTTTTTTTTTGCTTGTAGTTTGAAATGTGATATTAGAGATGGCAGGCGTTGGTCTACATGTACGCGGAAAATACGATTATCAAAATAAGCTAAGTTTTTAGAATTACCGTAATATTTATCTAGTAAATGTTTAAGTGTTTTATCTTGCGAGATTTCTTTAAAAAAATTATTGACTTCGTTATAAAGGCTATTATCATTTGATAGGGGTAAAGCCCAAGCGAGTTGTCGCTTTGTAGAAATATCAAATGCGGAATATAACTTTGGATAGAATTGTTTTAATGAATCAGCTCGGTGAGAATCAGCAATAGTATAGTCAATTAACCCTTCGTTAACTAAATACATTAAGGCTTCTGAGTTTAGTTCTGCATTAGTGTTCCAGGTCAGTTCTGGGTGTTCGGTTTTTAAAGCTTCCAAACTTTCTATATAGCTACTGGCTTTAGGGACTTCAAGAATTCCCTGAGATAAATCAGTAAGAGTTTTAGGTCGTTTTTTGCCGGAAAGATAAATAACCTGTTCTTTAATACTCTGATAAGTAGAGCTAAAACGCATGTTTTTTTTTCGTGCTTGAGTAACTGTAAGGCCAGCTGCAATATGTGCTTGATTGGATGATATCTTTTTTAAAATATCTGAAAAATCATTAGGGATGATAAAGTTAACTTTGACACCTAGCCTATTGGCAAAAAGCATAATCAAATCGTATTCAAACCCACTCGAACCCTCTGAAAATTTAGGGTAAGATGTTGGGTGATTACGTGTCAGTATATTGATTGTGCCTTCTTGTTTGATTTGTTCAAGTGAAGTAAAACCTTTGTGTGATGGAGAATAATTATCACAAGCGGAAAGTACAACAAAAAAGACAAAGCAAAGAAAGGTTTTAAAGGGCTGTTTTGATAAATTTGTGGGCATCATGCACAGAAAGAAGAGAACAACTGGTTTTTTATAAATATAGCTGCTTTTTTTAAATATTGTAGTTGGCTCTAAGGCAACTAGGAACAAATACCTCTCCCCATTTTACAAAAAAGGCAAGTAAGGCTGATGGGCACTTGCTTCCAGCTGTCTAGGTACAAGTGCTTTCTTTTGGCTCAGATATTTTGTTCGTCGCGAAGTTTTTTGTAAGTGTTAATCAGCGCATTTGTAGAAGAATCATGTGTTTTGATGGTTTCCCCACTTTTTAATTCCGGTAAGATTGCTTTTGCTAGTACCTTGCCTAATTCGACACCCATTTGGTCAAATGAGTTGATATTCCAGATAACGCCTTGAACAAAAATTTTATGTTCATAAAAAGCGAGTAATGTTCCGAGCGTACGTGGTGTAAGTTTTCTATAAAGGAATGAATTTGATGGTTTGTTTCCTGGAAATACTTTTGACATCACTAATAAAGGGTCGGATGAACCTATGTCATGCTCGACTTCTTCTTTTGTTTTTCCATTCATCAGGGCTTCTGGTTGTGCTAAAAAATTAGACATTAAAATATCATGGTGGATAGGCGAGTCATAATGTCCTTGAGCAGCAGCAAGGAAGTCACAGGGGATGAGTTTTGTGCCTTGGTGAATTAATTGATAAAAAGCATGCTGACCGTTTGTTCCCGGCTGCCCCCAAATGATGGGGCCTGTATTGTAGTCAACCTTTTGCCCATCAATAGTCACCGATTTACCATTGCTCTCCATGTCACCTTGTTGAAAATAATCAGCAAAGAAATATAGAGACTGGTCATAAGGAAGCAGAGCATGAGATTCAACTTTAAAAAAATTGTTATACCAAATGCCAAGTAAAGCCATGGTAACCGGTATATTTTTATCTAAAGGTGCATCTTGAAAGTGCTGGTCAGCTAAATGAGCACCTTTTAACAGTTCTTCAAAATTATCCATACCTATGGAGATGGCGATAGATAACCCAATTGCAGACCAAAGAGAATATCGCCCCCCCACCCAATCCCAGAACTCAAACATGTTCTCTGTATCAATTCCAAAAGCAGCAACATTTTTTTTATGCGTAGAAATTGCGACAAAATGTTTAGTGATAGCCGATTTATCGAATGCAGAGTTAAGCAACCATTTTCGGGCAGTGTGTGCATTGGTCATGGTTTCTTTAGTATTAAATACCTTTGAGGCAATCAAAAATAATGTTGTTTCTGGGTTTAATCGTTTAAGTGTTGTGATAATATCTGTTTGGTCAACATTAGAAACAAAATGAGACTTTAAATTGGGTGTAGAGTACGGCTCAAGAGCAGTGGCAACCATTTTAGGCCCTAAATCGGAACCGCCAATGCCAATATTTACTATATCTGTAATTGCTTTGTTGGTGTAGCCCTTCCATTCCCCTGACCTTACTTTTTCAGAAAAGTGACGCATTTTAGTCAGAACCCGATTTATTTCAGGCATGACATCTTTTCCCTCAACGTATACAGGTGTATTACTTCTATTTCGAAGGGCTGTATGTAAAACAGCTCTATTTTCGGTCGTGTTTATGATCTCTCCAGTAAACATGGCCTTAGTTTTATCGGTTAATTTAGCTTGTTGAGCAAGTTTAATTAATAGAGGAAGCGTTTCTGAATTGATTCTATTTTTAGAAAAATCAAAGAGAATATCGTTAAATTGTAAAGAGAATTTCTGATGACGGTCAATATCTTCAGAAAATTGTTCTTTCATTGAAAGGTTGATGACTTCTTTGTGATGTTGTTTTAAAGCGAGCCATTCAGAAGATTCACGTAAAGAGGACATTATTTACCCAAGTAAAAATTTAGTAGGGGAAAGTCTACGGAAAGGTAAGAGTATTGGCAAATAAAATTGCTTTAATAATTATATTAGCATTAATTAAAGTTATGATATAGAATCTTACTTAGCACAATTTCTTTTCTTTTGCATTAAGCGTTGTGCTAGTTTTAGATGTTATTTTCAGTTAAAATACACTCGCAGTTAGTAGTGTTTTATAATGTAAGCTTGAAATAATTATAATTATAAATTAAATATAAAAAACAGGAAGGTATCATGAACACAAAACATTTTTTAAGAACGAGTTTTCTCAGTCTTCTGGGGTTATTATTTTCATCAGCACTTTTTGCTCATGGTGGTGCTGCCGGAACTGACACAGATCAGTGTAAGTTTGAGCTAGAGCCAGATCACTGGATACATTATACAGCCTATCAATCAGTATCATATCCAGGAGATGAGTTTTGTGGAAGTCTTCCTGATACAGGTGCAATGACTCAGTTGGTTTTTGATTATCAAGACCCTAGATATCGCAATATGGCTGTTGAATTTGAAGTAACAAAAGAGCCCGAAGGTAAACGCGTGTTCTTTCAAGATGCAAAAAAACATAAATCAGGTACAGTTATTTTGACTTTACCAAATGGTGTTCCAGAGCCAGGAAAATACTTGATTCATATCACCTTGCATAAGGATAATGGAGAAAGGCTTGATGCGCATATGTCATTTAAAGCAGGAACTGGCGCACCTTCAAGCTTAACTGATTATTTAATGTATTTACTTGTACTTATGGCAGGGCTATACGCTTTTTATATTTCTAATGAAGGGTTCAAAAGGAAAGTTGATAGTTATTTTAAAGATGCAACAACCTTGACTGATAAGGAATAATAGTAATTTTGAAGGTAGATAAAATGAAAAAAAAACCCCTAAGTATACTTTTGGGTGTTGTTGCTGGGCTGATGCCATTTTTGGCATCGGCTGCAGTAGGGCTACCTAAAACTGTAGAAGTTGATAATGGTGGAGTTGAAGCGTTATGTGCTGGGTATGAACCTGAGTGGCGTTTGGCTCAAACAGTTGATGGCGTAAAGATTCAAGAGTCTTTACGTTGTTCACCGGATAACCCGGCACAAATTGCAGCAGAAGTAAAAGGTACAAATAATATTTCAATGGAGACATTGATGAATACATATTTTGCTGCTGATGCGATTATTAAAAAGAATGATATAGATGGAGATGGAGACCCCGATCATATTATTATTAAGCTCGAAGTTACTGAATTAAATGGGCATTCCCCTGATTTTAAAGGGTTTGTTCCTACATTTGATATGGCGCCGGGTATACAGCCAGCTATGTGGGTGTTTGCACCAAAATCACGTGGAATGGCGACAACCAGCTTTGTTGGGACTGATGCAAACCCTTTATTAAGAGCGCCATCACCTATTATTCGTGTTGAACAGGGTGATACTGTCTGGATTCATTTGGAAAACACTCATTATTTTCCGCATACAATTCATTTACACGGTGTAGATCATCCTTGGATTGATAGCTCTGGCGAAGGGAATGATGGTGTTCCACAAACCAGTGATAAATTTGTTTTGCCTGGGCAAAGCAAAACATACGAAATTCGACCCCGACAACCAGGAACTTTTGTTTATCATTGTCATGTACAAACACATTCACATTTAGCGATGGGTTTAGTGGGAATGTTTGTTGTCGAAGAAAACCGCCCTAATAACCATGTGCAAACATTCAATGTAGGTGGAGGTCAGGTACGACATCCTTCCAAAGCAGTTTTGGAAGAGTATGATAATGAGTATGATCTGCATTACCATGCAATAGACAAAGAAATGCACAATATTGTTCAAGAGTTTAATGACCCTCGATTGATTGCAAAAAAAATGAATCGTGAGTATGACATGACTGAGTCGACTGAAGATTATTATACGTTGAATGGTCGATCTTTCCCCTATACGCTAAGAGAATCAATTATTGTTGCAGAGCCCGATAAAAATATTAAGTATAGGATTTTCAATAGTGCCGGCGAAACCTTGGCACTGCATACTCATGGGCATAAGGGAACCATCACTCATTATGATGGAGTTAAACACAACCCTCAAGCTCAGATAATGCGCGATGTATATAATATTGCACCAGCTCAACGTAATGATCTTTTAATCAGCACTAAAGATGATGGTTTACATAGTTATGGTCAGGGAATCTGGATTTTTCATGACCATAGAGAAAAAGGAATTACAACGAATGGGATGAATCCTGGTGGTAATGTAAGTGCCTTGGTTTATAAAAAATACCTGAATGAAGTAGGCTTACCCATGGGGATTGGAGAAGATATTTCTCCATTGTTTACAAAAAAATTCCATGATAGAAAATTGCCTGTTTGGCAAAACATTGATGCATGGAATAGTTTGGGCGAGATTGATGGAAAAGATTACAAGGCTCCACCACCTGGTAAAGAGGCGATGGTCGAAGATGGTCCAAAACCAGCAAGTTTTTACGCAAATGAAAATACATCAGATGATTCTGTTAGTAATTTTATAGTAGGTTTGTTTTTAGGAATTGTTGCCTATATACTCTTTTTAAATCGCGGAAAAATCATGGCAATGGTTTCTTCTAAAAAAGGAGAGCAGTCATGATTCGTAAAATAATATTTACAACAGTGATTTCATTAGCTATTTCTTCACCTGCCTACTCGGAAAAAGAGTTTTTAGATCATACTGCTCTGATGGATCATGGTGACGGTCATTTTATGGATATGGATGGCGGGATGATCATGGGGCAAAATACTGATACATTACCTGGAGGGTGTAGTAAAATTGCTGCAACAGAGGAAATTACAGTTCATGCAGGGCATAAATATTCAGAAAAATTCCCTGGAACCATGTTTGCTTTTGATACTCAGGAATTTCATTTTAAACCTTGTACAAAATTAACCATTCATTTCATTAATGATGATAATGTTCGTCATCAGTTTATGATGCATGGTTTACCTAAATATTTATACCCTAAAGGAATGTTTCATATGGAAGTGACAGGACCAGGTAAGATTACTGGAACTCTGATTTTTCCTCCTAATGATAAGACCTATCTAGTGCATTGTGATATTTCACAGCATATGGAAAAGGGGATGAAAGCCCAGTTAAAAATTGGCAAGGGTTCTGGTGATTTGCCAAGTATTCCAGGTGTAACAGCCCAAGTTATTCAAGATGATTATAGTAATAGTATTGCTGAGGAACCAGTAGCCCCTGTTACAAAGAAGAAAGGTAAAGATGGAAAAGTTATCGCGGAAAAAGAACCTATTATTTCTGGCGTAACAATTATTGGGTTGGCCGTGGGCCTAGTTCTTGCGCCTTTTTTGGGGCGTAGATTTAAAGGAATGAACCCGTCTGAGATTGTTAATAGTATTTTTGAATCACTGGCTAAAGGGATAGGATTAATTATTAATTTAATTAAAAAACTGATTGGTTTAGTCTCTTCCAAAAAAACTCTTGAACCACCGAAATAGTTATTAGTAATAAACAAAAAGCCCCTTAACCATCGGTTTTAGGGGCTTTTTTTATGGAGTAAGTTAAATGAAGGAAGAGGCTATTGGTTTATTAGGTCTATTTGTTAGTGCCTTCGTTTCATCAACAATTGCACCGGGTGGCTCTGAAGCAGTATTAGCTTATATGGTTTCAGAAAATACTAGTAATGTGGAGCAATTAGTCTTTATTGCAACCATCGGAAATACGTTGGGTGCATTGACCACATGGTTTCTTGGTCATTTAACCGCTAAAAAATTTCCTGCTGAAGAATTGCTTACTAAAAAAAAACAAAAATCACTGAAGTTTGTTAAGCACTGGGGGATTTGGACTTTATTTTTTTCATGGTTACCTGTTATAGGTGATGGTTTATGTTTTGCCGGAGGCTGGTTAAAATTGCCATTATTGTTGTCATGTGTTGCTATTTTTATAGGTAAGGCAGTAAGGTATATATTTGTAGCTTATGTTTTTATTTGAATTTGTTGGAAAATTTAAAGATTATTTTTTGACTTTTTTTCAGCATGTAATAATAAAAAATCACATAGATTGTTGTTAACAAGCTAAAGTTTTAAAGTGAATAGGAACGTACATGTTAAGACATTTTCCGCCAGTAGATATAGAAGCAAACTTTAATAAAAGAGATTACATTATTGTTGCATTTGCATTTATTGTTGTAACCATTTGCTTTTTAATAGATTCGGTCGCAAGCATAGAGCTTCAATATGTACTAGGTGTAGGTGGTTGGCTATCCTTAATTTATTTGTTATTAGGCGAATGTAAATATGTCAGAGCACAAGTATTTATTGCCGTATTGTTTGCCACAATTGGAGAACATTTTGCCTCTATTTTTATGGCAGGGTATACCTATCGGCTAGAAAATGTTCCTTCGTTTGTGCCACCAGGACATGGAATAGTCTATTTGACTGCTGTAGTATTAGGCCGAACAGATTTTTTTCTAAAAAATGCTCGAAAGATTATTATTTTTGTTGTATTGGCAGGTAGTCTTTGGTCGGTTTTGACTTTAACTGGAACCATTGGGCGAAGAGATGAAATTGGGACTATTTTATTTTGTATCTATTTACTTTATTTGTTTAAAGGCCGGTCTCCCATGGTTTATCTTGGTGCATTTTTTATTACAACATGGGTAGAATTGATAGGGACTTCATTAGGTACTTGGAACTGGGCTGCAATTGACCCTGCATCTACCCTAACCCAAGGGAATCCACCCAGTGGAGTCGCTGCTTGGTATTGTTTGGTAGATGCTGTTGCAATGGGTGGTGCTCCTTATGTTTTGAATCTAATGACAAAGGTTAAGGGACGTTTTGCAACGAATAGTACCGAAATATGATTTTATATAACCATCATGATGGTTTAGTCGCAGTAAAAATGCCATATTCAACTAATTGATCTTTAAATAACCTATGCTGAGCCAGTCCTACCTTAAAGTTTGCTGTTTGAGCTTTACTGCGTAAGCCTAGCCATTGAGTTATCTTTTGAACCGGTTGAAGCCGTTTAGCAACTTTGAACATATAGTCTGCTGAAGGTAAGGTTTCAGAAGTAATATCAGTAAAGGAAACATCCTGAAAGTCATTCTGCTTTAATAATTGAGTAAACCCATCACGAGAGCATAGATTAGGCACTGCCCAACCATTCAAGCAAGTGACAATATCTTTCCATTCGTCATCAGAAAACTGTCTACGCAAAATAAATCCATCGCAAACAACAAGACGACCGCCTGGCTTTAAGAGTCGAAAGGCTTCTTTTAAGAAGTCACCTTTATTTAAGGCGTGACAGACGCTTTCCAGCCCCCAAACCACATCAAAAGAAGCTTCTGTAAATGGAGTGGAGCAAAAATCTGAGACTTCAAAGCTAATTTGTTCAGAAACACCTTGTCGATTAGCATGTTGTTGAGCATATTTGGCTTGTTGTTGGCTGATAGTAATGGCAGTTACTTGATTATTATGTTGTTTTGCCATCCAGATAGAGCTCCCTCCAATTCCACAGCCTGCATCTAATACATGGTCTGCCGGTTTTATACCACATACATCATAAAGCACTTGGTTTTTATTGAGTAATGCCTGGTGATGAGAAGCAGTGTTCTTATCCCAATATCCATAATGTAATGCTAAATTTTCTTTATTACACCAGGCAAACAAATAATCACGGTAACAATCATCATAATGTTTTTCTGCATCAGCTTTAAGCTCATCGACTGATAATTCAGTGTTTTTTCTTAAAGTATCATCTCGGTAATCAATATTAGGTTCTAAATAGGGCATAATTTATTGAAGGATGGATTAAAAAAGGGCTCAAAAGAGAGCCCTTATCCAAGTTTAAAATTTATTTTTTTATATCGTCCGGCGATAATTGTTTTGGGTAAAAAGGCCAGTTTTTGACATGTAAATACTTTCTTATAGGTGTTTTAATGACAGAGACACAAAGTGCAATTGAAAATAAACACCAGACGGCGGCATATTCATTAGGGTCGTCAGTGGTAATATCTGAAATGAGTGGGCCGATTAAATAATGAAAGCCAACAAAGCGCCAAGAGCCATACAAAAAAGGTAAGTAGAAGGCAGCTAAAGCATAAGCAAAAACATGCAGCCCCCATTCGAACCCAAATAACCAATCAACAGGTGAAGACATAAGACCATTAAGTGGTAATTGCCAGGCAATATGCCAGTCTCCAGAAACAGAACATGCCTGTGGGCCGCAAAAACCCTCGATGCCAATTACACAATCACCCGCCCAAGCAAATGGGTATAATTTAATTAACATGGCTACTGTGCTAACAGTGCAAAGAGTGTAGACAAGCGTTTGAATTTTTAACTTGACACTTTCTGGAATAAAATACATAGCAACCATATTGACAAAAAATGGTTGAAAAGCGACATGTAAATAACCTAAAAGAGTCAGTACTTGATTAGTAGGGTTATCGCATAAGTCAATATAAACGTAAGTTGCTGCTTGTAATAATTCCATTAAAGCAAAGTATGTTAATGGTATCCATAACTCCTTAGATTCCCCTTTATA
Organism: Methylococcaceae bacterium; assembly: GCA_021647145.1. GTDB lineage: Bacteria > Pseudomonadota > Gammaproteobacteria > Methylococcales > Methylomonadaceae > QPIN01. Next base: position 38,980 of record JAKIVF010000008.1, on the reverse strand, counting down.
TGCGACATAGGCAGCTGTACCTAAGCCCGCGACAGCCAAAACGGCTGATGCTTCACCACTCCAACACATTGATAATCTCCTCAAATAAAGACCAGTTTTATTATAATTCTTTGGCTTTATCAATTCCTAAGGATACGATTATGAAATGGCAAATATCTTAAGGAATTTTAAAAACGCATCATTATATTACAAATCTTGAATAAGACAGCATTTAAACTCGAAAAATTGATTGTGTACAGATATTGTGGGAAGTATCAGTTACAGTTCTTTAAAAACGGGTAACTGTCATACTCTGCTATAAGCTACTTATAGTTAAAGCATTTTCAATTAATAGAGGTAATCTAAATTTTAAACCGAAGAATTAAAGATTTAAGGTCTGAAGCTAATTTAGCTAATTTTTCACTATTTTGACTAATCTGGTCTGCACTTATAGATGATTGTTCAGTAACATGGTTGATATTGCAGATATTATTACTTATTTCTTCAGCAACAACAGATTGTTCTTCTGAGGCGCTAGCTATGTGTGTCGCCATTTCATCTATCGTCACAACAGAGGAAACTATTTCAGTAAGAAAACTATTTTGTTTATTTGTTTCTTCAACAGTATTATCTGAACGCTTTTTACCTTCCAACATCACTGAAACTGCTTTTTCTGTGCCCGTTTGTAAACGTTCAATCATTTTTTGAATTTCTTCAGTTGATTCATGTGTTCTACTTGCCAGCGTTCGAACTTCATCAGCAACAACGGCAAATCCACGGCCATTTTCTCCTGCTCTTGCTGCTTCAATGGCTGCATTCAATGCAAGCAAATTAGTTTGTTCTGCGATACCCTGAATAACACCCAAAACACTACCAATTTTTTCACTATCATTAGCAAGTTCTTGCACAACATGAGTAGCTTGATCAATTTCATCAGATAAAGAAGTAATGACTTTTGTCGTACTTTCAACTTGAGACTGCCCTTTTAAAGCAGTGCCATGAGCCTTTTGAGTAGCAGATGCTGTTTCATTTGCACTATTGGCGACCTCTTTAACGGTAGCAGCCATTTCAGTCATTGCACTGGCTACTTGTTCAACTTGTTCTTGTTGATGATGAACTCCAGCACTTGTTTTTTTGCTGGTTTTTAAAAGTTCTTCAGAAGATTTTGCTAATAAAATAATTGAAGTATCCAACTGTTTAATAACGTCAGAAAACTGATCAGACATGGAGTTAAAAGAATGAGCTAAATCGGTAAGTTCATCTTCGTTATCTAGATATACTCTTGAGGTTATATCACCAGAAGCCATGGCATCAGCCGCTATTTTTAACTTTTTAATAGCAATACTAAATGATTGAAAAAAACCAGAGAATAAATATATAGCTAATAAGGTTATGCTAGTCACTAAAATTAATAGCAGTACTATTTTGTTAAACATCTCTTGAATTCTTTGTTCTAACAAAATTGTTAATTCTGGGACAAGAGTATCTATAATATTTAAATTTGCTTTAATTATTGTAGTGCCGCGGGAAAAAATACTGGATGAATTAATGGTAATATTGGTTGCATTTAGAATTTCATCACTGAGAAACTTTAGATAATTTTCTGATTCAGAAATTGATTGGTTAACTTGGCGTTCAATTTTAATTGATAATGCCGGGTTAGATTGTTTTAATACCTGCATTCCCCGTTTAAAGGCACTAATATTTTTTTGAACAGTTGAAATGAGTGATGATAACTTAATACTTTCTTGTGTAGATATTTTTTGCCTTGCCGCTAGTCCAGAAGCAACACCCCTTGCTTGACCCAGGTTTTCGATTACCTGAGGAAGTAAATTAACAATGGCTTCATTTATGTAATAACTATCTAATTCTGGGTCCAAGGTTAAATTTGAAGCATCGCTTGAAAATTTGATTAGATTTAATACCTCAGAAATTAATTCGGTGTGTCTCTTGAATGCGTCTTCTACTGTGAGATTAAATGTTTCTGACTCTAAACGCCCCCAATTTAATTTAATAGTATTCCATTTTGATGATGTACCTAATTGTTTTCCAATGCGTTGATCTATTTTCTCAATTAAGTCAAAGTCACTAGATAGTTGTTGTCTTTTTGCTAGAATTTTTTCTTTGAAACTTTTGTTTCCAGATAAATAGGCATTGGACATTCCTCTGTGTTCTGGAAAATGCTGAATAAGCTGTCGAAGGGGTACAATATACTCAACTCCCATTAGTTCTTTTTGGGCAAACCTAATAGAAATTAATGCTTCACTAACTAATAAATAAATTGAAATCAGCAAAGGGGTAATAAATGCAATTGAAATAATGAGCATTTTTTTTGAACAGCTAAATTTATTCATTAAAGCAGTTGCTGGTGATGTAAACATTTGTGTCTCCAAGAGCGGGGGATTTTGGAAATTAGGTGTTAATTTTAAATTTATACTTATTTAAACAAGTTTAGACTTGATTTTTAATAAGTATAGATATATTGCAGTTTATGCCGTCTAAATAAACTAGAAGTATCATTTTTGGTTAACAGTGTGATACAGGTCGCTCGAATCTTTATTTTAGGTACATTTATGATTTGTTGAACCATGGACTACTAAGTGCAAGGATTTTAAGTTTTATTTTGAGTGATTTGTTTTTTTAGCTCTAGGGTGGGATTTATCATAAACATCAGCTAGATGTTGAAAATCTAAATGGGTATAAATCTGAGTTGTGCTTAGGTTACTATGACCAAGTAACTCTTGGACGGCTCTTATATCTTGACTAGACTCCAATAGATGACTAGCAAAAGAATGTCTTAGCATATGGGGGTGGACATGTTCAGGCAAACCAATTTTTTTGCACCACTTGTCTAAACGAAGCTGAATACTACGCTGACCTAATCGCTGACCTTTTGTTGAAGTAAATAGGGCATCATCTGTTGTTTCAGTGCGATAAGTAAGCCATTTTTTGATTGCAGCTATGGCTTTACTTCCAATGGGTAATTCCCTTTGTTTCCCTCCTTTCCCATATTTAACTCGTAATGAATGATCAGTAAAGTCTATATCCTTACTATTTAAATTTGCTAACTCACTTAAACGTAGTCCTGATGAGTAAAATAGCTCAAACATTGCCAAGTCGCGTATTTCTAAGGGAGAATCCGGGGATGTCTCGAGGATGCCAAAAATTTGATCAACATCTAATACTTTAGGAAGTTTTCGGTCTTGCTTGGGCGCTCTGATATGGTTAGCGGGGTTACTGCTTACGATGTGTTTTTTTAGAAGATAGTTATAGAAGCTCCGAATTGCAGAGAGTTCTCTTTGTAAAGATTTACTACTAATGCCGTCTCTGTGTCGATCTGCTATATGATTACGTATATCTGAGGGCTGAACCAAGTCCCAGTTTTGATATTGTCGCTTTGAGCAGTATGTTTTTAATTGCTTAATGTCACGCTGGTAACTTTTTAAAGTAAGAGTAGAAGCCCTTTTTTCGACTTCCATGTATTGAAAAAAAGCGTCAAGGTTTTGTTGAGCATTAACATCCATTTTAAGAATTTAGGAGCGTGAAAGAAATAACAAAATAACTGACCTGTCTTTTTGTTCGTCTTCAGCGTTGTTCCAACACCAGCTATGTGTCTGTTGGAATGCCTTAAATACGAAAAAAAACTCAGCATCAGTTGCTTTGGTTATTCCTTGCACGTTCCTTCGCTGTCTAAAAGAGTGATTAAACGTGTTGCTATGACCTCACTCATTTGAGTCAGAAATAAATTTCCCATGCTGTAGTGGAAACGATTTTCATCTTTGCTGCCAATGGCAATCAGTCCTTCCAGATTGGTAAAGGACATTGGGATAATAGCACAAGATTTTATTTCCGTTGCAACAGTATTGCCAAATAAAAATTTAGCTTGGGCTAGTGTGGGTAAGCCGCAGGTGGATTGACTAGAATTAAGTTCTTTTTCAAAATAGATTAAGTTTTCATCATTTTCATTTACAAAAATGTTATTAGTAGGCTTTTCATCAAACTTTTTAATAATACGAATAGAAGAATAGTCTGTTAAAAAACAGTCTGTGAAAACTTTGTCGAGGTTTTTAGAAACTTCTTCAATATTTTTAGCTTCTAGCAACGCAAGTGTAAGCTCGTGCATTCGGCTGGAAGACGTATCGTTATCTTTTGCAATCTCAATCAGACCAGTCAGCTGGCTTTCTAAATCGTGATATTTTGATCTGAATAACTCCAGTTGCTTGGCAATTAAAGAGACTGCGTTCCCACTAGGGTGAGGGATGCTCAAAGTTTCTAATAAATCTAGATGTTGATGAAAGAACTCAGGGTGATGATGTAAATATTCTTCAACTTTTTTTGAACTAAGATCCTCTTGATCTGAATTATCTTCTTTTGGATTGGTATTATTCATAAATTTATTTGTCCTTCAAAAACTGAAACTGCAGGGCCTTTCATAAATACTGGCTGACCTCGACCAGACCAGTTAATTAATAGTTGCCCACCAGGTAGCTCTACATTAATATCTTCTTTATTCAGTAAGCCTTGCTCTATGCCTATAACAACAGCTGCACAAGCCCCGCTACCACAGGCTAAGGTTTCGGCTGCACCGCGTTCATATACGCGTAGTTTAATAGACTGTCGGTTCATTATTTGCATAAAGCCTATATTAGCTCGTTCTGGAAAAAAAGGGTGGTTTTCTAGTAATTTACCAAGTTTGGCTACGGGAGCTGAGTTAATGTTATCTACTTGTAACACTGCATGAGGGTTACCCATTGATACTGCGCCCAAAGTTTTCTCTGTATTATTAACAAAAAGTGTGTAAAAAAGAGCTTCTTGATCAGTTTTTATTGGGATTTCTGCAGGTGTATGTAATGGAATACCCATATTGACGGTAATTTGCTCGTCCTCATCAAAATTTAGTATTAACTGTCCTACATTTGTGTCGACTCTGATTATATTTTTATCTGATAATTTTTTATCATGTACAAATCGGCCAAAGCAACGAATGCCATTTCCACATTGTGCAACTTCACTGGCATCAGCGTTAAAAATTCGATAATTGAAATCTGCATTATCGCTGACTGGTTTTTCAACCAGTAGTAATTGGTCAAAACCTATGCCAAAATGTCTATCCGCCATCAACCGAATCTGTTCAGGTGATAGTGAAATAGATTGATTAATTGCATCAATAACAACAAAGTCATTACCTAAACCGTGCATTTTTGTAAAAGTAATCATAATTTACGGGAGTAGCTTTTCCCCTGCCCAAAGTTGAGGAATGCTTTCACGTTCTCGGATTAAATGTATTTTGTCTCCATCGACCATTATTTCTGCGATACGAGGTCTTGAATTGTAGTTTGAGCTCATGGTAAAACCATACGCTCCAGAGGAACGTATGGCTAATAAATCACCTGTAGCCAAGCATAGGTCACGATCTTTTCCTAAAAAATCGCCTGTTTCACAGACTGGGCCGACTATGTCCCACTTGTTTTCAGCAGCGGAACTGCGTTTATTGACTGGAATTATTTCTTGCCAGGCGTTATATAAGGATGGACGCACCAAATCGTTCATTGCTGCATCTACAATGGCAAAGTTTTTGTGTTCAGTGGGTTTCAGATATTCTACTTGAGTAATTAAGACACCAGCATTACCAGCAATGGCTCTGCCGGGTTCTAAAGCGATTTCTAAATCAGTATTGCCTAAACGTTTTAAAATTGCTGCAACATATTCAGCAGGTTCTGGCGGCTGTTCATTTTGATAACGGATACCTAGTCCTCCACCTAAATCAATATGATGTAAATTAATTCCAACTTGCTCTAAGGTGTTAACAATATCAAGCACCTTATCAAGTGCAGCTAAAAATGGCGCCGTTTCTGTTAATTGTGAGCCTATATGGCAGTCTATTCCAATAATTTTTATATTATCCATTTTGGAGGCACGGTGATATTCTGTTAATGCTTGTTGAATATCAATACCAAATTTATTTTCTTTCAGTCCTGTTGATATATAAGGGTGTGTTTTTGCATCAACATCTGGGTTTACTCGGAATGAAACAGGAGCAATAACCCCCATTTTTCCAGCTAATTGGTTGATTCGGTCAAGCTCGTCACTGGCTTCAATATTAAAGCAGCGGATGCCTGTTTTTAAGGCAGCAACGATTTCATCTTCACGCTTGCCGACGCCTGAAAAAACAATTTTCGTTGGATCGCCGCCTGCTGTTAGTACTCGGCTTAATTCACCTAATGAAACAATATCAAATCCAGAACCTAAACGAGCTAAAAGGTTGAGAATTGCAATATTTGAATTGGCTTTAACTGCATAACAAATCAAATGTGGGTGTTCACAAAAGGCTAAATTAAAGGCGCTCCAGTGTTTTTCAAAGGTAGCACGAGAATAGATATAGCAAGGAGAACCATGCTGCTTAATAATATCCTCTATTGGGACGTCTTCAGCATAAAGTTTATTGTTTTTGTAATCAAAATAATCCATTTTATTCTTCGGTGTCCTTATGGATAGGTGGCTCTTGATCTGGAAGATATAGAGGGCCTGTTTGTCCACAAGCTTGTAACAAAAGAATGAATAAAAATAAAAACTTTTTCATTAGAATTGAGTCAGAGTTAACGATAGAAAATAGCCATATGGCCAACAAAGTTAAAATTTATAATATCTTTATAATGTGGAAAAGTAACTAAAGACATCATTACTTTGTTTATTGTATCTTTAGACAAAGGAAAATATCTAGACTTATTTGTAGTTATTTATTGGTATTTATCTAAGAAATGAGCTTACCTTTAACAAAATTGAGCTTATTTGTATAAGTGTATATTTATTATAAAAACAATTTTAAAAGGGTTGTTTTCTTTGAAGTGGCTCACAAAAAGTGGAATAATAGAAGTTTTATCTTGTAAAAAACCTTGGTTTCTACTGAATGTTATCGGTAAGAAATTGGCACGCTATTAAGCGAAAACTCCACCCCTTAAAAAAACTAGACTAAATTAAAAGAATCAATTATGAAAAGGATAACAATTTCGATCATTACACTTGCTTTAATAGTAATGGCCAACTTTTTTTTCTGGGCTTATGTGAATCAACCGGATGAGGTTCAATCATGGGAAGGGTTAATGATGGGAGTGGCTTTTAATCCTGCTCGTCGTGATGATAACCCACAGAAAAATAATTTCCCCACAGAGGCAGAAATAGACCAGGATCTTAAGCTGCTGTCGGGCAAAGTTCATGCAGTTAGGACTTATAGTGTATTGAATGGGTTTGATAAAATACCCGCGCTTGCCGCAAAGCACAATCTGAATGTAACTCTTGGGGCATGGGTTACTTTAGACCCTAATATAGCTCAGCAAGAAGTAGACACTTTAATTAAAATTAGTCGTGAAGACCATCCTAATATTGTTCGTACAATAGTCGGTAATGAGACTATTACTCGAAATGAATTAACTGTGGATGAACTTATCCCTTATATTAGACATGTTAAAAAAAATACTTGGCGACCTGTTAGTACATCAGAAACATGGGATATATGGCTCAAACACCCAGAACTTGCAGAAGAAGTGGATTTTATAGCGGCACATTTTTTACCTTACTGGGAAGGAGTTCCTGCTGATGAGGCTGTAGATTATGTTTTTGATCGATATAATGAGCTAAAAGAAGCCTTTCCTGATAAACCTATTATTATTACTGAAACGGGATGGCCATCTGCAGGTCAACCTCAGCGTAAGGCAGAAGCAAGCTTGGCAAGTCAGGCAAAGTTTATCCGGGATTTTTTAAACCGCGCGAAAGAAGATAAGTTAATTTATTATGTGATTGAAGCGTTTGATCAGCCTTGGAAACAAGTTTTAGAAGGTTCTGCTGGTGCTTATTGGGGGTTGTTTAATGCAGAGAGAAAACCTAAGTTTAAAATGTATGGTGATGTGTTAGACCTTCCTAATTGGAAAAACTGGGCTTTAGGTGCTGCAGTTTTCAGTATGGTTTTGATGACAATTTTCCTTTTTACTAGTAGTAAAATGGATTTGTCTGGGAAGATTTTTTTTGGCATTATTGCAAATTTATCAGCATCAACTATAGCATGGACTGCTTCCATTGGAGCAAGTCAATATCAAACAACGATGAGCTCCATACTTTGGGGGCTGTTGCTAGCAATGCAATTAATGGCCGTAATTGTGTTATTGGTTGAAAGTCTGGAAATTTCAGAGGTACTATGGAATCGCAAAGGAAAAAGGAGTTTTAAAGCTTTATCTGCTCCAGATGATTTTGTTTATCCTAAAGTATCATTGCACGTTCCAATCCACAACGAACCACCTGATATGGTGAAAAAAACTTTGGCAGCATTAGTTGAGTTAGATTATCCAAATCTTGAAGTGCTAGTAATGGATAATAATACTGATGATCCAGCTGTATGGCAGCCTGTTGAAGAGGAGTGTAAGCGACTCGGAGAAAAATTTCGTTTTTTTCATTTGGAAAACTGGCCTGGGTATAAAGCAGGTGCAATTAATCATGCACTTGAACAGACTGCTAAAGATGCAGAAATCATTGCAGTGATTGATAGTGATTATCTTGTTGATCCTAAATGGCTTAAAAGTCTAGTTCCTTATTTTGAAAAAGAAGATGTGGGCTTTGTTCAGGCACCACAAGATTATTGGGACTGGAAAGAAAATGGATTTAAAGCTTTTTGCCATTGGGAGTATGCCGGTTTTTTTAAAATAGGTATGGTTCAGCGAAATGAATCAAATGCGATTATTCAACATGGAACGATGACGTTAATTAGAAAATCAGCACTTGAAGAAGTCGGAAAGTGGGGCGAATGGTGTATTTGTGAAGATAGTGAGCTTGGTCTACGGTTATATCGTGCAGGGTATGATTCAGTGTATGTTAAAGATTCATTTGGTCAAGGTGTTACACCTGATACATTATCAGGCTATACAACACAACGACACCGTTGGGTCTATGGTGCTATGCAAATATTAAAACGTCACTGGAAGGCTTTATTGTTAGGAAGTGGAACAGATTTAACCCCTTCGCAACGATATTACTTTTTTGCAGGCTGGTTACCGTGGTTTTCAGATGCTTTGTCTTTATTATTTACTTTTGCCAGTCTGATTTTGACCGCTCAAATATTAATAGATCCGATACATGGAGAGCTTCCTGTCAATGCCTTTATTTTGCCAACCATTGGTTTATTTGGATTTAAAATAATGCGAACGGTTTGGCTGTATCAGGCTCGTGTAGGTTGTTCTCTTTTTCAAACGATGGGTGCTGCGATTGCGGGTTTAGCGTTGACACATACTGTTGCAAAAGCAGTTTGGCAGGGGCTTTTTACCTCTGGACGCCCTTTTTTAAGAACGCCTAAATTTGAAAAAGATAAACCTTTTTTAGCTGGATTAATCATTATTTGGCAAGAGTTAGTTTTTTTGATTTTATTATGGTCTGCTGCTTATGCAATGATGTCGCTGGAACATTTTAATAACTTAAATGGAAAGCTATGGGTGGGAGTATTATTAGTTCAATCCATGCCTTATGCTGCATCACTGTTTTTGCTATTAGTTAATGTATCGCCCAATTTTGGATTATCAGTATTAGTACCAAAAGTAAGTGTAAAAGAAAAATAAATATAATAAATTATTTGTTTTTCATTCTTAATACGTGGCTTTCAATGGAGTATCAATAAATGAGCGTCCTAGGCTTTTGATAAATAATAAAAATACTTCAAGAAATAAATACCCTGGTAATAGCGGTGGTAGAGATTTGCGATTAGACTTTCTAAGAGGTCTAATAATGCTCGTCGTTATCGTTGTTCATATGGAGTATTATTCATTTTTTAGCATGTTTGTCTGGGAAAGAATTGGACTCATCTCCAGTGCAGAAGGTTTTGTAGGTCTTTCAGGTATTGTTTTAGGTATTGTTTATAAAAATCGACTTCTTCGAGATGGGTTTAAAAGTTCTGCAATAAAGTTATGGAAGCGCTCTTTTCAATTATATAGGATTAATGTTTTTATTGTCCTGAGTATTGCTTTGTTAGGGTTGTTGCCTTTTATTAATGTTTTTGAAGTGACTCATTGGATACCAAATACGCAGAGGAGTAGGGCGTTTCTTCTTTACCCCGCTGATGGAACGCCTTGGGTTGAAATTTTTAAACAAGCCTTTTTATTAAAAATTGGGCCACATCAATTTCAAGTCATTGGGCTTTATGTAGGTTTAATTGCTACGGCTCCTTTTGTCCTGTATTTCTTACATCGTAAGAAAACAATTTGGCTGATGGTAATAAGTTTCATTATTTATGGAATAAACCAAAAATATCAATTCAGAATAACGGGCGCGCGATTTGAATGGGGTTTTCCAACATTGACTTGGCAACTCATATTTATTAACGGTATGGTCGTTGGGTATCACCAGGAAAAAATACTAGGATATATTACAGAACGTAAAAATAAAATTCTTGTTATTATCGCCTCTTGTTTTTCCCTTGCTTTTCTATTTCTTGCGTTGAATAATCCGAATGCAGTTTATTGGCCTTTACGTGATTTAGCTGGTCTAGATGGTGAATTGTTTCGTCAAATATATTTAAACTGGTTTCAAAAACCGACACTGGGACTGGGAAGAATCTTTAATAATATCACTTTATTTATCGTATTCTATTATGCTTTAACTCATTATTGGTTTCCGATTAACAAAGCACTAGGGTGGCTTGTTATACCGCTCGGGCAGGCTTCCCTTTATGTCTTTATAGTTCACATTTATTTTATTTTGTTATTTAGTAATACTCCTTTAGGAAGTTATGACAGTTTTATCCTGAATACAGCGATCCATGCAACTGCCATAACTCTTATCTGGCTAATGGTAAAACACAAGGTTTTATTTCAATTAATTCCAAGGTGATGTTAGGTTGAAACGGAATAACCCTTATCAACAGATAAAAGGAGAAAACGTTAGAGGAGAAAAGTCGCTACCGAAGCTGTAAGCCATCTAAAAATACGTTTTAGATTGAAAGGAAACTTTCTTAAAGATATTGCTGGCAATAAAATTCGTAGAAACTGATTTGTGTGGGTTTTATTTTGTTTGAGAAATCAAAATTTTTGACTTTTTCAGAGTGGGCTAATTGACACTTTCTATTTTTGTAGGACTATAAATTCCTTGCTGTTTTTCCCAATCTTGTAAATGATATTGATACGCGGCTTGATTATTGATTCTATTGATTTTAATATCATCAATGTTGTCAAAGAAATGATCACTAAATTCAAACGAAGCTAATAAAACCCCCTGCGTTGCCCAGCCATCTTTTACATCTAACCCATGCTTATTGATAATTCTAACTTTTGCTGATTGGCCGTTTTTAGTCGCAATCGTCCAGCCCCACTCGCCAAAACTTGGAACATTATGATGATATTGTTCTACATTTTTAAAACCAGTATACTTCACTGTTTTACCAATACTTAAAAAAGTGTTTTTAGCATGATATGGCGATGTAGACTGTACGACCATTGCTCCATCACCTGTCAGTAGTGTTTTTAGTTTGGCATAAAAACGTGCAGAATATAATTTGTTTAAATCTGGATGGCTGGGGTCGGGTAGGTCAACAATAATGCTGTCATACAATCTACCCAACTGAATTAATTCATCAACTTTGATGAAGGCATCTCCAAAATGAGTATGCACTCTTGGGTTACTAAATGAATATTGATTTAAATCTAATAATGCTTGATTGATAATTTCATCATTTATAACTTTTGGGGTGGTGAAAAATTCAATAATAGCAGGGTCAATATCTATCAGGTCAACGGATTCAGGCTTCCAGCGTAATACATCGCGTAAGGCCAAGCCATCGCCACCACCAATAATCAAAATATTTTTGTGCGATGCTGATGCGTGCATCACAGGCGAAACCAGCATTGAATGATAAATAATTTCATCATTACTAGCAAACTGAGAACGCCCATTTATAAAAAGGGACACTATTTTAGGTTTAGCTGGATCCATAATGCGCTCAGTCACTGTAATATGCTGATACTGAGTGTTTGAACTGAAAATCACTTTATCTTTATAAAGTAGATCTTCCATCGCATTATCCCAATCCATACCATGGACGGCGATAACACTCAGCACTCCTGCCACTAGAAAATGTGTTAAAACAACCATAACGCCTGCATTAATATTTGCTCGATATACCCAATAAAATATCAGTCCAACCACTAAATTAATACTGGCGGTGATTACTGCTGCCTGTGTAGGAGGGAGGCTTAACATATAGATGACCCAAATTGCGGCTCCTAGGCCTGCCCCTATATAGTCTGCTCCATAAACAGAGCCAAAATTATGTTCAACATACTCTCCGTACAGCGTTTCACGAATACTGGCAATTAATGGAATTTCCATACCAATCAAAAAGCCCAGGATAAATCCAGTTACGTATGGCATGACTGACGCAATTTTTTTTGCCCAACTCACTAGTCCTCCACGAGGGATCAAATCAGGTGGCAGAGCAAAAGTTTCAATTAATAACTGCGGAAACTGATTAGCTAATGCAGTGGTAGCAGCAAGAAATAAAACAGCTGTGCCACCAATAAAAGCGATACTAAGTTCCAGCCAGACAAAAGCATTAAAATAAGATTTGAAAATACGGGCAGCAAAAGCACCTAGCCCCATAGATACAATCATAACGCCTATCATTGCGAAAATGACTTGTTCCACAGCACCTAAAATACGGCCTGCATAATGAGATAAAAGGTATTCATAAATTAACCCACAGCCTGCTAAAACGGCCATGATGGTAAATAATAGAAAATCATGATATCGAAGAGAAGAGGAGGATAGTTTTTTCATCAAGTTTCTAATTTACTCATTACTAGAGTAACCCCGCAAGACTTCTTTAATTTTGAGTTCTGTGGGCTGAAAAGCTTGTTTTAATACATCAACAATATTCATAGGTTGTGCTGCACCACACATAAAGACATCAAATGCTGCAAAACCTTTTTCTGGCCAGGTATGAACACTAATATGTGATTCAGCCAAAACAGCCACAGCTGATAACCCGCCAGACTGAGAAAATTGATGGCAGTGAAGATGAAGTAATGTCGCAAAACTTGCAGAAACACAGCGACATAAGACATCTTCCATGTACTTTATATTATCCAGTTGAGAAGCTCCCCAGCAATCAATTAATAGATGGATGCCCGCATATTCGACACCATTTCTTTCTATAAACTCCCCTAAGGGTGGTTCTAATCCGGTAGATTGTTTTTTTGTATATTTGATAAAATCAGTCATTATCCCGCTAAAATAGATGCATCAAGATTAAATGGCATAGTAGCATGGCAAAATTAATAATTTACGCTCCCCCCCTTTACCTTCAAAACAATTCCACTCCAATATTTCCTATCTAGTTGAAACAAAAATAGGAAATAATTAAATTAAGAAAGTATTCAATCTTTTTTATTTAAAAAATAAATAATTGAGAACAGGCTACGTTTTTTAATAATTTTTTGAGAAAAAAGAAATACTATCATTTATAGTAGATTAAGAAAAAACCGAATTTTTACATTATAGGGTTGTGATGACTTTTCACTTTATGCTTCTAGAAAAATATAACTAAATAATATATCGTGTTTTGGAATCTTTCTTTATAATAAGCAATTAAGAATAATAAATTGAAAGCATCTACCTTTGAACTGGTTCGTACACAACCAAGCTGGATGTGCTGAAAATTATCACAAATGAAAACTAGCTAATGAAAATTGTTAAAGGAGAGATCACCATTGGGCGATTCCTCGTACCTTACCGTATCTATGGTGAAGCAGACGCACATATTGTCTGTATTAGCGGGGCTAAACAGACAATGGCTGCTTGGCGATCGTTCGTTAGCCACTTTGTTTCTGACTATTCAATTGTTGTCTTTGATTTACCTGGACAAGGTAGGGCTTCTATTTTATCTGGTGAACCCGGAGTAACATTTGAAGAACAAATTGATGTTTTATATGAGGTTGTCAAGCACACTGTGGCCAATAATGGCTCAACTATTTTAGCCGCAGCCTCTTGGGGGACAATTATCTCTGCAGCTGTAGCCGCTCGTCACCCTGATCTGATTAACAAAATGATATTGGGTAGCTTTGGTGCGAAACCCAGTAAAGCCGTAATTGAAGTGATTAGAGAAGGACAGGGTTTGTTCGATGGCGATAAAACGGATGAAATCGCGCCTTTGATGATAGAAAAATTTGGTCAACATATTCCAGACTCGCACAAAAAACAGATGATTTTGCAGTTTAAAGGCATGAGTCGAGAAGATTTTCTCAGCTTTTATGAACATTGTAAATTTGTTGAGCAAGCAACAGATATTGAAGACTTTGTAAAGCTAAGTAATATTACAGCTTCCACGTTGATCGTTAGTGGTGAGTATGATGCAATTATTGACGTAAGTGATATTGAACAGGCAGCCGCAAAAATTCCTGATTGTGTTTTTAAAATGATTCCTGGAGCAGGACATTTTCTTCATTGGGAGCAACCGGATATTCTTTATACATACAGCGAGTTTTTAGCTGGATAGGCATCATGTCTGATTTTTCACAAAATTCTTTAGAACTTGCTCCAGTTGATATAGTTAAAACTATCAACAAGAAAGATTTTTCTGGTTCTTATTTTACTTCTCTCAAACCTCTGGTGATTCAGGACTTGGCTAAATCATGGCCTGCTTTAAAAAAATGGACACCTGATTTTTTTAAAAACCAGCATGGTAGCCAGCAGGTAAAGGTTTATGATGGAAGTTTTGTTGAGGCAGGTAAAGGCTACATGTCTAACGCTAAACTTATTTCTTTTAAAGACTATATAAAAACAGTGACCACAAGCTCTCAAGATTTGAGAATGTTTCTATACAATATTAAATCTGAAATACCAGCATTAGTTGATGATGTCATTTTTCCATCTATAGTAGATGGGCTATCAAAACAGTTTATTTTTATGTTTTTTGGCTGTAAGGGCTCAGTAACACAAATGCATTTTGACATTGATATGTCACATGTTTTTCATACCGCTATTTTTGGTAGAAAAACCATAACCTTGTATCCCTTTGAACAAGGAAATAACCTTCATCGCTACCCATTCACTTGCAGAAGTTATGTTAATGTTCATCAGCCTGACTTTAAATTACATCCAAGACTAAAAGATACCCAAGGTTTTCGTGTAACACTTGAGCCCGGAGAAACTTTGTACATACCAAGTGGTTACTGGCATCATTTTGTTTATGACGAAGCTTCATGTGCTATTTCACTTCGTTGCCCCAGCCAAACATGGCAGGGAAAACTACAAGGTTTTTATAATTTAATCATTATGTCATCCCTTGACCGCTTGATGAATAAACTATCACCACAAAGCTGGTTTGACTGGAAAAAAAGACAAGCTCTTAAAAGCAGCCTTTAAGGCTCAGGGTTTGACTTCAAGTCAATAAGATCTATCCATTAATACTTTTTTATCAGATTAAAAAAGATTCCTGATATGTCGGATGACCATAATGGGAGCCATGAATGTTGAGTGAAAGGCAGTTTCTTTATTGTCAATAAACGCTGGTTTATTGCCTTCTTTATTATGTCCCCAAAACTGTAAAATCCAACAAATAACAAAAAGCAAAATATTGATGGATAAATATAACTGGATTGGAAATTTTGCGAGAAAGAAATCTATCAGAATTAGAAATGCAAACATGACAAAACACGATAGCAGATACGACCGTGCATAAAAAATATAATAACTAGAATATAGAAGACACACTATATGACCGATGCCTACACCCCCCCAAACTATAGGGATAGCATTTAGCATACCCACAATACTCAATATGATTAAGGGAACGCAAATGATATGAATTCTAATATTTAAGGGATCCTTATGGAAGGATTCATAATCGTTAATGACTTTATCTAGGTTCATGAGTTATCTCTTTATTTAGGGCTTTCCAATAAGGCCAGTGTAGATCTTTCTATGCCCGGAAAAAGGGTTCCTTCCATGCATACAAAGATAATTGTCAATTAACAAAACATCGCCTTCCTGCCATTGAAAGAGCCAGGTGTTTTTATCAATGATGTCTAAAACCTGTTTTTTGATTAAGAGCGGAATAACGCTACCATCACCAAAAAACACCTCAAATTTTTCACCAGATATTTTTCTAAAAAGCCGAATGATGGGGCCCATGTAATTTCCAAACATATATTTTTCGTGAATGAAAAAGTGTATGGTATTGAACCAGGTCTTTTCAGCCGTTTTAGGGTGTTTTTGGATAGCACTAACCTTGGCTTCAGTCGTTAAGGATTGATCTCTATTCCAGGTGTAGGAGAGACCAGATTTTCTACAAGCCGCTTCAATATCTTTCTTATTATCCGTTTTAAAAGCATAATTCCAGGTTGATACCTTTATAGACGAAAGAGCTTCGCTAAAAAATTTACGAAGTGAACTGAGGTACAGCATTTTACGGTAGTAAATGATTCCCTTATCTTCAAAAATTTTGACAATATCATCTGGGATTTCTTTAAGTATTTGTCGGGCATCAGCCAAGGGAGTTTCGCCTCCTTGTTCTGAAGACTGTTTACAATAGAAACCAACCTTGGATGGAAAGTTTTTAAGGTAACACATTTCAGGGTGTAACAGAATTTTAACAAACGCAGGTGCGGAAGTTGAAGTGTATATTTTTTTACCAACCTTTTCGCGAGGTGAAGCACCCGCCGTATAGTCTAGAAGCTCTTCATCGGGTTCGATAAAAAGTTCTAAAAAGGAATAAAAATCATTTTGATTTTGAACTGGGAACCCCCTAAAAAGAAGAGCACCATCAAGTAATAAACGTTCTTTTAAAAACGACTTATTTTCTTTGACCCATCTGTGAGTTGCCTTTAATCCAGATTTTTCCTTGTCACTCGCACAAATTGGCGTGAGCATTTCAACCTCTTTAAGAAGATAGATGTATGAAGAAGCATCCTATTGATTTAGATTTACAGCGACTACCATTTGAAGCAAAAACAAGGTTATTAATAAAAATAATCAATTTTTTATTTCCAAAGCAAATAACTAATAAAAGTATAAGTCTCCTATTCTATAAAATAAAACATAAGCCTTCTACAATACGAAATCAGTCTGAAAACGCCCCGTATTCTAATTAAGAATTAGTTTAAGCTGGCAAAGCCAGAGATTCTGTTATGATTGAAGCTATCACTTTTCTAATGAGTAGTTAAAGTAGTCATCAAAAATAAGATAGTCATATTTTAATTACTCTTAAAGGTTTTGATAAAATTCATAAAAAATTCTTCATTGCCTTTAACAAGCCCAGCAATAATTATGTCATCATTAATAAGGTTGGTAATTATTAGATCAACAAATTCACCTTCATCTTCATCAGCTTTAGTTTGTTTATAAAATATAAAGTTATCTCTCTTGAATACTTGTACATTTGTTGATACTTTTGACATTTCTTCCCGAAATTTATTAATCGCTTTATTGGTTGTAATGCTCTTACCATAAAGAGTGGCTAATACCTTCCCACGATTTCCTTTTAATCCAAAATCCTCGGCATTAAAAAAGGATTTGTCTGAGGCTTCCAGCTCAATAATTGATGATATAATCTTACCTTTTGATATGATCATTAAAAACTCATTTTCAATCTCCCCTCTTTTTACAATGTATGCCCTTGGGATTGCAAAGGTGTATCTCTTATCAAATGATTCAAGTTTGTAACCCTCAGGGGTGCTAAGGGTTTCAATCGATTGTGGTGTAGTATCAAAATCCTTTGCCAAGGCAATATTGCAGACTAATAATACTAGTGTTAGTAAAAATTTCATGACCCTATACCCCTTATGCCGTAAGCAGCTCTTATTATCTCTCGCCTATAATTTTCAGGATGAGAGTCCGAACACCTTTTGTTAATCTTACCTGCTTTTATTTTACCTTCAATACTGATCTTTGTTCTCCAAATACTAAGTAGGTATTTAGTAACAGCTATTGACGGGGATAGACTATTTTTAGGAACAAGATTTGGTAATGACATATTTTAATTGCTCTTAAAGGTCTTGATAAAATTCATAAAGAATTCTTCATTACCTTTAAGAAACCAAACACCAATTATGTCATCATTATTAAGATTGGAAATTGTTAGCTCAATTTGACCTTTATCAACTCTAGTTTGCTGATAAAATATAAAGTCACCTCTTTTGAATACTTGTACATTTGTTGATATTTTAAATATTTCTTCCCGAAATTTATTAATCTCTTTATTGGTTGTAATGTTCTGATCATAAAGAGCGATTAATACCTGTCCTCGATTTCCTTTTAATCCAAAATCATCAGCGTTAAAAAGGAGTTTGTTTGAGGCAGGCCACTCGCTAATTGATGATATCATCTTACCTTTTGATGATATCATTAAAAACTCAACTTCAGTATCTGCTCTTTTTACAGTGTATGCCTTGGGAATTGCAAAGGTGTATCTCTTATCAAATGATTCAAGCTTGTAACCATCGGGGGTGTTAATGGTTTCAATGGGTTGCGGTGTAGTATTGAAATCCTTTGCTAAGGCAATATTACAGACTAATACTAGTGTTAGTAAAAATTTCATGACCCTAGACCGTAAGCAGCTCTTATTATATTATCCCTATGACTTAAAGTATAAGATGCCAGACACGATCCATCAATCTTACCCATTTTGATTTTAACCTGAATACTCATCTTTGTTCTCCAAATACTAAGTATGTATTTGGTAACAGCTATTGAAGTGGATAGGTTATTTGTAGGAACAAGGTTGGGTAGTGACTCAATCCATTCCATACCTAGAGAGCAGTCCTTAATTCTCTGAATCATTTTATGATAGTTCAACGGCTGCTGCGCCATTCCACTTATGAGTGGGCATACTATTGTCACCATCGGTAAATGTGAAGTATAGGTCTGCGCACGCTTCTTTCTCTTCTGAAGTTAAACTCATCGTCTTGAATATTATTTTTAGTTAAAATTTATGATAACATGCCGATTTTTATTCAACAACTCTACAGACAGCTTCCCGTCATAGCTCATTTTTGTGACTCTTTTCGATACGGTTCTTTGATAAATCAATAGTCTTATGTTTTATCGAAAAAAACTTAACTCTATTTCTCTAAAGCTAATATAATAGGATAATTTTTAAAAAGATTTGCCATAGAAATAATTAAAAATTGATTCAACTATTTTTCGAATTAGCTAGGTTTTCTGGTTGATGCTCAAATTAAGAAACATAAATAGTGGTTTTTTCTGCAAGTTTCCTTATTGTTATTAATTTATCAAAAGATTCGGTACCAACATTTATAGAAGTCTTTAGAAATATGTTTTACTTTATAGCTCAGATCAAGAATAGCTTGTTAATATTAATTTTCCTTTTTACAAATGGTTGTAGTTTGCTAACTTCATCTGCAACTAACGATTTTGGAATAAATTTAAAACAGGTGATATTAAATCATAATGACCCTGAAACTGTACTTGAAGCAATTCCATCCTATCTACTATTACAAGAATCTTTACTAGTCAAAGATCCTGATAATGAAGCTCTGTTAATGAGTACAGCAAGCTTATATTCTGCCTACAATTCTTTACTAGGCAGTCAAGACTCAAAAAGAAAACAACGGTTGAGTAAAAAAGCATTTGATCTTTCACTACACGCTGCCTGTATACATAAAGATGATTTTTGTAAGCTAAATGAAAAGAACTTTACCGATTTTACACCAATAATTGATCGATCTGAGTTGAATGAGCTGGATACTGTGTATGGCTTAGGTACAAGCTGGATAAACTGGATACAAGCCAACCGCTCAGACTGGAATGCCGTGGCACAGTTGGCTCAAGTTAAACATTTAATGAATCATGTGATTAGCGT
Source organism: Methylococcaceae bacterium (assembly GCA_021647145.1). Classification (GTDB taxonomy): domain Bacteria; phylum Pseudomonadota; class Gammaproteobacteria; order Methylococcales; family Methylomonadaceae; genus QPIN01. The sequence continues at coordinate 19,155 of JAKIVF010000008.1, read as the reverse complement.
AGAAGAAGATTACAAAAATGGAGAAGCTTTTTTATATTTAGCGGTTATGGAAAGTATTGTTCCTCCTGCGCTAGGAGGAAAACCAGATGTTGCTAAACATAATTTTGAACAGGCATTACAGTTTTCAAACAGAAAAAACTTGATGGTGCATGTCTTATATGCGAAACATTACGCAAGAATGATGTTCGATCGTGATCTACATGACTCTTTGTTAAATACGGTCATTAATGCTAAAACAGAACAACAAGAACTTACTTTAAGCAACACATTAGCTCAACAACAAGCAAAAAATCTACTACAAAGTGCTGATGACTATTTTTAACTTAGTAATAGTACGCACGAAATAATTTCGCAAACGAACAGCCGTTAACAATTTTTTTGATATTCTTTCAAACCTAAAGATACTTAACTATATGAAATTTTTTTTTTTAATGAGGACCGTTTTTGTCCCTCTGTTATTCCTCATTTTTATCAGCCCTGCACAAGCAGTCACTCTAAAAATTGCTACTTTATCACCTGATGGTTCTTTTTGGATGCAAAAATTGCGAGAAGGAGGCGATGAAATAGCGAAAAAAACCGAAGGGCGAGTAAAATTTAAATTTTATCCTGGTGGAGTTATGGGAAAGGACAAGGATGTCTTACGAAAAATACGACTACATCAATTGCACGGAGCAGCAATAACAGGAAATACATTAAGCCATATTTATCCAGATATTCGACTCTATACGTTGCTTTTAAAATTTCATGGATTAGATGAGGTTGATTATGTTAGGCAAAAAATGGATAAGGAATTGATGGCTGGTCTTGAGCAGAACGGATTTGTATCATTGGGTCTTGCGGAAATTGGGATGGCTTATATTATGTCTTTAGAGCCTGTCCAGGAGCTTGGTCAAATGCGGTCTCGTAAAGCATGGGTTCCTGAAAATAATAAATTGGCTTTAGTGGCATTGGAAGCATTTTCCATCTCACCGATTCCATTGCCAATACGTGATGTGCTTATGGGCTTGCAAACTAATATGATTGACATTGTGGCAGGCTCTCCTGTTGCCGCTTTAGCATTACAATGGCACACTAAAGTGAAATATGTAACAGATCTTCCTCTTTCTTATATTTTTGGCGTTTTAGCGTTAGATCAGAAAGCTTTTAATAAAATCCCTAAACAAGATCAAGCGATAGTAAGATCAGTAATGGGGAGAATCATCAAAGAGGTGGATCAACAAAATCGACAAGATAATATTAAAGCTAAAGATGCGATGATAAAGCTGGGTATTCAGTTCCTAAAGCCAACAAAGCAAGCTGCTGATGAATTAAGAAAAATAAGTATCATTGCGAATGAAAAACTTGTTAAAGACGGAAATTTATCTGCTAATACAGTTAAAGAATTAAACAAGCATTTAGCGGATTATAGAAAACTTAATCCATGAGTTTTAATAGTTTAAAAAAATTTCATCAGCTATTACTAAAAACAGAAGCAGGGCTATTAATTGGGCTGCTTTTGTTGATGATTGTGATTGCGGTAATACAAATAGTGATGCGTAATTTTATGGGGGCAGGTCTAATCTGGGCTGAATCTTTGTTACGAATTACTGTTTTATGGTTAGCTCTTTTAGGTGCTATGGTTGCTAGTCGTAATGATGAACATATCGCTATTGATGTACTTGTTAATAAATTACCTCAAAAACTTAAAACCATCATGGTGCGATTCACCCGCGCAGTAACTTCATTCATCTGCATTATTGTTACCTGGTTTAGTTTAAAGTTTGTACTTGATGAATATGAATATGGTGGTATTGCCTTTGGAGTTATCCCTCATTGGCTTTGCGAGGCAATCATCCCCTTTTCGTTTTTTATTATGGCAGTGCGTTATGCTATATCAGCCTTAGTCATTGATTTACCTGAGACGCGAAAATGATGATAGCTCTGTTAGCAATTTTGATTCTAGTGTTGGGGCTACTAGGGGTTCCTCTATTTGGGATGATTCTAGCCGCAACTATGCTGGGGTTTTATACTGAGGAAGTTGATTTTACAATTATTGCAGTGGAGCTTTATCGGCTAGCTCAAACACCCATGTTACTTGCACTGCCATTATTTTCGTTTGTAGGGTATATTTTATCGGAAAGCAATACCTCAGAGCGCTTATTAAAGCTAACTCATGTGTTTTTTGGCTGGATGCCTTCAGGATTAGCTATCGTCTCATTGGTGATCTGTGCCGTTTTTACTGCTTTTACAGGTGCTTCTGGCATAACCATCGTCGCATTAGGTGCTTTATTATTACCTGCTTTAATAAAAGATGGCTACGAAGAAAAGTTCAGTTTAGGATTAGTGACAACCAGTGGTAGCTTAGGGTTATTATTGCCACCGTCCATTCCATTGATTTTATATGGAATTATAGTTCAACAAATGAATTTGGGGCAGAAATTTACCTTGCCAGAGTTGTTTATGGCGGGTTTACTGCCAGCAACATTAATGATTATGATGCTTGCAATATGGGCTGGCTGGAATACGCGGAATGTAAAGCTGGAAAAAACCTCTTTTTCTTTACCTGAAGCTATTTCCGCCGTAAAAGATGCTGCATGGGAGCTACCACTACCACTTTTTATTGGATTTGGAATTTTTGGCGGTTACCTTGCAATTTCAGAGGTGGCAGCGGTAACGGCACTTTATATTATGTTGGTTGAAGTTTTCATTTATAAGGAATTAAATTTACAAGGTTTATTCAAGGTAGTTATGGACTCCATGAAAATGGTCGGTGGCATATTACTGATATTAGGTGTTTCTTTGGCTTTTACTAATTATTTGGTTGATGCAGAAATCCCAATGCACTTGTTTGAATGGATCAAAGGTAATGTTGATAGTAAATTGACCTTTTTGATATTACTGAATATTTTTCTACTCATCTTAGGGGCAATTTTAGATATTTTTTCGGCACTGGTCATTGTAGTCCCGTTAATTGTGCCCATTGCTATAAATTATGGCATTCACCCAATCCATCTTGGCGTCATATTTCTTGCTAATATGCAAATTGGTTATTTTACACCACCAGTAGGGATGAACCTTTTTATTGCCAGTTATCGGTTTAATAAGTCGATTACAGAAATCTATCAGGCAACCATTCCATTTATGCTTATATTAATGCTAGCAGTACTTATTATTACTTATGTGCCTTGGTTAAGTCTTTGGTTTATTGGGTGAAGTAAATAATAAATAGTTGGTTGGGCTGCCATCTCTTTGGCAACCCAACACAATTTTTGCTAAAGATGTTGGGTTAACGATAGAGTTGTTAGCCCAACCTACCCATTCTTTACTTCATTTTTAATCACACCTGAGAAGTTAGGTAACTGGAAGTAAATAAACAATTAGAGCCTACTAAAACTATCCTTTTACAACTCCTATCTACATATTGAAAACCATAACACCTACTAAAAGACTTAATGCAGCCAAAGTGCCACAGTTGCCGTCCACACCTTTTAAATTTTGCATACGCTACCTAACGTATTATCGTTGGACTTTTTTTCTAATGATTATTTTAGAAGCAGGACAAGCGGCTTGCGGTATTCTTTTACCTTATGCAATAAAGCAAATAATGGATGCGGTTGCTAAAGCCCATGCACAAAGCTTACCTGTCTGGGAACAACTTGAAAACCCTTTGTGGCTCTTTGGCTTGCTTAATTTAGGGATTGTTTTATTTTCCAGGGCAAGCGGTGCTCTACTTGTGATAACAGGGCCTTCTATTAGAAAACGTGTTCGTCGCGAATTATTTTCTTATCTCCAGCTACATTCGCAACATTTTTTTATGAGTCATTTTGCAGGCTCATTAGGTAATCGTATCAGTGAAGTATCGATGAGTGTTGCCCATACAATCTGGACTGTCTTATTTGATTTTTGGCCATTAGTGATTGCTTTTAGCGTATCACTGTTTTTATTATTTGGTGTCAATACAGATCTTGCTCTAACACTAGCTGGATGGATCATTATTTACGTAATTATCTCTTTTCTATTAGCGCTTAAATGCCGAAAATATGCCAAACAATACGCCGCATCACGAAGTTTAGTTAGCGGTAAAATTGTGGATTCTGTTACTAATATTATGAACGCTAAATTATTTGCTCGGCGTGATTTTGAACAAGCTTATTTAGAAGAATATCTTGATATTGAAGTAAATAGCGCGCGTAAAACCTTTTGGTTTATGGAGCGCATTCGATGGTTCCAGTTTATTGCCGCTATGCTTTTAATGTTTGGCGTGATTGGATACGCTTTAAAAATTTGGAGCGAGCAAGGGATGACAATCAGCCAATTCGCCATGTCAGCCAGTCTTTCCTTAATGTTAATTGAACAAGCTCGCGGCTTAAGCCGACGTTTTTTGGAATTTTTTGAATATGTAGGAAATATTACAGACGGTGTGAATCTTATCGTTTCACCTCATGATGTTATCGACCAAAAGCAAGCTTCCATATTAAAAGTATCGACAGGTTCTATTCAATATCAGCATGTTAATTTTGGTTATACACCTGATAAACTCGTTTTTAAAGATTTAAACATTACTATTAACTCAGGTAAAAAAGTCGGTATTGTTGGTTTTTCTGGCAGCGGAAAAAGTTCTTTACTCAATTTAATGCTAAGGTTGTTTGAACCACAGTCAGGCACTATTTTGATTGATGGACAAGATATTCAAACCGTTTCTCAGGAAAGTTTGCGAGATAGCATTGCCATGATTCCCCAAGACCCGATGCTATTTCACCGAAGCTTAAAGGAAAATATTCGCTATGGACGTATCGAAGCAAGTGATGAAGAAGTAATTAGTGCTGCAAAAAAAGCACATGCGCACGAATTTATTATTGAATCTGAAGAAGGATATGAGTCTTTAGTTGGAGAAAGAGGCGTTAAACTTTCTGGTGGTCAACGTCAGCGTATTGCTTTAGCCAGAGCTATCTTGAAAGATGCTCCAATTTTATTATTGGACGAAGCAACCAGTGCACTTGATTCTGTCACAGAAAGCCATATTCAGGAAAGTTTAAAATTTTTAATGAAAGATAAAACCGTCATGGTGATCGCTCATCGTTTATCAACTTTGGCTCATTTAGAACGTATTTTGGTATTTCATGAAGGAAAAATTATTGAAGATGGTAATCATAATGAACTGCTTAATCTAAAAGGTCATTATGCAAAAATGTGGTCTATGCAGGCCGGAGGTTTTTTGCCTGAGCAAGAAGTTCTGGTATAGGTGCAAATTCCCACTCTTTAAATGCAGTAACACGGAGCATGTGGGAAATACGTCACTTAAGCGCCTTCTGAGGTCTACTTCAAAAATACCTCTTACCCATTAATTCATTCCACTCAACCATTAAACACGACAACTAAACGGTTTTAAGCTTCATATTTTTTAGCCAACCCCCCATAATGCTTAAAAACGCAGTTGTACATGGTTTCTAGTACAAGCAGCTGATTCAACAATATATTCAAAAAATACCCGCTTAACTATACGAACTATAACTGCTGCTATAACAAATGAAGATGAGCCTAAAGGTAAGTCATTAGATGTAAGTTATTTGTTTCGTATTCCTAAGAACCTGTTCGTAATTATCTTGAACAAATTCTAAGTAAAAATAAGGAGCCTAATCATGAAAATATTTCTAAATTACATTCAAAGAAAGATAAAAATGATCTTGTTGAAAAGGAAACTCAAGCGTAGAAGAAAAATGAAAAATTTTGATTTAGCATTGAAAAATCGGCTGAGTGTAGGGTTATAAGGAATTTACTCATTAAATCGAGATTAATCAGTATTTGTAGAAGGGGCTTTAGTCACTGTTTTTCATGATCTTGTCTCTGTCACGGCTGGAAGCCCCTACTACCAAATTTGTTCACTTAATGATAGTGGTATAAGACATCTTCGAATTATTAATTAATAAATTAAAAGTAATTTTTAATAAAAATAGGTTATAAAAACCCTAGTAAATAAGAGTCTTTAAATAATTAATTGTTAAAAAATAATTAGACTTATAACTAGAGACAATAAAAAATATGTTTAAAATAAAATTTATTGGTGTTAAAAAAGTGCTATCTAACAAACAATAATTGTAATAAATTTATAAAAAATTTTATATTGTCTATTAACAAAAATAATAAGGAGGTGGTTATAGTGTTTTATATTTTACCGGTACTATTAGGCTTAATAATTTATTTTATATATATAGCTGTTATTTTAATTTTAAAGGTTATAAAAATTATTAAATCGACACTAATTAAAGCAACACAAAAAAATATAAATAAACTTAAACAAAAAACAAAAAATATATCTTTAAAACTACAGCTTATAAATAATAAAGAAGGTCTTGGGCAACTAAAAAAACTTCAAGATAGAAAGGAAAAAATAAATGATATTTTAAGTAACAGGTTTAATAGTAATGAGGTTACTTATATTAAATATATGGATGTTTTGGATGAAAATTACTCATGTTTTTTAGATAATTTAGAAAAATATTGGCTGGCTATTAAATGCAATAATACTATAGACAATGAATTTTTTGTTAAAAGGATTCAAGCTGGTAAATGGCATTCTAAGCAGGAGGAAAAAACATTAACACAACGGTATGAATTATTGAATAATAACTATATTATTGCTAATAAATTACTTTTCGAAAATGAGAAAGTTTTACTAAAGTTAGATGTGTTTTTAGCTGAAATTATTTCTATAAATAGTGATGGTGCTAACAAAGTAAAGCTTGCTAAACAAAATTTATTAAATATTTCAAAACGGATAAATAAATTTGCTTAGTTTTAAATATTATTTATTTAAAAAAAGGAGATATATTATGATAAAAAAAATATTATTTTGGTTTTTTCTATTTGTATTATTAAGTGTAGCTCTAGGAAAATCATCATTTTTTATTGAGTTATTAATTTATGGAGGGTATAAAATGTTTTATTTTTTAAATAATAAAACAGAATTAGAATTGATCTTAGATACTTATAAAGATAAAGATAAAGATAAAGATAAAGATAAAGATAAAGATAAAGAGAAGTATGAGGTTAAAGGTAATGTTGCTATAACCAAAAAATCATTCTCTCTGGAGAAAAAACTAAAATCACTACCCAATAAAAATGGTGCAATTCAGCTTAAAAAATTAACAGCATTGACTCAAAACTTTAAAGACGTTATTTCTCTTGATATTGATGAAGAAAAAAAAATTATTAATGAATATAGATGTGCTGTAGAGCAAGTTTACCAAGCTATACAGGGTAACTTACAGCATTATTATTTAGTGATGAAAAGTGTTGAGCCTATCAATATGAAAATAACGTATGAAGCATCTATTTACAGTAAAGAAGAAAAGAATGATTTAGCACAGGAATGGGCAACACTCTTCTCAAAACAAAAAAAAATTGCAAGAGATGTGTTGGTACAAAACGAGCAAGCTATTACTCAGCTGTATATTTTTATTACTGACATAGTTAATAAAAAACCAGATAACGGTATGAATAATGCTCTGGATAAATTGACACAACTAACAAAAGAAACGAAGCAATATGCTGATGAATCTTTGGTATCACCCTATCAATAGGAGGAAAAATGAAATCAATTGAACATTTTCTTCAGTTTTTTAATTGCGATACTGCTGAGAAGGTTGTTCTTAAATTGCTTTCAATTGATGAACTAAATATTGAAGATCAGCATTTAGTCATCAATGCATTTGATTTAATTGATTCCGAATTGAATGAACAGATGTTATGTCATTCAACTATATGGGATCAATTGATTCGGTGCTATGGAAAGCAAGTAGATTTATCGCGCATTAGTGTAGATGTTAGTGAAAAACCCTCATTACTTTCTGAGTTATCAGTAATGAAGCGTAATCTTGAAAATTATCATGTACGATTACAAAGGGATAATATTACTCTTCACAATGAACAATTGTTAATGGAACAGTTGTTTCTGAGTCAAAGAGAAATAAGTTCTTTTTTAGATAAAATTCACCTAGGTCTTAGCGAATGGCTGGCTTCATCAAAAGCAGTGCCTGGAGAAAAACGAAATTTAGTGGAAAACAGCTTACTCTATACGTTACAGTTGAAACAAGGTGAGTTAAAGCTGCAATCTATGATTACTGATCAAGGTATAAAAAATCTAGAGTTAATTCAGAACAACAACAAAGCTTTATTGACGAGAATTTCAGATTTATTGGCTAATTCATTGGGATCTTTAATAACGAGTTATAAAATGTTTTATTTAATAAACAATAGACAGGTCTAAGTAAATCTATATTAACAGGCGATATATCGACCCACACCCACGATTTCCGTCATGGCCATTAAGTTAAGTAATGTAGGTTGGGCGAGCAATAGCGTAACCCGACAAGCTTTTGGAGAATGGTGGATTATGCTATTAATCATCCACCCTGCTATTTAATTTTCAATGAGTCAATCACGGATTTTATCAATGCCTCATCGGGGTCAAATGAGATGCCTAGCAATTCATCATTTAACGGTGTAGAGATCATTACTTTAACTCCTTGTGGATCACCATGATTAACCCTATAAAATACAAAACCATTACGTTCAGTAATTTTAAAATCCTTAGATTTTTGCATAGCTCTGAACTCAGTAACAGCCTTGTTATCACTCGGTACATTACTATATAAAATATAAAACAGCTCACGAAGAGACTTAACTTCATACTCATCAAGGGGAAACAATCCTTTTTTTACCAGCTCAACCATGGCTACACCTTTGTTACTTTCATTTACGATGTGTACTGCATTTGAACCTTCTGCTAGTGGTTTTCCATTGTTATAGACACTGTAGCTGTCAGGAATGCTAAAGCTGTAATGGCTGTAATCAACATCTTTTGCAATACATAAGCTGGGTAGTAGAAATAAAAGCAAAAATATTTTCATAACCCGTAAGCCGCTTGTTTAATTAATCTGGGGAAGTTACCATAACCTGTAGCTGTTTGGGAGCATCTGGGATTCTGCTTCTCATTTGTCTCAATCCTCTTATATTCCTGCCAAACTTGATGAATGTAATATCCAGCCTTTAAAGTCAACATCTTCATACTGGTACTAGTGATAGGGAATGCTGGAAATTTAGTAATCCAAGACATTGCACGACTACAGGTTTTCAGTTCGTAAATAAATTTATATAGGTAAGCCGCTGCTTTTGGATTCCACCTCTAATCTGGAATTGTTTCCCCAGTGATTGCATAAAATAGTTCTGAGCAAGCAACTTTTTCCTCTTGGCTTAATGACACTTTTTCTCTCCTATATTATTTTTAGAGCCTAAATATTATCATGTTCAGCTTGGGTTAATCAAGCCGAAATCAAAGGCGAACCAAGGGGGGCAGATACTATCTTAGAGCCTGTTCAAGATCTATTGAGTATAATTCTACCTGATTACCCATGAGCCTCAGCCAAATGAGAATAGAGTCTTTGCAGTTCTCTATAGACCTCGCTATTCCCGAAGTCTTTTATCGGGAATCTATTATTGTTTGTTAGATTCCTGCTAAGAGAATGCAGGAATGACGGAGTGTTTAGTAGGGTGCTTTTAAAGTGGCTGAGACTCATGGGTAAGCAGGTAATTCTAATAAATGCAATCATGACCATATGCAAGCTTGAATTCAAGAGTCTCTCGCAATTTTTCCAAAGACGATGGCACTTCAATAAGAAAGGCGGTTTCTTTATCTCTTCTGTTCTTTTGTCGCTCTTCACTCACCTGATTTTTTTAAAGCTCGCTCTAGAATGCTAGGCTTGTCATGGGAAGGCTTATGGCTCCAAATCATAAAATACTCATGAACTGTTAGCCATTTTAGGTAATCCTTGGACAATTGCCTCCATTGGCAACTCGTCTTAGTGACATATAATAATCCACAGAATACATATCGTAGAGGTCAACTGTCCTTGGTTTGGTGCGTTTTTGAGCAGATTCAAGAATTGGCTTTATCTGTTCAAATTGCTCTCGATCAATATCGCGTGGGTATCTTTTACTTTCCATTTTTCAAAAGGTTAAATGATGCTCCTAATGCTAGATCTTGAGCAGCCCCTAAAAACAAACCCAAATTATGAAGCTATTAAAGCATCATTTCTTTATGGCATTAACTGTAAAAATATCAACTAGGCGAAAAGTCCTATCTTTGGTAAAGTCAATGTCAGGATTATCTACGCCTATCACGTAGCCAGTAAGTTGGTTTTCAGTCAGTTTAAAACGAATAAAATGCCTATAGCTCGCTGTTCTTGCTCCACCTCCAGCTTCATTATTATGACCGTTAAAACCTAATGAAACGGCTAAATACCATCCAAACCAAATACAACTTAATATAGATCCAATAATGAATGCTGTAAAAATCCGTAGCCAAGTGATTTCTTTAGGCTCTTCGCCATACAAAAATAAAGTCAATAATAAAGTGGTGATACCAATAGCTAACCAAATATAAAATAATTGTTTTGCTTTTTCTTCCTGTTTTTCTGATGATAACTGTCCATCCCCAATATTAAATAAAGGTAACTTTGGAGTGAATAGAGTGGCAAGGGTTAGAAATGTAATAATGAGAAATATTCCTAGCCAGTCAGCGAAAATAACAAGTGATAATGCCACGGAGAATTGCACGATAGCATGGAAAGTACCAATGACTAAAAAATGCTGTTTTGCTTTATCGGCCAACAGGGATGCACCACTAAACCATGCCAAAGCAATTAAACCAACGAAGCCTAATAAAATAAAAGTGAGAGATATTGTGTCTGTCAATGCAATGGCTGCAGAATTAACGCCATAACGCCAGCTACCAAAACAAGCGGTCACTATTGCTGCCATAATGAGTAACCAGGATGGCAATTCTTGCTCATACCATGAAAAATGAAGCTTATTATGTTCCTGTAATTCAGTAAATTTTTTACGTTCGGTCAGTATGTCCGCTAGTTGTCTTGCCAGTATAAGCATCATCGTAGCAACAACTAAAAATAACAGTGCCAATAGACTGCCAGCAATGGGGAATAAAGAATTATTATCATATTTTGATAGAAAAATTAACAATGGTGTAGGAATCATCGACAGAAAAAATAACAGAGTAAAATTCAACCTGTAGGCTTTCCACTGATTTTTTGTTGCTTGAATAACACTTTTTTTATGTTTTTTATCTTTAACCCAGGTCATCATATAGATAACTAAGCCTAATAAATAAATGATGTATGATAAATCAGCAAAGTGAAAATCATAACTTTGGGTCTGAATATCGTTGACGCTTAACATTTGTTGAATACGGTTAAGTAAACTGTCGTTACAATGATATTCTGCTCCGCACGGACGAATAGAGTTTGGAATCAGTTGGAATTCTGAAAATCTAGAAAAAACGGCCCAACTGCTATCAGGAATCGATAGGGCAAAATAAGTGACCATGATTAAAACACCACCAGCAAGCCAGACATAACCTCCTTCAAAGATATTTTTGGGATTTAATAATTTTTTCATCATTAAATGATAGGAATCTTCTTTTGTTGGATAACTTTGTGTTGTTTCAACTTCTCCCAGATCGGTATGAGTTGCATGTAAAAATGCACCTCCACCACCAGAGACTACGGAGGCATAATTTGGAGTTGTTGATTTTTGATCTTGGGATTGCCCCCAATACCTTTCATAGTGGTGAATATCCCCTGAAATATCCAGACGACATTTTGAAGCATCTAATGAGCCATTGTTCTTTTTTAAAAAACAGGGTTCAATCCATAGCTTTTCGTTGAAAGTCCGAGTAATTTCTGCATCTTCATCTGCCCATAAACCAAATTTTGTCGTTGGTTCAGGGGTTGCAACAATTAATTTATCTGGGATTTTTAATTGGCCTGCTTCGGTAGAGCTGGTTGACAGAAAAAATGCTTGCTGACGTGTATCTAAATGACCTTCTTGACAGTCTAGTCCCCAAAACATCCAATCAAAGGGTAGTTTGAGTGCAACATAACTCGCTTGTTGACAACGGTTGAACCCTTTTAACTCCAGTTGTGCGGAATATTTTGAAATAGAGGCATGAGGATGATTGGCCGGAAATTCAATAGGTTTACAAAACTGACGGTGAAAGCCATCTAAAGCATCGTAATAATCGTGGTTGCCAGGAATAGCAAAAATAGCCTTTTTATTTTCGGATATGACTTCGTCACCAAAAAGATCATCATAAGCATAATTGAAAGGTTTTTGGAATCTTTCAGTCAGGGTTGAGAAATCAGCAATATGATAAGCTGTGTCTCCGCCGACAAATAAAAATTCACCTCGAGGCAGCTTGACGTTATTTTTATCTAAACTGACGGAATTTGAACCTGGCTGTGCTGTTTCGTTTTCTAACCAAAGGTCGCTCATCACTAGGTAGGCCATATTATAGGTTGATTGCTGTCCATCTCCAGTGTCAGCAAAATAGTCGAACCAGAAAACATCCTCTTTTTTCTGTTGCCAAGCCTTTAGAAAATCTTGAGTTTTATCATCTTCTATCCACTCCGCTCGCATCCAGTCACGAGCATCTAGTTTTTCTCCATATAAGGCATATACAGCAATCCATCTAATGCCTGAAATTAATTGTTTTCCTAGCAGCCATTTGACGGGTTTTTTTAATAGTTTTTCTCTTTTCATGACTTACTCCATATTTCAATTGAATTAAGGACATTCAATACTACCACTACTGTCAGCAGGAAATAGGTAATTATTCACTTGTTATTTTTTTTGAGAGGAGGATGATTAATAATCACATTCAGTACATTGACAATAGGAAATGAGAATTCAGGGATAAACTAAAACAACAGTCGGGAGATAATTATGTCAAAACTTTCATCCAGTCACAGTCTAATGAGTATTTCTTATGATGTTCTTGTTGTAGGGTCAGGTTATGGTGGAGGAGTTGCAGCATCCCGACTGGCAAGAGCAGGGAAGCATGTCTGTGTTTTTGAACGAGGCAAGGAATTTCAATCAGGTGAATATCCAAGTACTGCAGTAGAGGCAGCAAAAGAAGCTCAATTTGATACCCCAGAAAAACATATCGGCCCTGTAACTGGGTTGTATGATGTTCATATCAATGAGGATATTAATGTTGTGGTCGGTTGTGGTTTGGGTGGGACTTCATTAATTAATGCTAACGTCTCTATGATGGCTGATCCACGCGTTTTTGATGACGAATGTTGGCCAAAAAAAATTCGTGATGAAGCGATCTCTATTTCATCTCAAAGCTCCAACGCCAAACATTGCGAAGCTACCGTAGAAATATTGTCTAAACATCAGCCTGATGGAGAGTCTAATTTGCTAGCACAGGGTTATGAGCGAGCTATCTCGATGTTAAAACCTGTTACTTACCCCGTTAATCATGTGCATTTACCAAAAATGGAAGCACACCAAAAATCTGCAGAATATCTGAAAGAACAATACTGCCAGACGCCTATTAATGTGACATTTAAAGATGGAGTTAATCATGTTGGTGTTGAACAAACAGCTTGTACACTTTGCGGTGATTGTGTTTCGGGTTGTAATGTGGGGGCAAAAAATACCACAGTGATGAATTATCTCCCTGATGCCAGAAATCATGGCGCTGAAATTTACACAGAAATATCAGTGAGCCGAATCGCCAAAGCAGGTAAACGTTGGCGAGTATATTATCAACCTGTTTCATTGGGTCGAGGTAAGTTTAACGCACCTGAAATGTTTATTTTGACTGATATTGTGGTGTTAGCAGCTGGGACGTTGGGAAGTACTGAAATATTATTGCGATCTAAAGAATCAGGATTGAAATTGTCTGACCAGCTAGGAAAGTACTTTACTGGAAATGGTGATGTATTGGCTTTTGGTTACAACATGGATAAAAAAATAGATGGCATTGGATTTGGGCAACATAAAGAAGGTAAAGTCTCTCCTGTTGGGCCTTGTATTACCAGTGTTATTGATGCTAGAAAAAAAGATAATTTAATTGATGACATGGTGATCGAGGAAGGTTCACTTCCTGGTGCATTTGCAACCGTGTTACCAGGTTTTTTATCTGCTGCGGCTAAAGTTATGGGCAAAGACACAGATCAAGGTTTTTTTGATCAGTTAAAAGAGAGGCTACGTATATGGGATAGCGCAATAAGAGGTGCTTATCATGGCGCTGTCAAACATACCCAAACATATCTGGTGATGGCTCATGATAATAGTGATGGAGAAATGGTTTTAAAAGATGATCGACTTCGAGTTAAGTGGGAAAAGGTAGGTAAGAAATTAATTTTTCAGAAGATTGAAGAAAACCTGAAAAAATGTACCCAAGCTTTGGGGGGAACCTATGTCCCAAACCCCATCTGGAATGATTTGTTAGGTCATCGACTGGTCACTGTTCATCCCTTGGGTGGTGCCAGAATGGGAGAATCTGCTGAAATGGCAGTGGTCAATCATAAAAGCCAAGTCTACTCTGAAATAAAAGGCAGCAAAACGCATAAAGGACTTTATGTTTGTGATGGTGCGATAGTTCCCCGAAGTTTGGGCACAAATCCATTGTTAACAATTTCTGCTCTGGCTGAAAGAAGTTGTTCGTTTATAGCTAAAGATTATGGTTGGGATGAGGGGTATTCTGAAACATCGACCTCCCCCCCAGAAAGTCCAGTAACTAAATTAGGGATTCAATTTACTGAACAGATGACAGGCTTTTTTTCTAACCAGGAAACAGAAGATTATGAAAAAGGAGCGAGTCAAGGTCAAGAGGATAAATCAGACTTTACTTTCACACTGACCGTTATATCGGACGACCTTGAATCTTTACTGACTAAAGATGAGCATGCAGCAAAAATGCTGGGATCAGTCGTTGCTCCAGCATTATCGGAGCAGCCATTAACAGTCGTAAAGGGAAATTTTAATTTGTTTGTTAAGGATTTTGATGAAGTGGGTGTCAGACGTATGGTTTATCAAATAAAATTAACGGATGAAAAGGGTCGAAACTGGTTTATGCATGGCTATAAAAAAGTGCATGATGATAAAGGGTTTGATGTTTGGGATGATACAACGACGCTATTTATTACAATCTACGATGGTTCTGATATAAATTCCAACGTGCATGGGAAAGGTATCTTGAAAATATTACCTGTGGATTTTGCAAAACAAATGATGACGATGCAGGCTAGAAATGCACCATCTAAATTAGAAGCAGTAGAGGCCGTTGCCAAGTTTGGGCGGTTTTTTGCTGGCGTAGTCTATGAGTCATACAGTGGTTCATTTGCTCCTTTTAATCTTTATAATCCAGACAAAATTTCACGTACAAAACGACCGCTCAAGGTAGAAAAGCCAATAGAATACACGGTAGTAACTGAAGATAATGTTGAGATTCGTTTAACACGCTATCAAGGGGGAGACAAAGGCCCAGTGATTTTTTCACATGGCTTGGGTGTGTCCAGCAAAATATTTAGTCTGGATACTATCGACACCAACCTTCTGGAATTTGTGTATGCAGAAGGGTACGATGTCTGGTTGTTAGATTATCGAGCAAGTATAGAATTACCCGCCTCAAAAACTCAATTTACAGCGGATGATATTGCCAAATATGATTATCCGGCGGCTGTTTCAACAGTATTGAAAGAGACAGGTGCGGAATCTGTACAGATGGTTGTACATTGTTTTGGCTCCACAACTTTTTTTATGTCTATGTTAGCTGGATTAAAAGGTGTTCGATCAGCCTTTGTTTCTCAAATTGCCGCTCATATTAAAGCCCCCATATTATCAAAAATTAAAGCGGGTCTTCACCTTCCTGCTTTATTGGATACAATTGGAGTTGATTCATTAACAGCCTATGTTGATAGCAATACCAGTGGTATGGAACGATTATATGATAATGTACTTAGGCTATATCCCGTTGAATTCGAAGAGCAATCAAACAGTCCAGTTGATAGACGAATCACCTTTATGTATGGGCAATTGTGGGAGTTAGATCAACTCAATACCACCACACATGAAACCTTACACGAATTGTTTGGTGTCGCAAACATGCGTTGTTTTGAACATTTAGCTCTAATGGTCAGGAAGGGGCATCTTGTTGCTTATAATGGAGCAGAAATATATATGCAGCATTTAGATAGACTGGCTATTCCCATTACTTTTATTCATGGTGCGGAGAATTCGGCTTTTAACCCAAAAAGTACTCAATTGACTTATGAAGCATTACAAGAAGCTAATGGTGACTTGTATGAACGTCACGTTATTGCTGATTATGGTCATATTGATTGTATTTTTGGGAAGAATGCAGCTAGAGATATTTATCCGTTAGTTGTTGATCATCTTGAAAAAGAAGGGGGATGATAGCATTGTGGCATCTTTCATGGGGCTGCCATTATCTGAATGTAGGGTAACTTGATTGCGTTCAACCCTTTCTCTTTTCTTTGGTAAATATCTTTTATTAAGTCAGCTGCTTGTGCACTGGACTCATTTTCATAGACTTACCAGACGACTATTTTTCGGCTGTAAATATCCATGACCAGATAGAGATATAAAAAAAGGCCTTTTACTTCGGTGGGTAAGTAGTCAGCCCTTAAAAACAATATATTCAATTGAAATATAATGCTATTATTCTGAATTAGGGGTTGGGGTTATTCAATTAGGGGGCAGAGTAAAATTAAATATCTTCATCAACATTCTTCTTCGGTCTCCCTGCCTTTCTTGCCGTTACTCGCTTTTTAGTTAATGCCTCAATCTGCATTGTAAATCGCTCACTTCCTAGCGCCCAACCCCTTATTTACACTATTTCTAATTTCTTTTAGCAGTTCTACTTCAACATGAGTCTTAAATAACTGTCGGTAATTTTCCAAAACCTCATTCTTTGTCTTTCCTAGAGCAAGATAGAGTTCATGAGGAGTTTGTAACTCTGTTTCCACTCCAAGAGCATTACAACCATAGCTCGACCAGCTATATTCTCTAGGTTCATCATCCATCTCTGCTCTCACAGGGTTTAACTCAATATAACGATGTAACTCCAGTAAATATTTTTCACTTTGAATTAAACACGATTTATATCGACCTTCCCAAGGCGTTCCGCTTCGTTGATAGGTGTAATTATAATATCGAACATACATTCGACCCATTGACAGCATCATCTTACTAATTGCCCCCCTCTTTATAAGGCGTACATAAGATATGTGTATGATTTGTCATCAGTACCCATGCATAAATATCGACTAAATACTTTTTTGAAAACTCTTTAAGCCAATTCAAATAGGCTTTCATATCCTCATCACTAGCAAAACATACTTGGCTGTTATTCCCTCGCTGGACAATATGTTGTGGTACGCCTACTGGACTTACTCGGGATAATCTTGTCATTATTTGCTCACTTCTTTAGTTTTACACAGTATAGAATATTTTAATTTTACTCTGACCCCAATTGCTTCTGACCCCAGTTGTTGAACTCCAATTGTGCTGAATTTTTTAGTAGGGATACATTTAACTGATTTTTCTAGGGTTATGACTTTCATCGTTTCATCATGAACAGATTCGCTGGATTTGTCAGCTTAGACTCATTTCGTATTAGAGAAGACTAAAACTTGACTATTACACTCATCTAACTTAAGGCTTCTATTCATCATTATCTATTTTTTAATGCTCAGTAAAAAATGTATACTATCGAAATAAAAAGAGGTTCATTTCATGGGACCTTAAGATTATCAGGTACATCTTTAATTTATAAATGCTAGTGGGATGTTCGGAAAAAAATCCAGCAGGAACTTATCGTAATTGTTCCGCTACTACGATGACAAATAAACATAATTCAAAAGGGGCTCCAAGAGAAGCTATTTTTATTCCTGGTGTGTTTGGCTATTCAGGTATATATATTTATTCATATGGGGACTGGTCCATCATGGTCTGATGGCTGTATTGTTATAGAAGAAGCAAATATGTTAAAAATATACAGGCAAATTAGTCCAAAGAATGGACATAATATAACCGTTTCTATCCAGAACAGATAATGATGAAAAAAATTGTTGTTATTTCTATTTTTCTATTTTTTTCATCAGGTGTTTTTTCTACGGAAAGCTCTTATTTGAATGCCTTACTAAATATAAAATCTGAAAAATATTACAAAACGATTGATGGAAATACGTTCTACAATGAATTGATCGAATATAAGGCTCTTGAGAAGTTATATTTACAATCAAGAAAAAAAGCAACAAAAAAACAAGCAAACTTAGACGATATAAAGTTTTTTAGTTTTATTGGGTTTGTTGCGTACACAACGAATAATGCCGCGACTAAAGAAGCTTTATTATCTGATTTTATTCAAGTTTATTTTACTAACCGAGATAGACTGTTAAGTATGCTTGAAGAGCTTCCTTTTTTAATTCCTTCCTCATGCTATTACATTGGCAAACACTTTGGCTTTGAAGATAAAAAAAACGATAAAGAGACTTTTATTAAAGAGAATAAAGTATATTTTACAACGGCCTTAAATAAAGATAACTATGAAAAATGCTTATCTATTATTTCGTCTAAGCTTTGATAAGGTGGTTTGACTTTTTTTTCCTGAATTTTGATGTGGCTACACTAGACAGGACACATAACTTAAAATACTTTTAAAGATAAAAAAGTGTTTCTAAAATGAGCAACCAAACTAAAAAACAAAATACCTATCCCTCAGAATTTAAAGAATTAGTGCCTGACCGACAAACAATATTATCATTTAAATACAAATGCTTATGGTAAAAAAGTGGTTTGAATATTCACGATCACCAAATTCAGGGTTAACTCAGAAATCGTGCAACCCATTGATATTATTAGACTACAGTTTAAGTGAAATAAGACTGAAACCCGAATATTCATCAAACTCCCAAAAACTTCGCAGCCAACCCCATTCATGAGAAACGTCAAACCACCGCAAATGCAAATTGGTCAAACTGATATTGCCGACATCATCATCGATGTGACATCCCGAGATGATATTCCAATGATCTTGCTCGGCTTACAGCATATTTATACGGTATTGTTAATTTAGTGTAGCTGCTAGATTGCCGTTCCACTTTAGCATCAAAAGCAGTACTGAATATTCAAGCATCTTTTTACTTTTGCTATAACACTTCCTGATTACCCACAAGCTTCCGCCGAATCAGTAGATGACTTGTAAGGTATTGAAAAATAATAAATATCTATTAATGAAAATTTAACTTAAACTTTTAACTTTGATCAGGTTAAAAAATAACCATT
>JAKIVF010000142.1 GCA_021647145.1 Methylococcaceae bacterium | reverse complement strand
CTGCAACAATAAACAACTCCCAATTTTTAGAACTCTGCTTCGCAATAGAACTAAGCGTATTCTGCAGGGCTATAAGTGACGCTTCATTAGCAAAGATAACGATAGAAATCGTACTACACAAAGACTTTACATCAATAATAGACTCAACCAAAGTGCTTTCAACTGAGCTTATCCAGTCACCATAAGTGATAGGACTGGTATCGTATACTGGCCTTTTAAAACCGATAGTATTCATTATTTTATTTTTAAAAAACAAACTGCAATATCCGTCACTTTAATGAGAAAACTTGGTGGCATGTAATAATTTTATCACTCTTAGCACTTCACCCCTCATTATTTTTTAATGATAATCTATGCAAGTAAAATCATCACTGGATTTTAACTTGTATCACTGTAATATCCTAGCAATGATAGAGCATCAAGAATGTAAACTAATATTAAGAGGCCTTTAAAAGCTGAATGGGGAAAAGTGATAACAATATTAATTTAGCTTCAGAAATAAGGACAAATGTTTCTCCTGGAAATGATTTTGAAGAATTTGATGCGTCTATAATTAAAGGTAAGAAATTAGATGCTAAAGTTATTGCATTTTACCTCCCACAATTCTACTCATTCCCTGAAAATGATGAGTGGTGGGGAAAAGGCTTTACCGAATGGACTAACGTATCAAAAGCAATACCACGCTTTTCGGGACACTATCAACCAAGAATTCCAAGAGACCTCGGGTTTTATAATCAAACATCTGAAAATACAATTAGAAAGCAAATAGAGCTTGCAGCAAGTTCGGGCTTGCATGGCTTTTGTTTTTATTACTATTGGTTTAATAAAAAAAGATTACTTGACAAACCTTTGGACATATTCGCAAACCTTGATGATAGTAGCTTTCCTTTTTGTTTAATGTGGGCTAATGAAAATTGGACACGTTCTTGGGATGGGCTTCAAAACGATGTTCTATTACAACAGGACTATATTGATTCAGATGAAGACGCACTCCTAAAAGACCTTAATAATTATTTTGCAAATGATAAATATATTAAAGTAAATGGCCGACCCATATTTATTATATACCGCCCTGGTCTTATTCCTGCAGCAAAAGAGACTTTTAAACGATGGAGAAAAAAATGGAAATTAAATCACACTGTTGAGCCTTATATCTTAATGGTGCAAGGCTTCGGTGATTTCGACCCTGATGTGTTTGGCTTAGATGGCGCTATTGAGTTTCCTCCTCACAAGTTATGTTTACAGGCATCAAAAATCCCGAATGAAAACCTATTAGTTTTTGATTCTGATTTTAAAGGCTTAGTAACAAAATATAAGCAAGTTATATCACGTTCATTATCAGAAAAACCACCAAGTTACCCTCTAATCAAAACAGCAATTCCATCATGGGATAATGATGCCCGCAGGGAAGGAAAAGGTCATACAATACTGGGTTCAACTCCAAAAAAATATCAGTACTGGTTAAGGAAACTAATTAAATACTCCAAAGAAAATACATTTTATGGAGAATCATTAGTTTTCATTAATGCATGGAATGAATGGGCAGAAGCTGCTTACTTAGAACCCGATATTCATTATGGTTCTGCATACTTAAATGCTACAGCAAGAGCCATTACAAATACGAAAGAAAAAGGCATTTCTATGGATCAATATTTAACTATTCAAAAAAAACTAGACAAAATTAAAAACGAGCTACTTAAAAATACATCTGAACTAGAAGAAGCAAATAATGAACTAGATAAAACTAAAAAAGAGCTAATTCAAATTAAATCTGAGTTAAACAATAAAAATAGTGAGCTTGAAAAAGTATCTGTAACAATTAAAGTACTACAAAAAGAAGAAATAACATCGAAAGAACGTGAGTTAAAACTAAAAACAAAGCTAAATAAAACTTTCTCTCAATTAGAAACAATCAAATCAGAGAATAGCAACTTAATCTCACAAGCCAAACAAGCAGAAAATTTATTTACTGAAATTTTAACCAATAAAGACAGGCAAAAAGTGTTAAATAAAATTGTTCCTAAATTTACTCTGGGATGTCTTTTTAGCAAATCCAAAAGACGCTTATTAAAAGATAAGCAACAAATATTGGAATCTGGGCTTTTTTCACCATTATATTACCTCACACACAACCCTGATGTTGCTAAGGCAAACGTTAACCCACTTAACCATTTCTTAAAATTTGGTTGGAAAGAAGGAAGAAACCCAAGTGAGCATTTTGATTGTAGTTATTACTTAAAAAACAACCCTGATGTCAACAGTTCAGGAGGAAACCCACTTATTCATTTTATCCGATACGGCTCCAAAGAAAGGAGAGCCATATCACCCAAAAGTACTGTCGTACTAGACCGTTACATTGAATTAGCTTCGCCTAAAAACTTTAATATTGAGCAAAAAGTAGAATCATCTACCATAACAGCTCTTTTAAAAAAGAATATTACTGCTAATGAATACACACAAAATATTATAAAAAAAGCCACAATATTAATAAATAGACACCCGTTAAAAGTGTCTGTGGTTATGCCAACATGGAATAGAGAAAAATCCATATGCTTGGCTATTGACTCTGTATTACAACAAAGCTACTTACCTTATGAATTAATTATTTCAGATGATGGTAGTACAGATAACACCGTCAAAATCATAAAAAAGAAATATAAAAAGGAGCTAACTAGTGGTCTAATAAAGCTGATTATTAATAACCACTCAGGTGTTAGCTCCGCAAGAAATAGTGCTTTAGAACAAGTTCAGGGTGATGTGATTGCTTATTTAGATAGCGATAATCAGTGGCGTAAACATTATTTGATGGTTATGGCATCCATATTAAGTGAAAATGATGAAGTGAATTGTGCCTATTCAGCATTGTTTCGACATAATAATAATAATGATAAGAAGGATGTCTTATTATCAAATTATGATCGTAAAAACTTATTAACTGAAAATTTCATCGACTTAAATGTATTTATACACAGGTCATTTCTTTATCAACAGTTTGGAGGTTTTGACACCACTTTAAAGCGTTTAGTTGATTGGGATTTTATTATCCGTTATACCAAAAACTATACCCCAGCCGTTGTGCCCTTTGTTGGAGTAGATTATTTTTTAGATAATAAGCACTTAAAAAATATTACAACTACTGTTAGCCTAGATGGTATTTTCTCTAAAATTTATCACAAAAACTTTTCTGAGCGTATTAAGCTAGGTCTTGATGAACTTCGCATTGCATATGTTTTATGGGATTTTCCTGCACTTTCTCAAACCTTTGTAATGGAAGAAATTAAGTGGCTGGTTAAGCAAGGTTATGATGTTGTTGTCTATTTCTCTATTGAGCCAGATAAAGCTGCGATCCTTGATTTTGAAGTAGATTCATACCAAGTTAAAGATGCGGAGCAACTTACAGCGTTATTGCAAGAGCATCAAAGAAATTTCTGTCATAGCCATTTCGCCTATCCAACCGCTACAAAGCTCACATATCCTGCCTGTGTGAAAGTGAATATTCCCTTTACATTTATGCCGCATGCTGTGGATATTTTTCACAACGAGAATAAAAAACGAAACAAGATTGGTGAAATTAGTCGTCATCCATTGTGCAAAAAAGTACTGGTTCATGGTGAGTTTCATAAGCGATTTATAGAGGAATGTGGTGTGCCCTCTGAAAAAATAGCTTTTAATATTCAAGCAGTAAATGTTGCTGATTTCGCAAAAAAGGGGGGGGCACTTCGACTCCGCTCAGCAGAACAGCCATATAGTAAAAGAAATACAAGTAATAATAATGAAGTGCTTCAAGGCGTGCTTATTACCCGCTTTGTCGAGAAAAAAGGTATTAGTACTTTAATCGATGCGGCTGCCTTGTTAAAAAATGAAAATATAGTCTTTGATATCTATGGCTACGGCCCACTAGAAGATGACTATAAAAAACAGATCAAAGCATTAGGTGTGGATAATGTCATTTTAAAAGGCGCATTAAATAATCAGCAAGATGTTGCAAAAGCCTATCAAGGCAGTGACTTCCTTATAACCCCCTGTGTGATTGCAGAAAATGGTGATATGGATGGATTTCCTACCGTGATTCTTGAGGCGATGGCAATGGGTTTGCCTGTGATAACGACAGATATTGCCGCAATTCCAGATTATTTAACCGATGGTGTTGAAGCGCTTGTAGCCCCTGCTGGAAATTCGGAGAAGCTCGCTGAATATGTCCTTAAACTAAAAGCCATGTCACCCCAAAGAATCGCGGCGATGGTAAAGCGTTCACAGCAATTTTTGGATAAGAAAATTGGTGTGAAGCAAACCATGCAAATGCTACTCGATACCTGGCAGGGCTATACGCTGGAGATATTCCTAGTCACCTTTAATACTGAAAAATATGAAGATAGTGCCGAAACATTTGAAATTATAAAGCGAATTTTTAAGTACACTACAACCCCATTTACATTGACCATTATTGATAATAATAGTGATGAAGAATTCTGGTTAGAACTTTGTGAACAGGTCGGTATTTACCCCAACGTTCGATTGATAAGGAAAACCCAAAATCTATATTGTGGACCTTCATCCAATATAGCGTTGGAATTATCAGACAGTGAATTTGGAATTTATATCTGCAGCAAAGAAGGCTTTATAAAAAGTCATGGTTGGGAAAGACCTTTGTTAGAGCATATGAGAAATAATCCTAATGATGCGCTGGCAGGGCACCATGCTCAAATGCCCAAATATATCTATGGTAAAGAGTATCTGAACCATCCTGATTTTGCGAAATTTCGAAACCCTGAGTTTGCGCAAGAAAACCCAGAACGAGTCTTTAAGCATGTACAAGGAGGCGTTTTTATCATTCGTAGAGATTTTGTCGCTAAGCATGGTGGCTTTAATCCAGCAACACCGCATGGTGGAATGGATATTGAAATGTCATACTACGCCGAAAGTTTAGGTTATGGTTTAGGCGATATACCTGAAGTTGCCTCTATTACAGTAAAAACCCTCCCTAAGCTTCAAACAATATTAACTGAAAGGACTGTTGTGGCGCATCCACTTACAATTAAAAATGTAAATACCCAACTTGATTCTATAGAAAAAAATAAAGGACAAACATGCAATATGTGTGGATGGAAGGGAAGTACTTTTATTAATGTAGAAAATCAAGGTATTCAAACCCTAAAATGCCCAAAATGTAGTTCAACAAGCTTTGGCCGTAGTTTAGTGCGTTTATTAGCAAACAATCACCATATTTACAGAAAAGAAAAAGCATTAGTTCTTAGTGACGACAAATCATTAAAAAAATTTATCGAGCCATTTTTTGATAGCTTACTAATTACAAACGATGCTGAGCTTTTTTACTCAACTCTTAAACTCTCACAAAAAAAACTAGATTTAATTATCATCGATTTTTCTTTTATAAAAGAAAAGCCTGAACTATGGAAGAATATTATTAAGTCATTATCTCCCATTGGAGAGGTAATTTTTACAGATTCTTTTTTTGTCGATAGTGAAAAAACAAAACCAGCAGACAGCCTAAATACATCATTAAATATAGCATTCTCTGCTACTGCCCAGAGGTATCTGATAAATTACACAAATATTTCTAGCTTTTGTATTGGCTATGACTGGCGAAGGTTAGGAGTGATCAATTTCTATGACGAATAAAAATAAGAATAAATCTGCTTGTCTAATCATTGGTGCACGTGGCTTTATAGGTTTTAACCTATGTATCGAACTAGTTAAAAAATATGACCTTGTGTATGCATGTGATACATTTTTTACAGAAAAAATATACTTACAGTTAAAGACAATTAAAATTAATCCACAACATCTCAATGATGTTAGACACAGAAATTACACGATAGATAATAGTTAAATTTCATAAGGGGGATAATATGGCCATATGTAATATATGTGGAAACAATAGTTTTTTAGCTGGACCGAACGGAAGAATGTCTGCAACGGGGGTTCCACCACGCTGTGAAAAGTGTCAATCACTAGAGCGGCATAGAGCCTATAAGGACATCTTTAAAAATCTTATTGATCAAAGTTATAAAGAGAAGTCATTTATTCAATTTAGCCCTGATGGGACAGTAGAACCTGATTGGTTCGCATCCTACGAAGTTTCAACCTATGGTGGTGAAAATTCCCTAGATTTACAAAAAATTGATAGGGATAGCCATAGCTATGATATTGTGATGTGTAATCATGTGCTTGAACATGTCCCATATGATAATTCTGCTCTGAATGAACTATTAAGAATTACAAAAAGGGATGGCTTTGTATTTTTAACTGTACCATCTCCTGCTACTCAATTAAAAACAACAGACTGGGGATATCCTAAAGAAGAAGATCATGGTCATTATCGTATTTATGGTAAGGATTTTGAAAAAATACTAAAAAGTTATTTGCCACATGCTTGGATATTATCTGTTGATGCAATCGACCCCGTTACTGAATCACTTGATGTGGTTTATTTTTTGCTACATACCGACCCTAAAGAAACTTTCTTTACGCATAATGATTTTTCTCTAAAAATATTACAAAAAGGATTAAAGGCACAAACAGGAGCTAACGATAAATACCAAACTAAAAATACTTCTTCACCTTTAAACTAACTTGATATTGGAATAACAAATGTTTTGCTTCTTTAAAAAAAAATATAATAATCTTCTCATAAAGAGAAATATTAATATAATTAATAAGAGTGGTCTATTTGATGAAGATTTTTATCTAAAATTATATCCAGACGTAAAAGGGTTTTCTGGTGGAGGGCTTGTTCACTATATTGAATTCGGCGAAAATGAAGGACGAAAGCCTAATCTATTTTTTGACCCTAAGTGGTATATCAACAACTATTTCCCAATTGAAGGGAAAAGCCCCTTATTACATTATATTTCGAGTGGAGAATCTAAAGGTTTTAAACCAAGCCCTTCATTTGACCCTACTTGGTATGCGAAAACATATGGTAATTTTAAAACTACAAGCCCATTAAAGCATTATCTTCAGAGTGGTCTCTCAAATAAAAACCTACCTAATAAAAATTTTCTTAATAATCACACTGAAAAAATTAATAAAAACACTCAGATGTATTTAAAGTCTGCTGTAGTGATACATGCGTACTATATGGAAATGCTCCCTTCAATAATGTCACGAATTTCAAAATCACCTTTATTTTTTGATCTGTTTTTTACAGTATCCTTAGATCAAGAAAAAGAATTAGTAGATATTCTAAACAAGTTAGGTGTAGTTAATTATAAAGTAATAGTTTGCTCAATCAGTGGTTATGATATTGCACCATTTTTAGAGATACTACCTTACCTTCAAGATAATAATTATCAGATTGTTTGTAAATTACATACTAAAAAAGGCAAAGGAGAACAAGGGGAAGCTTGGTTTGACCTATTAATTGACTCTTTATTTGGATCAGAATATACAGTTGAGAAGATTATATTTAAGTTTCATTCTGAAAAAGAATTAGGCCTCGTAGGTGGCAATGTAGTCTATAAGTCAGCTAAGGAATTAATGTACGGTAACCTCCCTTTTATTGAGAAGTTTCTATTAAAAAATGTAAGCAACAAGCAATTGAAAGGTGATTGGGGATTTTTTGCAGGCACAATGTTCTGGGCAAGAATGGATATATTTACCCCTCTCATGGATAACCAAGAATTGAATAGTATAATTGTTTCAGAAAAACACAAAGACGTAACAGGTGCGAGTGCTTCAGTTTTTCATGCACTAGAGAGGGCGTTTGGTTTATTACCCTACCTGACGAACATGCATACTGCCATCTCTTATCCAGTAAATATTCAAAGAACAAGGCATACTATTAAAACAATCCTCGGTTCTAGCAATATAAAATCTCCAATGGCTATTAGCACCTCTTTAAAAAGCGAACTCAGCATAAAGAAATTACTTTTTAAAAAGTATTACCAATAACAAGTCTTCATATCTTCAATTGGTTAGCTACAGTTTATCCATATAATGTAGGCGTTAATCGACTAAATAACAAGCAGACTCATTATATGAAGTAGAATTGCTGTTAATATAATAAAAATACGATTGTTATGTCACCCACAAACCATATGCTATCAATGAAAAGAATTCATAAAACAATA
>JAKIVF010000141.1 GCA_021647145.1 Methylococcaceae bacterium | reverse complement strand
AGGTTTAAGTAAAAACAAAACAAGTGAAGTGATTGAATGGTCAATTAATTCAACCAAAGATTACGCTGAACAAGTGATGTCATTAAAAAACGTGCCTGCAGCACAAAAAGAAAGATTAGTGAATATCTTAAACATACATAACAAAAGCCTCAAAAAAGAAATCGGGCACTACCAGTAAACAACCTTTTAAAACCACTGCTATCAGAACTGCAAAGAATATTTAAACACGCTAAAGATCATTTAGATAATATTGGTGCTAAATTTTCTAGTAAAGACAAAAAAACAATCACCTCCAAAGTTAATGAATCTTTATTAACCCTAAGTAATAGCAGTACCGTTACCGATAAAATGATTGAAAAAGTTGTTGAGAATGAAGTAAAGAAAATTTCAAATAATCAAAATCAAAGTAAGAGCATAGATAGGTAAGTTTGCAAAGCGGCATCCCTGAATTTGAGGTGATGGTAAAGAAAAATAAGGATGGTGTTTAACGTGACTACTGAATACCTCAAACATATAGCTGGATTATTTTATGAATAAGATTTCAATCGTGGTGCCAAAAAACGCACCAATTAGACAAGCAATTCATAACGAAACACTTTGTAAAAATTGTAAAAACGTATTAGAAGATTGCTCTGAAATTCCTAAAAAATACAAGTCGAAAGAAGGCTATAGAATTATTTTAAAGTGTTCTGATTATGAGAACGCCAAATAAAAAAACTTAAAGATGTGCCTCTTTGGGGTATGAGTAGAGCTACCGCATGGCGCGCCTATGGCAGAAGCAATTATTAATCAAATACTTGCAATAGTCCCACTATGGGACTACAATTAAGGTATGAGAATTATCGCGGTTTCTACACTAAAAGCCTTTGGGGAGAATGACCCTAAATATCTTGATTCTAAAGAATCCACTATGGCTTGGTATCGCCATGCTTTAAAAGCTGATTGGGATACACCTAAAAAAGTTAAGGCTGATTTTGGTAATGCAAGCATTCTCAAAGATGGTCGCGTTGTCTTTAATATCAGCGGTAATAAATACCGCCTGATAGTTTGGATTAACTACGAGTACCGAATAATTTACATTCGTTTTATAGGTACACATAAACAATATGACAATGTAGATGCTCAGACAATTTAAGGTGCAATTATGAATATACAACCTATTAAAAATGAAAAAATTTACCGCCATACTCTAAAAGAAATTGAAGGGTTAATGACTGCAAAAATGAATACCGTTGAAGGTGATCGTCTTGATGTATTGGTGACACTGGTTGAAGATTACGAACGTAAACATTATCCCATTGATTTTCCAGACCCTATAGAGGCTATTAAATTTATGATGGAGCAAAGAGATTTAACCGTAAAAGATTTAGTCCCAATGATTGGTAAAACAAATCGTGTCTATGAAGTTTTGAATGGTAAGCGGAGCTTAACCCTCCCAATGATAAAACGATTACATAACGATTTAGGAATTCCTGCGGAATCTCTTTTAGCTAACTAAATATAAAGACGGTGAAACAAAATGACACTGAGTAAATACCAAAACATTCTGTAAACACTATGAACTCGATGCTGATAGTGTTGATGCGCGTAAGCAGTACAATGAATACAAAAGACAACTAAAACGATTGGAGCGAGCTTGTCTTAGCGGTGTGCTATATCGTAACAGATAACGGAGAGATATTTAGTATGACAATATTGAATATAGATTTTGATGATATTTTTTTAGCTGAGGCTAAGGCTGCAGCAGTGAAAAATAATGTTGAGGTGGTGGATCAAATAAAGCATTGGGCTTTTTTGGGGTTTAATGGTGGGGATGCCATTAATTTATCAAATAGTAACAATTCTGTAAATGTAGATCCTTTGAAAATTGAGCTGGCAATGAAAACCGTGAACACTTTAAAAGCTTTATATTCTAACGAAAAGTACAAAACGAATGATTTGGCATTAAAGTCAAAATACGAAAAAAAAATGGGTGAGCTTAAAAAGGTTATTCAATTTTTAGTAACAACTAATAATAATGAAGCTGATAAAATTACAGCTAAATATTCAAAGATTTACCGTGAAAAGAGAAGATATAAAACATAGATGCGCTAATACCGTAGCCACGAACAACCCCTGCATGGGTGCTTGAATCTTGAAATAAATACTCATGTATTTTGGTTAGATGTTCTATATCAAAATTACCTTTAATCGGGTTTATATCTAATTCCAAGCCTCTCGCATCGGATAATTCTCTAGCAAAGACTTCACGCTTTGATTCTGGTAGGTTGATTAACTTATCCTCAAAAACAGAGGGAAAATCAAAAGACTTTTTCAACTACACCAGTCCTATATTTTTTTTTAAGCAATTTTATATGTTGCTCTGTGTTAATTTCACCGAGTACCCATTGCTTTTGTAATTCATACGCATAACCACCTTCCTCTGATTGAGGGGCGTAGCCCTCAAGTGCAGAAGAAGCCTCCGTGCGACTTACAGTATCAAGTCTTGCTTGTTGCTCAGGTGTTAGCTCAATATCTTCTAGTCTTACCTGCTTTGCCTTTTCAACCTCTACCAAATGGCGCAAGTGCTTCTGTGGTGAGCGATGCGCTGCAGTTGCCAGTTCACGTAGATCAGCCAGTACATCACGATCAACTTTCATTGTAGTTTGACTCATAGTAAAGTCCCTGTGCTCATCAAAAGGTATACCTATAGTATACCACTAACATGCTCATTAAAACAGTATCACTAGAATTACCATTTAGTGCTGTTTACATTTATCTAAATTAACGGCGAATATCGCCGTAAATAAGGTTTTTAATAAACTCGTATATTCTTCACAACGTATTTTAGCCATAAAATCAGCAAGCCATAAACTCATTGTTTACATTTTTTCTCATAAAAAAACTATTTTCCAAGTTATAAGTTTCCGGATCTAATTATATTTATAATGCATCATAAGCCTTGAGACTTTACAAATTAAAAATATCGTGTAAAATGCTCCTTAATCAAACCAAAAGCGATAATATTTTGAAGCTTAAAGAAATATCCAAACTATCAGCAGGCCATCCATTCAGGGGCAAGATTCCTGAAGTGAAAAATTCTGGTGTTATAGCTATTCAGATGAAAAACCTATCTATTGATAGTGGAATAGACTGGAATTCCTGTGTTGAAACAGAAGTCACATCAAAGCGAGGTTTTAAATGTTTGAAAGAAGGAGATATTTTATTTACTGCAAGAGGTGATAATAATTTTGCCGTAACAATTGATAAAACGCCTGATAATAAGCAAGTGGTAGCAGCGCCTCAGTTTCATGTATTGAGTTCAATTCACGAAGACGTTATGCCTGAATATTTGGCGTGGTTACTAAACCAAAAACACTGTCAGCGATACTTTCAACGAGAAGCGGCTGGAAGTCTAACAAAAAGTTTGCGCATAAAAACTTTGGAAGATACACCAATAACAGTGCCCTCACTAAAGAAACAGAAAACCATTGTTAAGCTTTCAAACACTTTAAAGCAAGAACAAAAAATTCTTAAACAAATCATTCATAATGGTGAGATAACCATGAATGCAATCGCCAATGATTTGTTTGCATCAGAAAGAGAAACAGTAAAAGAGAAAAACTAAAATGACCGATACTCTACAAGAAAATATAAGCCAAGAAACGATCAACAAAGCCCTATGGGATGCTTGCGACACCTTTAGAGGCACAATTAGTTCTGATACTTATAAAGACTTCATTCTTACTATGCTGTTCCTAAAATACATCAGTGATGTATGGCAAGATCATTATGATAAATACCAAGAAGAGTACGGTGACGAGCCAGAGCTGATTACTGAGATGATGAAAAATGAGCGGTTTGTTATTCCTGAAATCATTATCAAAGATGATAACGGCAAAGTTACCGACCGCTTTATGGCGACTTTTTATAGCCTGTATGATCGTCGCCACGAACCTGGCAACGGCGAGCGTATTGATATATGCCTGCATGAGATCGAAGAAGCCAACGGCACAAAGCTTCGTGATGGCAATAAAAGCGTGTTTCAGGATATATCCTTTAATACCGACAAACTGGGTGAAGAAAAACAAAAGAACACCATATTGCGTTACCTGATGGAAAACTTCGCCAAGGACGAGCTAAACCTAAAACCTTCGCGTGTCGGCAAGCTGGATGTGATCGGCAATGCCTATGAATATTTGATTGGTGAATTTGCCTCAGGTGGTGGTAAAAAGGCAGGCGAGTTCTACACACCACCAGCCGTATCTGATTTGATAGCAGAATTAGTAGAACCCGAAGAAGGTGATGAAATTTGTGACCCTGCCTGTGGTTCTGGCTCATTATTGATGAAAGTTGGGCGAAAAATTCGCGAGAATACAGGCAATAAAAAGTACGCACTGTACGGGCAAGAAGCAATAGGTTCAACCTGGTCACTGGCGAAAATGAATATGTTTTTACACGGTGAAGATAACCATAAAATTGAATGGGGCGATACTATTCGCAATCCCAAGCTATTAGACCAGGCGGGTAATTTAAAGCTGTTTGATATTGTCGTTGCCAACCCACCGTTCTCGCTGGATAAATGGGGGCATGACGGTGCAGTAGATGATAAGTTTGATCGCTTTCGTCGTGGCGTACCGCCTAAAACCAAAGGCGATTATGCTTTTATTTTACACATGATCGAAACCCTAAAACCAAGCACAGGACGTATGGGCGTAGTCGTTCCGCATGGGGTACTTTTTAGAGGCGCAGCAGAAGGTAAAATCCGCACCAAACTAATTGAAGAAAACCTGCTAGATACCGTGATTGGGCTACCCGAAAAACTCTTTTACGGCACAGGCATACCTGCTGCTGTTTTAATCTTTAAAAAGCAAAAAACAGATGAAAATGTACTGTTTATCGATGCCAGCCGAGAATTTAAAGCAGGTAAAAACCAAAACCTGCTCACGCCAGAGAATATCGACAAAATCATAGCAACCTATCAAAGCCGTGAAACAACCGATAAATACAGTTACCTCGCCACACTCGATGAAATCAAAGAAAACGACTTTAACCTTAATATTCCGCGTTATGTAGACACCTTTGAAGAGGAAGAAGAAATTGATTTAATGGTAGTAAGGCAAGAGCGTGAAACATTAAAAAGCAAACTGGCAGAACTGGAAGTGGAAATGGATGGGTATTTAAAGGAACTGGGTTATGAGTGAAAAAGAAAATAAAACGCTTAAAACCCTAAGCATCAAAGATGAAATGACCGAATTTCTTCTATATACCGCTCCAGAAGGTAAAATTAAAGTTGAGGTACTACTTAACAATGAGACATTATGGTTGCCGCAGAAACGTATGGCAGAACTTTTTAATGTCGGTGTTCCTGCTATTTCAAAACACCTGAATAATATCTTTGAATCCAAAGAGCTAGATGAAAATTCAGTTATTTCCATTTTGGAAACAACTGCCGAAGATGGAAAAAACTACAAGACTAAATTCTATAACCTTGATGCCATCATTTCTGTGGGTTATCGCGTTAACTCCTCGCAAGCCACTCAGTTTCGTATTTGGGCAACACAGCTCATAAAAGAATACATCATCAAAGGCTTTGCCATGGATGATGAACGTCTAAAAAATGGCAAATACTTCGGTAAAGACTACTTCCGTGAGTTACTGGAACGAGTTCGCTCAATACGTGCCAGCGAGCGTAGAATCTATCTGCAAATCACCGATATATTTGCAGAGATTAGTAGCGACTACACTCCAAGCTCAAAAGACGCAAAAAGTTTTTATGCAATGGTACAAAACAAGTTTCACTATGCCATCACAGGTAAAACAGCCGCAGAAATAATGCATGATAAAGCCGATAGAAATGCGCCGAATATGGGTTTAAAAACATGGAAGAATGCACCAGAAGGAAGAATCTTAGCCTCAGATACAAGCGTTGCAAAAAATTATCTGAATGAAGATGAAATTAAACGCTTAGAACGAACAGTCTCCAGTTTTTTTGATTATATAGAAAATATTATCGAAAACCGTGTTGCCATGACAATGAAGGATATGGCTGAAAGCGTGGATAAATTTCTAAGCTTTAATGAATACAAAGTACTCACCCATAAAGGTCGAATTAGCCATGTTCAAGCTAAACAAAAAGCACTGTCTGAATATGCTGAATTTAATAAAACTCAGAAGATCAATTCAGATTTCGAGAAAATCGTAAAAGCCTTATCAAAAAAAGGAGGGCAGTGATGACATTGTATTGTGGAATGCTTGTTAACAATGACGTTGAAATGGATGGGTATTTGAAGGAGTTGGGTTATGGTGCATAGCCAGCAGTTTTCTAAGCTTGAGTTGATGCAGGGAAGGGTTAAGTTTATACCTGATAACTGGAAACTTATGCATATTGAGAAAGCCTACAATATTAGAAATAACCTGCGACTTCCTATCAATGGGACGGATCGAGGTAGTAATCCAGGTCCATACCCATATTATGGACCTACGAGAATTCAAGGCTACATAGGTAGCTATGAACAGGATGGTGACTTTGTCCTAATTGGCGAGGATGGTGATCACTTCCTTAAATATAAATGGCAAGTTATGACCCAACTTGTTGAGGGAAAATGCACAGTCAATAATCATGCTCATATATTGGAAGAAACAGATGTAGCGATACGAGAATGGTTTTATTATTATTTCATGCATCGGGATATATTCAGTTTTTTAACTCGTCAAGGTGCTGGAAGATTCAAGTTAAACAAAGCAGCTCTTGCTAAGTTGCCAGTTTTAATTCCACCACACCCAGAACAAAAGAAAATCGCCAAAATCCTCTCCACATGGGATAAGGCAATCACCACCACCGAACAACTCATCGCCAATAGCCAACAACAGAAAAAAGCACTGATGCAGCAATTACTCACGGGGAAGAAACGCTTGGCGGGGTTTAGTGGGGAGTGGGAGGAAGTCAAGCTAGAAGATTGTTTTGATCATATAGGTGGAACAGCATTAGAAAAGTTTGTAACTAAGGATGGAACTCATCACTTTATATCTATTGGTAATTATTCTAAGGGTGGAAAGTACATAGACAAAGGTCAAAGAATTGAATTTAATACTAAGACAGGCACCAAGCTGTTATCTAAAAATAATTTGGTAATGGTTTTAAATGATAAAACTAAAACAGGTGATATTATTGGTTCTACAATCCTTATTAATGAGGATGATAAATATATATTTAACCAAAGAAGTGAAAAGTTGATAACTAAAAATAATGTACTACCGATTTTTCTTTGGTATTTACTCAACTCTATTTATATTCGTGCCGAAGTATTTAAACGCTCGCAGGGAGGGACACAGATATATGTAAATTTTAGTAGTGTGAAATTAATTCCTTGCTTGATTCCTACAATAAAAGAACAACAAAAAATAGCCCAAGTCCTAAGCAATGCCGATCAAGAAATAGAAACCCTGCAACAAAAACTCAGTTTTCTAAAAGAAGAGAAAAAAGCCCTAATGCAACAACTTTTAACGGGTAAGCGACGGGTGAAGGTGTGAGCAAGATACAAAGCAAGCCTTCACGTAACCCCACCCCAGCCCTCCCCTTATCAGGGGAGGGAGCAGATCGTGCGAAAGTTCAGTCTCTATCAGGGAAAGAAGCTACACCGCAGAAAGTAGAAGCATTGCGTAAGACTCAAATAATTGCACATTCTGCTCCTCCCCCTGACAAGGGGGAGGCTGGGAGGGGGTTAAAACCTCAACTTCATAACCTAAAATCACAAGAAAACAAACGTCGCCAATTGCGAAAAAACCAAACAGAACCCGAAAAACGTTTCTGGTCATGGGTGCGTGGCAAACAGCTGGGTACTAAATTTCGACGTCAACATGGTATTGGGGCGTACATTGTTGACTTCTACTGTGCTGAATTAGGTTTGATTGTCGAAATAGATGGCGATAGTCACTACACAGAAAATGCAAAACAACTTGATGATGAGCGTACCGCTTTTCTGCAATCAAAAGGCTTTCAAGTTATTCGCTTTACCAACTTGGACGTGATGCAGAATAAAAATGGAGTATTGCAAACAGTTGCTGGTTGCTTGAAACAGCGAAGGGAAGTGAATAAATGAATATTACAAAGCCCACCCCCCCTGTTTTTGCCACTTTTGTACGAGATTTACCCTCTAACATAGCCGTCACGCCTCTT
>JAKIVF010000140.1 GCA_021647145.1 Methylococcaceae bacterium | reverse complement strand
TTCTTTTAATTTTCAATACAATCAAGAGGTTTACTTTAATTTCACACTTTAGACTTATTTTGGTTTTATTTGTGATACTTGGTAGCTTAAAACGATCCACGCGCCGATTATACTCAGTAAAGAAGCAATAAATAGCAACCCAATAGTATCCATAAAACTCAAAAACCTTACTTCAAAAGAACCATCATAAAGCATTGCCAACCTGTCAATTGGCCCTTGTAATATAACGACTATTAGCGTGACCAAGATCCATGAAAATACACCTGAAATAAATCCTAACCAAAAACCCGTATATAAAAAAGGCCTCTGGATAAAAGAGTGAGTTGCTCCTACTAATTTAGCAACTAAGACCTCCTCTCGTCTATTTTGTAATTCAAGCCTGATCGTGTTTCCTGTAATGAAAATTACTGCAACGCTCAACAAAACGGTTAATAAAAATACGCTCCGCTGCACTATTTGCATCATTGACTGTAACCGCTTTATCCATTGCATATCCATTTTGACAAAATCTATCTGAGAAAAGTTTGAAAAGTCCATCATCAACTTTTCTATTCCCAAAATATCATCCAGACTATTTTTAGGCTGTACCTGGATAACGATGGGCAATGGGTTAGTTTCAAGCATTTCTAAAGCATCCCCAAAACCACTATAACTTTTAAATTCTGCCATTGCCTGGTCTTTGGATATTAGAATAAGACTCTCAACCAGACTATTTTTTTTAATTTCTTCAGCCAGTTCTTTACTTTCCATATGACTCAGATCAGGCTTTAAATATAAAGATATTTGATTTGTCGACTCCAAATTTCCTGTCAAACCCTGCATATTTTCAACAAACAGATAAAAGGCTGTCGCCAATGTCATCGCTATCGCCATGACAGCAATAGCCATAAAAGAAGTTAAAGGGGTTTTAACTAAGCGACCAAGACTTGAAAATAAAGCATGTGCATGAATATGGAGATATCCCTGCACCCTTTCATAAAAACCAATATCAACTCTATTTCTGGGTGGATGTGTTTTATGATTCATTATTAACTCGCAATCAACTGCCCATGATCCAACGCTAAAACTCGGTGCCCCATTTTATTCACCAAATTTTCATTATGGCTTGCAATCAACACACTCACTCCTACTTTTTGGAATTGCTCAAAAACACCCATTATTTCAGTTGATAATTCCGGATCTAAATTACCCGTGGGCTCATCAGCTAAAATTAGCTTTGGCTTGTTCACAAAAGCACGAGCAATACCAACTCGTTGCTGTTCTCCTCCGGACAAAGCTAAAGGGAATTTTTTTTCTTTACCCGACAAGCCCACTTTATCTAATACAGCTCTTACCCGTTTTCCAGTTTCTTGAAGCCCATAACCTGAAACAATCAACGGTAGCGCTACATTATCAAACACCGTCCTGTCATTTAATAATTTATTATCTTGAAATATTAACCCTAAATTTCTACGAACAAAAGGAATCTGCTTTTCTTTTACTTTATTTAAATTTTGACCATCCAATAAAATATGCCCACGACTACAAAGTTCCATCATTGCAATTAACTTGAGCAATGTACTTTTTCCTGCGCCGGAATGCCCTGTTAAAAAAGCTATTTCGCCCTGTCTTATATGGAAACTTACATCTTTCAATGCATCACCAGCATCTGGGTATCGTTTACTTACATGATCAAATTTCAGCATAAGTTACTCTTTTACAAATAAGGCATCAACAAAAGCTTGTGCATTAAAATCCTGAAGATCATCTATACCTTCACCCACGCCTATGTAGCGTATTGGCAGTCCAAACTGTTTAGCTAAAGCAAAAATCACGCCTCCTTTTGCTGTTCCATCCAACTTAGTAAGGGCTAATCCTGTCAATTTAACCGTCTCATTAAATATTTTAGTTTGCGAAAGTGCATTTTGCCCTGTCCCTGCATCAAGCACTAACAAAACCTCATGTGGTGCAGCAGCATCTACTTTTCCCATGATTCTTTTTATTTTACCTAACTCTTCCATTAAATTAGATTTTGTATGCAATCTACCTGCTGTATCTGCAATTAAAACATCAATTCCTTTTGCTTGTGCTGACTGAACACCATCAAAAATGACCGACGCAGAATCTGCCCCTGTGTGCTGAGCAACAACATGAATTTGATTTCGCTCTCCCCAGGTTTGTAATTGTTCAACTGCAGCAGCTCTAAATGTATCTCCAGCTGCAAGCATGACACTATGCCCTTGAATTTGCAATCGTTTTGCTAATTTACCAATTGTTGTAGTTTTGCCCACTCCGTTAATACCAACAACTAAAATAACATAAGGCGTGTCTTGCCGGGGAATTACAAGTGGCTGACTGCACGGTTCTAATATTTCCAACAATATTTGTTTTAATGTAGTTTCTAATGCTTCACCATCATTTAATTGATGACTATTAATGTTTTCTGTTAATTGAGCAATAATCTCTGTTGTTAAATCAACGCCAACATCTGCTATTAATAGACTAGATTCAATTTCTTCTAATAGATCTTCATCAATTCCTTTTTGACCAAGAGAAATGCCAGATAAGACAAAACCTAAGCCTGAGCGTGTTTTTTTGAGCTGTGTTTTTAACCGCAGGTATAAAGACTCTGGTGTAGGTTCTACATAAACGTCTTTTTCTATTTCTACTATGTTAGTGTCTAACGAAGAACCTGAAGTATCACTCTCATCAACTAATACGACATCATCAATTGCCTCAACCTGACCTTCAAAATCGTATTTCCTATAATAATTAATCGCAATGAGTGGTAACATTAAAATTGCGGCTAAAGCATTGTGAGCTATCGTTATTATTAAAGGTAACTCTAATTTGATACTAAAAATACCTAATAAGACTTGTCCTAATAATAGAATACTTAAAATAACACCAGATTTACGCACATATTTTGGATACTTCTCTGACGTTGCTACTAGCATTACAAAAGTAAGTAGAAAAAAACAAATAACCGTCCCAACTCTATGCCACCACTGAGCTGCAATCTGACCATTGAACGATAAGGTACCGTTATACCCACTATCTAACCCAGAAAACAAGTTAAGCGCACTGACAATATCTACATTTGGAATCCATTGCCCGTTGCATTGAGGAAAATCAACACAAGCTAGTCCTGCATTATTTGTACTGACCCAAAAACCAAAAATAATCTGCAACAATAAAATAAACATTGCAAAGTGTGTTATGAACCCAAGGCCCAAAGACGTTGCTTTTCGTACGACTTTATCGACTTGATTTGCCCTTAAATAAAGCCAAAATAATAGCCAGAAAATCACAAAACCAATCAACAGATGCCCTGAGACAATCGCAGGCATTATTTTTAATTCTACTCCCCAAAAACCGACAGCTACTTCTAATGCAACCAGCATTAATAGAAACCCAAAGACCGTTATTCTCGCTAAACGACCCTGTTTTTTTCTCAAACCTGCTAATGCAAGGATACAAACTAAAGCACCTAAAATACCAACAGATAATAAATAACTATTCTGTTTTAAATCACCCTCAATATTTGTTAGGTTATTAAACAGCTTTTTTACATAGCTAACATTGGTAGAATCTCCACTAACAAGAGCTTTTGATTTTGCATAACACCCTGGCCACCCAGACCAGTCAGGACATCCTCCACCTGGCACATCAGACAACCGGATATAGGATGATAAAACGATAATAATTAGCGTTATAACAAGTGTAAATAAGATGCTCTTTCTAAACATTTAATTAACCAATCTGTGAAATTCTTAATAATTTACCTAAATCTTTTTTTACTTTATATGGATCAAACCCTGGATCATACTGCATCATTAAATTTCCTAAGGGATCCATTAAAAAAAGCATACCTTCCGGAATAGCAGCTTTTCTTATTTCTTTAAGCTTTTGAACCAACGATGGTGCTGGTCTGGCTCTTAGTAATCTCAAATCATCTTTCCACCAAATCTGAGCTTGATCATTCTTAACCTCAGAAAAAATAAGAACAACTCGACGGATTCTGACTAAATCCTTATTCATCATTAACCGTAATTGCTTTGTTTTGTGTATTGCATCAATACATAGATCATTACAATCTTTATTAGGAATCACATTAACAAGAACCCAATGTCCTTTTAATTCCTTCATATTGAGCTTTGAAAACTCATCAAACCCAGATAACTCAGTTCTTTCAGTAGTTATGGCAGGTATAATTAATTTTCCGTTATTTGTCCCACTCCCTATCCAGTCCACATTGCTGGATAAATACCAGGCAATACAAAAAGGAATGATTGTCATAGAAAAGAGTAGAACTATTGTTCGTCTATTTTTTTTCTGTTGTTGGTTCATTTACTTTTACGGCTTAATCTAATAAATAAAATGGTCAAGGTCACTGCCAAACCAAA
The DNA here is from genome assembly GCA_021647145.1 of Methylococcaceae bacterium. Taxonomy (GTDB): domain Bacteria; phylum Pseudomonadota; class Gammaproteobacteria; order Methylococcales; family Methylomonadaceae; genus QPIN01. The sequence goes on along the minus strand of JAKIVF010000140.1, from coordinate 3,909 downwards.
CCATTGTACGGCATATGCAACATGTTTTTCTGGTGAAATTGTTAAATTGGTTTTCCAGTCTCGTAAAAAACCCTCATTCAAAGCTGGATCCAACTCTACTTGAAAGGGAAACAAGGGAACACCGAGTTTTTTTGACAAAATATTAATATCAACCAATTGAACAACTGACGGCCAACTTTCAGTAGGGATTTCAGCACCGGGTAATTTCATCCCAACCACAGGAAAGTTATTGATTCTACCCGCTAGTGTTGTTGTTGATTCAGTTTTGATTGTTATATCAGGCAAAATAAGCCTATCTTTATTTAACGGAACCCATCCTCTATTCACTAGCACAGCTTTATTCATTCCTGCAAGTACTAAAGGAGTCATCACAAAATATCCCGCTTGCCCTTTAACAATTTGATTGTCAATTAAAAATTGATGATGTTGATCATAATGTCCTGTTATTTTAGTCTTTCTATAACGTAATTTTTCCAGATCATCAGGTATCAGAGATAACAAATCAACTTCTTCTCTATTGATTGATAGTTTTTGTTCTGCCAAAAAAGACCTTTTTTCATCTGCTCGACCTAACTGCCAAAACCCCAAAAGAATTAAAAAAGTTAAAACAAGTAAAAAAAACAAACCTGAAATCAGATTAAATTTATAGACAGAACTCAACACAGTTATTTTCATTTTTATCTATATCTATCGAAACTTTTGCTTTAAAATCAAAGAAAACTTCCTATAACACTTAATTCATATGCCTATAAAAGTAATTTTTATCATCGTATTTATTTCTATACTTATTAGCTTAGGCTCAGCCTTATTTAACTTAGTAAAATACAAAGATCAAGAGGACTCTAAAAAAACGGTTAAAGCACTCACCTTTAGAATTGGGCTTTCAATCCTTTTATTTATAGCTCTTTATATCTCCTATGCTACAGGTTTAATCGAACCTACGGGTATTGGAAAAAAAATGCATATGGTAAAACCTGGTCAACAACAAAATACAAATCAAAAAAATAAAGAGGCTACTTCTCAAAATTAAATTTATATGGATCGCTAACCAATTATCCATATTATCACTCAAAACCTCAACAACCAGAACACTCGTTACATGTATATTTTCTTAGTGCTATTGCTAAGCCTTTGTTTCACTAGTCTTTCCAGTCATGCTGAACAGTATTATTCACCAGCTTTAATGCTGGCTAAAACATACAAAGGAAAAATAGATCTATCACAATATTTGGTCAGCGAAAAACTTGATGGTGTGCGCGCTTATTGGGATGGGAAAAAACTAATTTCTAAACAAGGCAACGAATATATAGCACCGGTTTGGTTTACCAAAGATTTTCCAGACCAAGCATTGGATGGTGAACTATGGCTAGGCAGAGGACTTTTTCAGTCATTACTCAGCATAGTCAGTAAAACTCACCCAGTTGATGAGGAGTGGAGTAAGGTTGAGTATGCTGTATTTGATTTACCCGATAAAAAACTACCCTTTACCGAACGATTAAAAATACTTCGTCAGCTTATTCCTATCTCAAAAAAACCCTATTTAACTCTTATCCATCAGTATAAACTTAAGGACAAACACGCTTTAAACGATGATCTAAATCGAATAATTGCTGCTGGAGGAGAAGGCTTGATGTTGCATCGAAAAGATTCACTTTATCAAGCTGGACGTAATAACAATATTCTTAAAGTCAAACCCTACCAGGATGCAGAAGCCATTGTCATTGCCCATATTCCAGGAAAAGGTAAATTCCTTGGCATGTTAGGTTCACTTTTTGTCACAACATCTGATGGTATCAAATTTCGGATCGGAACAGGCTTTAGCAATAAAGAAAGACGCTCACCTCCTTCTATTGGCTCACTGATTACTTACACTTATCATGGAAAAACAGACAGAGGAATACCTAATATTTGCAAGCTTTTTGCGAGTAAGAAATAAAGCAAAAAAAGTTAACATTAAATAAATACCACTTAAGTTATAAGACTTATTTTTACTATATAAACATTAACTTATCTAAATTTTTAGTGCACATTAAAACCATCTATGCATGAAAATTTAACAAACAACTCATACAAAAGTTAAATGAAAATGGTATATTAAGCAAAAAAATATAATAATTGATGTATTCAATACATCCTATACAATGAGGAGCGTTACAAATGGCTAATGAAGGCGTCGATCAGTCCAAACGCCAATTACTAACTACTGCGTTGACAGTTGTTGGTGCAGTTGGTACTGGATATTTGGCAGTTCCTTTTATTTCTCAGATGCAACCTAGCGCTAAAGCAATGGCCGCGGGAGCACCTGTAGAAATTGATATCAGCAAAATAGAATCGGGACAACTCATACGAGTAGCCTGGAGAGGTAAACCAGTCTGGATATTATCAAGAACCCCCGAAGTTTTAGAAATTTTGGAAACAGAAACAGATAAGCTAGCTGACCCAAATTCACATGATTCCGAACAACCTGAATCCAGCGATAACCCTTTACGCTCAATTAAACCCGAAATTTTTGTTGCTGTTGGCCTTTGTACTCATTTAGGTTGTTCTCCAACATTTAGACCTGAAACTGCACCCAATGATTTAGGGCCAGACTGGAAAGGTGGTTTTTTCTGTCCATGCCACGGCTCTGGATTTGATCTAGCTGGTCGTGTATATAGATCAGTACCAGCACCAACAAATTTAACAATCCCCCCTTATCGTTACATTACAGACACACTAATTATTGTTGGTGAAGATACTACGGAGGCAGTTGCATGAAAAATAAAATAAATGAATGCACTAACTGGGTACTTGAACGTTTCCCAATGTCAAAATTGTGGAATGAGCATATGGCGCAATATTATGCTCCAAAAAACTTCAACTTCTGGTATTTTTTTGGCTCCCTTGCCTTACTAGTTCTAGTCAATCAATTTGTTACCGGCATATTATTAACAATGAACTATAAGCCTGATGCAGAATTAGCTTTTGACTCTGTTGAATACATCATGAGAGATGTAAATTGGGGCTGGTTAATTCGTTACATGCACTCTACCGGTGCCTCGGCTTTTTTTATCGTCATCTATTTACATATGTTCAGAGGCATGATCTACGGCTCTTACAAAAAACCAAGAGAGCTGATCTGGATTTTCGGCATGCTACTCTTTGTTTGTTTAATGGCTGAAGCTTTTATGGGTTACTTGTTACCTTGGGGACAAATGTCGTACTGGGGCGCACAAGTTATCATCTCACTTTTCAGTGCTATACCCATTGTTGGTGAAGAATTATCACTCTGGATTCGAGGAGACTATGTTATCTCCGATGCAACACTCAACCGCTTCTTTGCTTTCCACGTTATTGCTGTTCCTTTAGCATTACTCATCTTGGTTTTTTTACATATTATTGCTTTGCATGAAGTAGGTTCAAATAACCCAGATGGCATTGAAATCAAAGAATCTAAAGATCCATGGGGCCACCCGGTCGATGGAATTCCATTTCATCCATATTATACAGTCAAGGACATTGTTGGCGTTGCTGTCTTTCTCTTCTTCTTTGCAACCGTTATTTTTTACATGCCCGAATTTGGCGGATATTTTTTAGAACATGCTAATTTTATTCCCGCTGACCCTTTAGCAACGCCTGAACATATTGCTCCTTTATGGTATTTCACCCCTTTTTACGCCATTTTAAGAGCAGTACCTGACAAATTTGCAGGTGTTATAGCAATGGGTGGTGCTATTGTCGTTTTATTTCTATTACCTTGGCTAGACCGTTGTAAAGTAAAATCAATTCGCTATCGAGGCGGTATTTTCAAAAAAGCACTTGTTCTTTTTGTCATAAGCTTTATCGCCTTAGGTTATTTAGGAACACAACCAGCAACACCTGGATACACCATGCTGGCTAGAGTATTTACAGTTATCTATTTTGGGTTTT
>JAKIVF010000139.1 GCA_021647145.1 Methylococcaceae bacterium | reverse complement strand
ATGTTTTTTGCTATATCTAACCCGATTACGCTATTATTCATTTTGGACTCCTCTTTTACTTCGTTAAAAAAATTTAGGGTGCATTATGACACCGTTGAAGGGAGAGGAGTCCATATCATCAACTTACGGAAGAAGGTACTACAATGGAAGGAAACCAAGATGATTTTACTTTATTAAGAAGTGATAAAAACAAATCACGAACAGTACACATCCACTGATTACAGGTCTAAAATACGGCTAGTCATAGATGTGGGGTCCATGACCAGATTATGGGGGTATTTATTTAATAGAAACAAAGATAGTTTTAATTTAACATAATATACATTATACGAAGTATTTGTGTTGTTATCCCAAATATTTATATAATAGCCAACCCTTATAATTGACCAGTCCATAATTAAAAATATCAACTATACTGTTTTTAATTAAAGCTATTGGTATGCGCCTGTTATTTAACACAGTACAGTAATGAAAAAAAACTTTTCCCAACATTGGTTAGAAATTCTTTGTAGCATAATTCCAGAAGCTAATTCTGCTATGTTTATGATGCTAGACACTCATAATAAAGAAATTCGCCCTTTAGCTAAATGGCCGTCAGATCTTAAACAATATGGAGATTTTACCCCTATTGTTAAATATGCTTTAAAAAAACATAAACAAGTCTGTATTCCAAATATACCAAGTAAAGATAAAAAACCTTTTGATTTTTATGCCTTACCTGTTTATTTAAACACTGAATTATTGGGTGTTATTGCTTTAAAGGTTCACCCTTTATCCTCAAGTAATCGTACTAAAATTTTTAATTCTCTCCAATTAGGAGCTCAGTGGTTACAGCTGTCTCATGCAGACAACCATCATGATGACAATTTTTATAATGGAATTGTAGGGTTTCTTGCAGCATGTTTTGAACAAGAAAGTTATCAAAAAGTTCTTATTCAGTTGGTAACAGAATTAACCCAAAAATTTGATTGTGAGCGTGTTGCTTTTGCAGAATACAAAAAAAACTATTGTGAAGTTGTTGCTCTTTCTAACAGTGCAGATTTTGATGAACGAGCCAATATAATGAAGAAATTTTCTGATGCAATGGATGAAGCCATTGATCAGGATAATACTATTATTTATCCTGATTCAAAACCTGCTTTTACACACCAAGCGCACCGGATATTAGCGGATGTTTTTGATAAGGCCTCATTGTGTTCCATTCCTTTAGTTTATCAACAACAAGTATTTGGTGCTATTACGTTAATGCGCTCTATTGACAAACCATTTGATAATGAGATCGTGAATAAATGTCAGCTAACAATGGCTTTAGTTGCTCCTTTCCTTTCATCAAAAAAAGAAAGTGAAAAAAGTTTAACTCAAAAATTACTTTCAACTTTTAAGGAAAAAATGGGTAATATTTTTGGTTTGAAGTTTCTAAAGGTAAAACTTTTTGCAATAGCAATTTCTTTAGTTTTATTGTTCAGTAGCATAATAGAAATAGACTTTCGTGTAACATCTGATGCTATTTTAGAAGGTAAAATTCAGCGCATTGTTGCTGCCCCAATTGAGGGATATCTTGTTTCTGCATCCGTACAAGCGGGTGATACGGTTGCTAAAGACGATGTTATGGCAACACTCGAAGATTCAGAACTAAAATTAGAATTAGCCAAACTTAATGGCCAAATTCAGCAAGCTCGCCGTGAGTATAGAGAAGCTCTTTCATTACAAGATTTGGTACAAGTCAGGATTGCAAGTGCTCAAATCAAGCAAATTACTGCAGAAAGAGATTTAACAATTAAACAGCTTGAAAAGGTGAAAATTGTTGCTCCTTTTGATGGTGTAGTTATTGACGGTGATTTGAACCAAATGCTTGGTTCGCCTGTTGAGCGAGGAGATACTTTATTTAAAATAGCACCTCTAAAAGGTTATCGCGTTATTTTAAAGGTTGATGAACGCTCAATATCTTATATTAAATCGGGTCAAACTGGAACTCTCTCCCTCTCTAGTATACCCAATCGAAGACTAAACTTAACCGTTAAAAAAATAACCGCTGTTGCTGATGCAAAAGATGGTTCTAATATATTTCGAGTCGAAGCTTCTTTGCTTGACGCTCCAGACATACTTCGCCCTGGCATGGAAGGAATAGGTAAAATTAATGCAGGTCGGGCTAAACTGTTATGGGTTTGGACTCATGAAATGTTTGATTGGCTACGACTTTGGTTCTGGTCTTGGTAATTCCCTTAGAAGGATACTTTTATGAACAACAATTTATTTAGTCCTCTTTGGTATAAAGTTGCCAAACTCCAGCCAGCTTTACATAGTCATATTATTATCCATCGGCATAGTTATCGTGGATTAATATGGTATTTGTTAGAAAATAAAATAAATGGTCGAAGTCATCGTTTTAATCCAACTGCTTATCAGTTTATAGGGCTTCTGGATGGGAAACGTAGTGTAGAAGAAATTTATTCTCAACTTAGTGAACAAATAAATGACTATGCCCCCGGGCAAGAAGAAATACTTCAACTGTTAGCTCAATTACATTCAGCTGATTTAATTCAGTCTAATGAAAAACTTAGTAATACGGAAGAAATGTTTGAGAAGCAGGTTCAATATAAACGATCTAAACTTCTACAACGGTTTTCCAACCCATTGGCTCAAAAAATTCCTTTGTGGGATCCGGATAGCTTTCTCAATAAATATTTTAATAAAGTCAAATGGTTGTTTACTGGTAGGGTGGCTATTATCTGGTCAGTGTTGATAAGCTTTACAGTCATGCAAGCTGCATTGAATTGGTCTCAAATTAACCAACATTTTACCGTCAATACTCTTTCACCCTATAACTTGCTTTTTTTGTTTTTATTATATCCACCTATTAAGTTTTTACATGAATTAGGCCACGCTTTTAGTGCCAAGTTAGAAGGTGGAGAAGTCCATGAAATGGGCATCAATTTTTTAATGTTTATGCCTGTACCCTATGTTGATGTTTCTACAACAACACATTTTAGAAGTAAATATAAGCGCATTTTAGTCAGTGCAGCAGGTATTATAGTTGAATCCTTTTTAGCTGCATTAGGGCTATTGCTTTTTCTGGCTGTAGAGCCTGGTATTATTCAAAATATTGGTTTTAATATTTTTATTATTGGTGGAATATCTTCAATTTTTTTTAATGGTAACCCTCTATTAAAATTTGACGGTTACTATATGCTTTCTGATGCACTAAGCATACCTAACTTGTATCAACGGTCTTATAAATATTGGCATTATTTTTTTCAACGCTATCTTTTTGGTTTAAAACATGTAAACTCGCCCAGCTATGCGCCAGGTGAAACACCTTGGTTCATTATGTATAGCCTATCCTCCCTACTCTATCGGCTATTTATTTTATGGTTTATTTGTATTTATGTTACTGATACCTTCTTTTTTCTAGGCGTCCTATTAGCAATCTGGTTAATTAGTGTGCAAATTATACACCCCTTATATAAAGCAGTTAGTTTCCTTATCAGTAGTCCAAGTCTTGTAAATCAACGTAGCCGAGGGATTATTATAAGTAGTTGTTTACTTGTTTTATTTGTTTCTACAATTGGGTTTGTCCCTCTTCCCTCTTACACGATGGCTGAAGGTGTGGTCTGGCTTCCAGAAGAGGCTCTTTTAAAAGCAGAAAATGATGGTTTCGCTGGCCCCCCTCAAATCTCTAATAACCAACTAGTTACTTCAGGAACCCCTATTATTTATTTGAATGATCCATTTTTAGAGTCTAGAGTTAAAATTGCGCAGGCAAATGTACAGGAATTAGAAATACAATATAGAGCAAAACGCCAGGAGCATAATATTGTTGAGATAGAAAAAGCTAGAGAAGCATTGCGTGTCGCTAAATCAGAATTAAACTATGCACGTAATAAGATCAACACTATGTCTGTAATAGCAAAAAAAAATGGAAAAATTTTATTTCCAAATATTGATGATACTTTAGGCCGTTACGTTCGCCATGGAGAATTATTAGGTTATATTTTAGACGATGAGCCTCCTAAAATACGTATGGTTATACGTCAGGATAATATTGGTCAATTACGAGAAAAGATTGTGGGCATTAAATTAAGGCTCGCCTCTAATGCCGGCAAAGAATATGCTGCTTACATTGTTAACCAAACCCCGGAAGCTACAAACCGACTTCCTAGTGCTGCTTTATCAACAAGAGGGGGTGGAAAAATTGCAAGCACTCTAAATAGTGAAGATATGCTGGCAACTCAGGAAAAATTATTTATTTTTGATTTAGAATTTAATCCACAACAAGATGCAGTCCCTTTAGGCACAAGAGCTTTTGTGCGTATTGATCATGGAAGCGAAGCATTAGCAACCCAGTGGTATCGCAGGATAAGTCAAGTATTTTTAAGGCACATCAATGTCTAGTTTATTATTAAAACCTGGCATCAGGTTGGGAAACTATCCACAAAAGGCAGAGTCTAGTTTAACAGATCTGGAGCAGAACTTTGCCTCCCAATTTGATAAGATCCAGCACAAATTTGACCCTAAAACCCAAAGACAGAATTATATTGTTAAAAGAGTTAACAAATATCAACTAGCTCTAAAAAATTGCTCTGAACATGAGCTAACACAAGTTATTCAAAATATTCAAAATAAACTTCATCTACAAGGATTAAAAGATACATTAATTATTAAAACATTTGCCATTATTCGAGAAGTAGCTCACAGAACCATAGGTTTACGTCATTTCGATGTTCAGATTTTTGGGGGCTGGATAATGATGAACGGTATGCTTGCCGAAATGGAAACAGGTGAAGGAAAAACATTGGCGACTACCCTACCCTCTTGTACCGCTGCTTTAGCCGGTATTCCTGTGCATGTTATTACCGCAAATGATTACCTTGCTGCTCGAGACTCAGAAATCATGAGGCCACTTTATCAAAGACTTGGCTTAACGAGTGGATCAGTTACTGAAGGAATGGAAACAGAACTAAGACAAACGACTTATCAGAACGATATTGTTCATACCACGAATAAACAAATTACCTTCGATTATCTACGAGATAGAATAACAATGGGTGATAACACAGGGAATTTATGTTCTCAGTTTAAAGAGATTCAAAGACAACAAGAAAAAAAAGAACCTTTATTGTTACGCGGCTTATGTTTTGCTCTAGTAGATGAAGCTGATAGTATACTGATTGATGAGGCAAAAACACCTCTGGTTATTACTAAAACCATAAAGAATGAAGATTTACCCGAAACTTTTAATGATGCACTATTCTTAGCATCTGCACTATTTATCCATAAAGACTTTACCGCTAATAATAGAACCAGACAAATTGAGCTGACCTCTGAAGGAGAAGCTTCGTTAGACAAATTAACAGAAAATTTACCTAAGCTTTGGAAAAACACACGAAAACGTGAAGTGTTAGTCAAGCAAGCTCTATCGGCTGAATATTTTTACAAAAGAAATAAACATTATGTGATTAATGAAGAAAAAATTCAAATTGTAGATGAATATACAGGACGTGTCATGTCTGACCGAAGCTGGGAACAGGGATTGCATCAAATGATAGAAGCTAAAGAAGGCTGCCTACTTAGTGAGCCAAGAGAACCTTTAGCAAGAATTAGTTACCAACGTTTTTTTTCTCGATACCTTCGTCTGGGTGGGACTTCTGGTACGCTAAATGAAGTTTCAAGCGAGTTACAACACGTTTATGGATTACATGTAGTTAAAGTGGCCACAAACAAAAAAAGTAAACGGCTTCTGCAAAGGGAAAATATTTATCGAAATGAAATGGTTAAAAAACAAATGTTTCTTAATAGAATAAAAACAATACACCAAAAACAGCGTCCTATTTTAATTGGAACCTCTTCCGTCGAAGAATCAGAACAGGTCAGTCAATGGTTAACAACAGCAGGGTTTTCGCATCGTGTTTTAAATGCAAATCAAAACCAGCACGAAGCTGAAATTATTGCACAAGCAGGACAATTAAAAGCCATTACGGTAGCAACCAATATGGCAGGCAGGGGAACTGATATTATCCTTGGAGGAAGAGGAAGAAGTAGAAGTAAAAATACTTCTTCCTCAAGCGTTACAAAATTGGGCGGTCTACATGTTATCGCTTTAAGCCGGAATGAATCTCGCCGTATTGACCGACAATTATATGGTCGGTGTGCAAGACAAGGTGACCCTGGTAGTACGGAGGCAATATTATCACTACAAGACCCTGCACTAGCAAATTTCTTCTCCTCTGCTATGCTTAAAATGATGATTTGTTTATGTCCAGGTAATAAACCGATACCTAAATTTATAGGGAATATAATTTTACGCCTCCCTCAACAAAAAAATGAAAAGGAACAGCGTCGAATTAGAAAGTTATTGCTAAAACAAGATCGTCATTTACAAAGAATTTTGGCTTTTTCAGGAAAATTTGAATAACTGAATAAATAGCTTTTACACTCTTGGTTATATAAATATTTCAATTGTTTTAGATGTTTACCCCTCTTTTCAAGAAAAGAAGGTGAGTTAACTATAAGAATATTTTTGGAATGAACAACACTGAACTAATGAAAAAAATACTATTTTTAATAATTACTGCCCTCCCCTTTTATCTGCAAGCATCAGAACGTGCAGAACTGGATTGTATGGTAAAACCAGAAATGTATGTAGAACTTAGCAGTCCTGTTGATGGCGTTCTAGAAAGTTTAATCGTTGACAAAGGTGCCCGGATAAAAAAAGGACAAGCCTTGGCACAAATGGAAGCATCAATAGAAATTGCCAAAGTTAAACTTGCAAAACTTGAAGCAGCCTCCCTTAGTGAAATAAAAAACAGACAAATACAACTAAAATTTGCTAAAAGAAATGAAAGAAGGGTGGCTGGTTTACACAAAAAAAATTCTGTCTCCCAGATAGAAAAGGATAAAGCGGAGACAGAAGTTGCTTTAGCCAGAGTTGAATTACAAAAGGCAAATGAAAAAAGAAAAATAGCTAATTTAAATCTAGAACTAGCACAAGCGAGGCTAGAATTAAAAACTATAAAAAGCCCAATTGATGGTATTGTTATTGAGCAGTTCGCAATGGTAGGTGAATCAGTAATGGATCGAACGATTATGAAGTTAGCTCAAATTGACCCACTCCGCGTAGAACTCATTGCACCGACAGAATATTTTGGCTTAATTGAAAAAGGGATGGAAGTAGAAATTCGTCCAGAACGACCATCTAACAAAACCTTTAAAGCAAAAGTAACTATAGTTGATCAACTGATAGATCCAGCAAGTGGAAGCTTTACAGTCCGCATGGCACTACCAAACCCAGGCGAGCAATTAGTAGGTGGTGTAAATTGTTTAGCTAGTTTTAGCTTTCAACCTCCTGTTGTGACCTCTCAAAATAATAGTTTTTATTCCCCATAACTGTGTAGGATGGACTGCAGTCTCCTTTACCAAACCCAATATGACAGATAAAAATATTGGGTTAACGATCAAGCCGTTAGCCTAAACTACCAAATTCACCAGGCCGCCGGTAGTTTCCGTTCAATTCTAAGGCTTCTATCCTCAGTTTTAATATAACCACCCTTGGTTAATTCCTTCATGATCTTATTAACCATTTCTCTAGATGAACCAACCAAATTAGCTAGTTCTTGCTGCGTAGGTCGATTGTTGATAACCAAAGTATCTCCTTCTTTAACTGCCATTTCCTGAAGTGCCTGTATTGTTCTTTCATAAACATTTAATAAGGCTAATTGTTTAACCTTATCAGTTAACCTTCGGACAGTAGAAGATAAATCTTTAATCAAATTAAAAGCTACATCGGGTTTACCCGAAAGCCAACTTTTAAAATCAGCTTGTGAAATAACTGCACAGTTAGTTGGTTCAAGGGTAATTACAGAAGTAGACCTTGGTTCATCGCTAAGTAAAGCTAATTCACCAAAATAAGAGACAGCTGTTTGTATTAACAATGTGACTTCCTTACCCTGAGCATCACTAGTAAAAACCCGCACTTTTCCTGATAGCATAAGATATAAAGAAGTAGTTTCATCGCCTTCTGTAATAATAAAAGCATGCTTTGGAAATGAGCTTTTTTTAGCATGAGAAGCTAAATCATAGATCATTTCCTCAGGCAAATCTGCTAGAAAAGGGATATCTTTTAGGACTAAAAAGGCTTCTTGTTGCATGGGTTATTCCCTTCATTATTATATGTAAAGTTAAGACTAGCTAAGTTTAATGCTGGTAAAAGTTTATGACTATTATATTGCAGTTTATGTAAGTACCCACGTAAAATTAATTTAACCTTTCAAGAAAACTCAACATTGTAAGTTATTCCAATATTAGAAAGTACATTAAATAGTTCTTTCTTCAGGGAAAGATAGGATTCATAAGCTGAGAAAGG
>JAKIVF010000138.1 GCA_021647145.1 Methylococcaceae bacterium | reverse complement strand
CTGTCTCTCCACTGTAAATTTCAAGCTCATGATTAGTTAAGGTAGATAATTCAGTTAGTGACATAGTAATATGAAAATACATATATTTTACAGTATGTCAATTTAAATCTTTATGAGAAAGCTGTGGTTTAGTAGAGTGCTTTTAAAATGGCTGAGACTCATGGGTAATCAGGAAAATTTTTGTAATCTATAAAAATATCATATTCATATAAAATTATTCTCATTAACTTCTTTTATCGTTTTATCCCAGAAGCTTTGGTATTGTCGACCTCTATCTTCAATCTGTACCAGACTGATATTTGAATATTCGCTACTTTTCTGGCTGGTATTATAAGATTTGACAGCCACATAATAAGTCGCATTTTGCCATAAATTAATTAAGAAAGTGGTCTTTTCCCCTAAATCAATAATCTTGATACTATTAATGCCTTGATAGGGGTAGGGGGCATAAAATAATCGGTAAGTATAATATATGTTGGGCTACAAAAAGAGAGTGTAGCCCAATCTACATTGCACTTCCTATCATCTCACCTAGTTTAACGGTTTTATCTGCTTTAAATTCTTCGGTCCAATTCACTTTATCTTTTCCGAATAGTACAATAATAGTAGACCCCATATTAAACCGTCCCATTTCTTCTCCTTTTGCGATTACAATCTCATTTTTCTGGTACTTCCATGATCGGACAGAATCAATAGTGGGAGGGGATACAACACCGTGCCAGGTTGTTTCGATACTAGAAACAAATATAGCTCCGACTAGAACCAATGCCATAGGCCCATGCTCCGTATCAAATAGACAAGCCACCCGCTCGTTTCTTGCAAAAAGACCAGGAACTGAGTTTGTGGTTGCCGTATTAACACTAAATAACCGGCCTGGAATATGTATCATTTCAGTTAAAGTGCCTTTAGCTGGCATATGTAAACGATGATAATCTTTGGGAGAAAGGTAGATTGTTGTAAATGAACCTTCATCAAAAAGTTTGGCTCTTTTTGTATCTCCGCCTAACAGATCAACAGTAGAAAAACATTTACCTTTAGCTTGGAAAATTTTCCCTTGATTAATATGCCCAGCTTGGCTAACTGCGCCATCTGCGGGACAAACGATAGCATCTTTAACTGTACAGATAGGTCTTACATCTGGTTTAAGTTCACGAGTAAAAAACTGATTGAAACTACTAAAATTATCAATATTTTGTTCCTTGGACTCAGACATATTGACCCCGTAAAACTTGATAATCTGATTAATCATTAAGTTCTTCCACACTTTAATTTCAGAATGTGTGAACTTTGACATGATAAAGGATAAAAAATGATGAGGTAGGATGTATTGAGGAAGTGTGGTTAATGCTTGTTTAAAAGTCATATTGAGTTAATTAATTATTTAGGGCGCCTCAATTAATAGAGGTGTCCTCTAGATTATCGGGTACTTTACCACTCAGAAAATAGGCAAAAGAAATAATTTCAGCAACTGCAATATAGAGTTCTTGCGGTATTTCGTCACCTAATGGAACTTGGGCTAAAATTCTTGCAAGTTCAGGTTCATTTTGTAAAGGGATGCCGTGTTTTTCAGCCAGCTCAAGAATTTTTTCTGCTGAAACACCCTCACCTTTAGCGGTTACTTTAGGAGCATTCTTGCCATCATATTTTAAAGCAACTGCTATATCGCTAGTGTAAAAAGTTTTTCCAGCCATGGTAAATATTAAGGTAAGTTGACTAATACAGGAGCATTCCAATTGTGATCTTTATGTTCAGCAATTACCGTAGTATAGATTCCTCCTCTAACATTAAATTCGGCACGAATACGAATAAAGTTTGGAGAAATTACCTTAACAATATCATCTAACATTTCGTTAGTGACAGCTTCATGGAAAGCACCTTGTTCACGAAAAGACCACATATATAATTTAAGGGCTTTTAGTTCTACACAGAGCTTATTTGGCACATATTCAATAGTTATTGTTGCAAAATCTGGTTGGCCTGTCATAGGGCAAAGACAGGTAAATTCTGGAATATCTATGCGAATTGTAAAATCACGCTCTGGCTTTGGGTTGTCGAAGGTATCAAGGGATTTAGAAGGTTTGCTACTCATGATTTTTTAAATTTAATAATTAAAATAGGTAAACGCCTAATTCATTAAAAGTAATAGTGACTTTTTCAAAATATAAGAACATTGTATCTTGATAAAAACCCTGCCTTTTAAGATGGTGCATTTAGGGTATGAAATGTATAATGCTGGGTTAATTTAATTTAACGGGATATTCTACCAGTAATGAGGTTGGATAAAATCAAACTTTCAGGATTTAAGTCTTTTGCAGATCCAATTACTATTACTATTAAAGGCAATTTAACCGCTGTTGTTGGACCTAATGGCTGTGGAAAATCAAATATTATTGATGCAGTGCGTTGGGTAATGGGAGAAAGCTCTGCCAAGCATTTAAGGGGTGGAAACATGGCCGACGTGATCTTTAATGGATCATCAGGTAGAAAGCCACTCAGTATTGCCACTGTTGAATTGATCTTTGATAATAGTGAAGGCAAAGCTGGTGGTGAGTATTCTAAATATAGTTCAATCTCAATACGAAGACAGGTCAGCAGAGATGGCCAATCTCAATATGCATTGAATGGTACTAAATGCAGGCGTAAAGATGTGACCGATTTGTTTTTAGGTACAGGCCTAGGCGCAAGAAGTTATGCAATTATTGAACAAGGGACGATTTCTCGAATGGTTGAATCCAAGCCCGAAGAATTACGAATCCATATAGAGGAAGCGGCGGGGATTTCAAAATACAAAGAACGTCGACATGAGACTGAAACTCGGATGCGACATACCAGAGAAAATTTAGAACGATTAGATGATTTGAGAGATGAGGTTGAAAAACAACTTGAAAATTTAAGACGACAGTCAGAAAAAGCTGAAAAATTTACTGGACTAAAAAAACAAGAACGGCAATATAAACGTGAGCTGTTGGCAATGCGCTGGAATAGTTATCACCAAACATCGGAACAATTAGAAACACGGTTGCAAGAAATTGCTGCAGAGCATAATCGTTTATTTGAGTTACTAAGGCAAATAGACAAATCCATAGATACAAAACGAGTAGAGCAAAAGCATCAGCAGCAATTAGTCGACTCTGCACAAGAAGACTATTATCATGTGGTGGCTGAAGTCAGTCGTTTAGAACAAACCATTAAACATAACGAAACAAATCATGAAGAAACTGTGATTGAAGTTGATCGTTTAAAGCAACAGGCAGCTCATTCAAAAAATGATTATGAACAAGATATTCAACAACTCGAAGAGATTAAAGTATCTCTGGAAGAGGCAGAAGAAAGTAAAATCGTAGCAGCTGAACAATATGAAGAAAATTTAGAGATTCAGCAGCAGTTGCAAAAGACTAAGGCTACATGGCAGCACAAGTGGGAAGATTATTTAACAGAAAGCTCTAAATATAATGAACAGGCTGAGGTACAGAGGGTCAAATTATCTCATTTAACAAACCAGTCTCAGCAATTACAACAAAGACTAGACAAACTCCAGACCGAACGAAATGAATTATCACAACTAGATTTAAAAACTGAAATAGCATCGTTAGATAGTAGTATCGACTTGATTGAAACTGATAGAGAAGATTTACAAAAACAGCTTGAAACAGTTTATAGTCAAATTATCGGTTTTCGTGAAAAACTGAAAAACTTTCACGATCAATTGCATCAAAACCGTTCTGAATTGCAAAAAATGAACGGTAAGATAACCTCTTTAGAGTTGTTACAACAGCATGCGATGGGTAAGGATAAAAAAAATCTTGTTCAATGGTTAGAGAAAATGGATTTGTCTAATAATCAGAGGCTTGCTGAATTTTTAGATGTTGAACATGGCTGGGAAAATGCTGTTGAGATAGTTTTAGGGCGTTATCTTGAGGCCATTTGTGTTAAAGATACTCAGGATATTGTTAGAGGGTTGCAATATTTAACCGACCAATCTGTGATTGTATTTAACACTCATCAACCCAAAATAGTGAAAAAGGAAAATGACCTTCCTCTTTTATTGAATAAAATATCATCGACATGGGATTTAAGTGGGTTATTATCGGGAATTTACTATGCAGAAAATATTGAGTCAGCAAAAGCACTTAGTTTAACTATAAAAGCTTATGAATCTGTCATTACACCAGAGGGTGACTGGATCGCTAGAGACTGGATAAATATTTCTCGATCTAGCGATAGTAAGCACGGTGTATTACAACGTGAAAAAGAATTACGTCTTTTAAAACAAAGACGTGATGATTTACATAATGAAATAGAGGTGTTTGAAGATCAGTTAGATGAAACTGAAAAAAAGCTTAAAAGTTCAGAAACAAATAGAGAAGAATTACAACAGAAAGATAAAATACTGGGCTCTGAATATTCAGCAAAAAATGCTCAGTTTAGTGCTTATTCAGCAAAGCAGGAACAACAACAGCAACGTTTAAACCAGATTAGTTATGATATTGAAGAAATCATGATTGAAATAACTGGGATTGCTGAAACGGTTGATGAATCAGAAGGTTTAAAGTTAACCGCTGAACAAACAATTGAAACACTCATAGGAAATAAAGAAAAGCTTAGTGAAGAAAAACTACAGATTGATTCTAAACAGCACACTATTGAGATGGCTGTTAATGAAACACAAAAAAATGTCCATTTAATCCAGGGAAAAATTGAGTCATTAAAAGCATCGGATAGTTTAACCAGTAAGCAAATTGAACGGTTACAGATCCAAAATCAGCAAGCAGAACTGCGTATTGTAGAATTAGAAAAAAAATTGCATTCTACCTTATTACCTTTGGATGATGAAAAACAGCAATTGGATGAGTTTACTGAGAAAAAACAGGTGTTGGAAGAAAAGCTACAGCAAAATCGCCATCTTCAGCAAAAAACAGAAACTGATATTAGTCATAAAACTGAAGAACATACGCAAACACAACGGGCAATGGAGCAACAAAAAGATTTGTTAGATAAAGTGAGGTTTGAGCAGCAAGATAGCAATGTAAGACAACAAACGATAACGGAACAATTAGAAGAAATTGATACAGATCCTGAGCAAGTGTTACTGAGTTTATCGAACGATGCTGAGGAAGATGAGTGGAAAAATAGGCTAGAGAATTTTACTAAGCAAATTGATCGGCTAGGGTCAATTAATTTAACCGCTATTGAAGAGTATAAATCTCAATCAGAGCGGATGAATTTCTTGAATGAACAACATGATGATTTGATTGAAGCCTTGAATACATTAGATCAGGCAATTAGTAAAATTGATAAAGAAAGCAGGTTACGATTTAAACAAACTTTTGATAAGATTAATTCGGGGTTACAGGCTAAATTCCCTAAATTATTTGGCGGTGGACAAGCTTATTTAGAATTAACAGAAGATGATTTGCTGGAAGCGGGAGTTAACATAATTGCACGCCCTCCTGGAAAACGTAATAGTTCAATTCATATGCTTTCTGGTGGGGAAAAGGCTTTAACTGCTGTAGCATTAGTTTTTTCAATTTTTGACTTAAATCCAGCTCCTTTTTGTTTGCTGGATGAAGTTGATGCTCCATTAGATGATGCCAATGTGGTAAGATTTTCAGAAATGGTTGAAGAAATGTCTGAAACTGTTCAGTTTTTATATATTTCTCATAATAAAGTAACAATGGAAATAGCCAAGCAATTAGCGGGTGTAACGATGAAAGAACCAGGGATATCTCGAATGGTATCTGTAGATATTGAAGAAGCAGTAGATATGGCGGAAAATTAATGGATAAAGATATTTTAAGACTAGTTATTATTTCACTGGGTGTTTTTGTAATGCTTTGTATGGTGTTATGGAGTTTTTTTAAAAATAAAAAACCCAAGCGAGATATGAAGTTTTATAACAAAAAAGATCCATTGGGGAAAATTGATGATTCATTAGTTATTAATACTGATAATGATGATTTTGATGTTGTGCCTTTAGGCGTTGTAACTGATGATGGATTGGCTCCTAACTCAGATTTTGAGTCTGATCCTGATCCTATTTTTAATAATCAAGTTCAAGCTAGGGAGAAGACGAATTATGCTCCTGTTAGCCAAGAACAATATGTGGAACCTGAGCCAGAACCTGAATTAGAAATAGATGGTTTTATAGAAGATGATTTAGATCTGATTAAACCGCAGGAAGAAAATTTGAATTTTGAAGTTCCAAGAATAATTCAGATACATATATTTGCTTTAGATTACGAAGGATTTAGTGGTAAGGATTTACTGGATGCTTTTCAGAAAACTAGTCTTACCTATGGTAGTTTAAAAATTTTTGAGCGACTTGATTCACAAAAAAGAGTGGATTTTGCTGTTGCAAGTATGATTGAACCAGGAACATTTCCTGATAAAGGGATGGAATCATTTACCTGTCCCGGTATTGTTTTTTTTCTACAACCTGCTGAACTAGACCATCCTTTGACCGTATTTGATGAGTTTATTAAAACAATCGAAATAATAGCGACAAGACTTGAAGGAGTTAAATTAGATCATAAAAGAGAGCCTTTATCTAAAGAGACTATTAAGCAAATTCGTACTCACTTAGCTCGGAAATATCCTCTGCCTTAGGAATGGAAACAAATAATGCTGAGTTAGCCCACTTAACTCGGTTGACGGGTTAAGTGGATTGGTTTTAAGAAGTTAGGAGGAGGTAAACAGTATCTTCATTTCCTGAAATCTTTGTGGATTTTATTTCTTGCCCCTGATTAATTCCAAATTACGAGTTATTAATGTAGCCATACGAGCATGTCAAAGAATGTTTTCAGAATTGAACCATTGTTGATGCTCATTAGGGCTGCTTGGGTTGACACCTATCTCTGTTTCCATTTCCGTCAGAATCACACACGTTCTCTCCACACCATACTTGATCACCGCAGGCGCTATTTTTAAGGAGATGGTTTTCGAATTAAAGAAAAGAAACAAGCGTGATTATTGGGACCATCTGATCAGTAGTAGCTCGGTTTTTAGTTGTTGTTGTTGACACTTAAATTCTGATGGATAGGTATTTTTTTAGTTTGGTTGCTCATTTTAGACACACTTAGTTTATCTTTAAAAGTATTTTAAGTTATGTGCCATGTTTAGTTTAGCCACATCAATGTAACTTATCTATCCTTAAGTTAAATAATGGGTGAGTTATATAGTTCCTATTGCCTAAATCCACTGTCAATTCTTTAGAATTTGTAGGGTCTACTAATATTTTAGAAAAACATAATATGTTCCGTCAGTTTTTTGATTTGCAAAATCATAGGGTATATTGTCGGGGTTTTGCTAGACAAGCTCTCCAATACTAATTATAACCAATGACCAAATAATACAAATGATGCCCAATGATATGGCTGTTTATATTCACTCTCCACTAGCATTTTAATTTGTGCTTGTTGTAAAGCTAGAGCCTTATTTACTTTGTTTTTTTTTAAGTTTTCAAAAAATAGTGGGATCAGTTCGGAGGTTGACTCATCATTTACTGCCCATAAGCTTGCCAATACACTACTGACGCCTGATTTGACTGCAATACCCGCTAATCCAAAAGCAGCTCTCTCATCACCAGTAGCGGTTTCGCAAGCACTTAGGACTAATAAATCAATAGTTTTTTCCCCAATTCTCATAAACTGGCCTAAATCGTCTAACGATATTTTATCATCATGCGTTAGTATATAGCTTTGTTTTGGGTCAGCTTTTAACTCCGCATGTGATGCAAAAAGTACAGTACTGTATGTATTAAGTTTTAGCTGTTCCTCTACGCTTTTTTTATTAAAATTTTCATTCAGAAGTTGAGTACTTTTATCGAACTGGTCTGACACTTTCTTGATTTCTTTTAGCACATTGGGTAAAGGGGAATGTTGCTGGACACTTTTAGATAATCCATTTAATAAAACAGGTTGTTCTGTAATATTATTACCAGAAATTGTATGAGTTAACCCGGTGGTAGTAACAAAAGCATAACGCTTAACTAAAAATTCTTTGCCATCAAAAAGAGCAGCAAAAGGAATTGTTCGTAAGATACCGTCAGGAATAATAGCTATCGTGTTAATTTTTTGTTTTTTCAGTTCATCTTCTAGTGGCTTTATTAGCCAGTCATATAACTTCCAACCTGCTGCACGTAACCTTCTAGGGTTTCCATTTATTTGTAATTCATGCTGAAATACAGTGACTTGCTTGAGTAAATTTTGAGCATTAACCGGGATGCTGATTTGTTTCATCGAATCGTCCCCCCACCTGAGTATTACTGTCATTCGATCAGGAAAGACTATTGGATAAAGAGCGGCAGTATTTGGTGATAGAGTAAAGGGTACAGAATTTTTTGTTTGATCCTGAAGCTTATTAAGACATTCATATTGAAAATAGTATTTTAACTCGAGCTTTCTAAATTGCTCAATTAAATTGA
>JAKIVF010000007.1 GCA_021647145.1 Methylococcaceae bacterium | reverse complement strand
AAAAGTAAGCGCCTTAATGTATTAGGCTTTGTTAACAGGGATTGCGAGTTTCAGTCTTTTGTTTTTGAAGGAACGGTTAACAGTTCGATTGTCACCGCCTGCATTGACGAATTTTCTCATCAAATTATAAAACCAACGACGCTTATTATTGATAACGCATCAACTCATACGAGCAATGAATTTAATGAGAACCTTGAAAAATGGAAGGAAAGGAAATTAAGTATTTATCGGATTCCACCTTATTCGCCTGAGTTAAATATCATTGAAATCGTATGGCGTAAAATAAAATATGAGTGGTTGCCTTTCTCAGCTTATGAATCCTATCTTTCCCTGAAGAAAGAACTATTTAATGTACTTTCTAATATTGGAATAACTTACAATGTTGAGTTTTCTTGAAAGGTTAAATTAATTTTACGTGGGTACTTATGATTTTATTGGGATGTTTCAATTCTTTTTATTAAATATATTGGACTAAACTAACTTTTCAGCGAAAATTCCTTTCTATCCAAAATTTTGTAGCCAAATCATGAGCCTGTTTTTGAGTATTGCTCTTTCCTATTAATTTTAATGCAACCGCAGCGGTGCCAATAACTGCAGCTTCCGCAAATTCATCGTTCAACTCCCCTTGCCATAACAAAGCAAGCTGCTGTGGATCAAGGTGTTCTGATTTGACATGTCTACGAGCAAAAAGTGCAGGCCATAGTTCTTCTACTAATTGATTGTTTTTTACAGATTGAACAAGGCAATCAACGTCAGGATTACGTTCAGTTTCCCCTCCCTCCCCTTTTAGCACCGCCATACTAGGTTGATTTAATAATAGAGCTGCTTTTTGATGAACTTGTCGATAACTTGGATGAAATATACCTTGAATTCCATGAGAAGCCTTTAATGGGTTAATTAACCTAACTAAGGTATGCACAGGAGAACGCAGCCCCATCATAGGCCGAAGATTAATCATTTCATATAATTTGGGACAGATATATTCTAAAGAAAGGTAACTGAAATTGGTTTCTTTAATCTGCTCAATTGATTCTTCAATACTCTTTGAGTTTGCACAACCCAGATACTTCAATACATTTTTAGTATATATCCGTCCTTCTGTATGTCCGCTAGCACCATGCATAAAAATACGAACTCCATTTTTGGCTAACAACAACGTTGAAAGTAAAAACCAAGGTAAATGACGTCTTTTTCCAGCATAAGACGACCAGTCTAAATCTATTTGAAGATTAATCTTTGGAAGAATAATCGATTCCCGTGCTGCTTGAACAAACCCTGCAAGTTCTTCTGGTGTTTCTTCTTTTACTCGCATTAGCATTAAAAATGCACCTAGCTGAATAGGCTCAACCTTATCTGCTAAAATCATCGCCATTGCACGATAGGCTTCATCTTGAGTAAGAGGCTTTGAACCTTTTTTCCCTTTTCCTAATATTTTTATAAATTCTGCAAATGGATGCTCAGTATGTAATTTACTCATGCTGATAGAGTTATTGGAAAATAATGGTCGATTAACAACGCGGCAAACATTAACATCAAGTAAGTAATTGAGAAGAAAAAAGTTTTCATTGCCGTTTTATTATCTTTATAACGCATTAAATTAATCGCATAATAAATAAAAATAGAACCTAGGGTTATTGCACTCAACAGATAAATCAAACGACTCATCCCAGTCAAGTATGGCAGAAGAGTAACAATGAATAGCAATATGGTATAGAGTAATATTTGTAAGCGTGTAAACTCTGCACCATGGGTTACAGGCAACATAGGAATTTTTGCTTTTGCGTATTCCTCACGTTTTGCTACCGCTAATGCCCAAAAATGGGGTGGCGTCCAGACAAAAATAATCAAAAATAATAATAAGGCATGCGGATGAACCTCTCCTGTTATCGCACACCAGCCCAACAAAGGGGGCGCAGCACCTGCTGCACCACCAATAACAATGTTTTGAGGCGTCATATGCTTAAGATAAATGGTATAAATAACAGCATAGCCAATCAGTGAGAGAAAAGTTAAAACAGCAGTCAGTGTATTAACAAATACAACCAGAATAATCATTGCCAATAGGCCAATAAAACCCGCAAAAACCAGTACATTTCGGGAATTTAACTCTCCCGTAGGCAAAGGTCGGTTTTGCGTTCGAGACATTTCAGCATCGGCTTTTTGATCTATAAAGTGATTAATTGCTGCTGCCGAGGATGACGCAAGCCCAATACCTAGAGTACCGTATATTAAATTTACTAAAGGCGGCATGCCTGGGACAGCTAGTAACATCCCCACTATCGCTGTAAAAACAAGAAGAACGACTACTTTGGGCTTGCATAATTCAAGATAGTTTTTCCAGGATAAGGTTGATTGTGCATTTGTCATTATTTTTTATGCCTAACCCGTTTAAGAACGTATAGAATACAGTGAACTATTCATTATTGAAATAGTCCGATCGCTAACATTATTGATAACGGAGAATTCATGATTTTCAGGACATTACTATTGTCACTCATTTTCTTGCCTATTAATGCTTACAGTTCAAGCATTAAAGTGCATGAACGCATACTTAAAAATGGTTTAAAGGTTTTGGTAAAAGAAGATCACCGCTCACCTGTTGTGGTTTCTCAAATTTGGTATAAGGTAGGCTCGAGTTATGAGCCAAATGGTATTACAGGTGTTTCTCATATGCTTGAACACATGATGTTTAAAGGAACTGAAAAACATCCATTAGGTGAGTTTTCTCGTATTATTGCAGAAAATGGAGGTAATGAAAATGCTTTTACAGGTCGTGACTATACGGCTTATTTTCAGACCATGGAAAAATCTCGTTTAGAAGTCAGCTTTGAATTGGAAGCGGATCGAATGCGAAATTTACGCCTAGACCCTAAAGAGTTAAAAAAAGAATTAGAAGTTGTCACAGAAGAACGTCGTATGCGAACAGATGATAAACCACGTTCTAAAACACAAGAATTTTTTATGGCAATGGCCTTTACAAATAGCCCTTATAAAAACCCGGTTATTGGCTGGCCTTCTGACATTGCAAATTATCAAACAGATGATTTGCAAGTATGGTACGAACGTTGGTATGCACCTAATAATGCAACCTTAGTCGTTGCAGGTGATGTACAACATGATGCAGTATTTGCGCTGGCTGAAAAATATTTTGCGGAATTAAAAACCAGCGTTATTAGGCCCATCAAACCACAAGCTGAGTTAGAACAACATGGGGAACGAAAAACAACCATTAAATTACCCGCTAAACTCCCGTATATTTTAATGGGTTATAAAGTCCCTGTACTCAACACCATTGATAATGAACTAGAAGCATACGCCTTAGAGGTATTAGCAGGGATTCTTGATGGAGGAAGCAGTGCTAGATTAGCATCCAAACTAGTTAGAGGCAGTCAAATTGCAGTCTCTGCTGGGGCGGGCTATAACATCATGTCGCGCTTACCTGATTTATTCATGCTGGATGCAACGCCTGCCGAAGGGAAAACAGTCTTTGACCTAGAATATGCTTTAAAGGAAGAGATTAATACGTTAAAAAGAGAGTTAGTTTCAGATGAAGAGTTACAACGCGTTAAAGCACAAGTTTTAGCTAGTGCCGTGTATGAAAAAGATTCTAATTTTTATCAGGCCATGCAATTAGGAATGCTTGAAACAGTCGGGCTAGGCTGGGAAAAAGCAGATGAGTATGTAGATAAAGTGAATTTAATTACTGCTAAGCAAATACGGGATGTAGCACGTAAATATTTACTAGAAGAAAAATTAAATATTGCTTATCTTGATCCCCAACCCATCACCCAACAAAAACGGACTAGCAAAATAGCAGGAGGTCGTCATGCGCATTAATTTTATTGGACTTTTTTTTCTTTTAGTTTCACATTCTGCTTTTTCTGCGGCAAAAATAGAGCAATGGCAAACAGCACAAGGAAGCTCAGTCTTATTTGTAGAAACTACTGGCTTACCTATGGTTGATATTCAAGTTGTTTTTGATGCAGGAAGTGCAAGAGATGGTAAACAGCAAGGAATAGCTTCCTTAACCTCAGCATTATTAGATACCGGCGCTGGTGAATGGAATGCTGACGATATTGCTCAACGCTTTGAAAGTGTTGGGGCTCAATTTGGTGCAGATGCATCTATAGACACTGCTTCGGTATCATTACGCTCACTAACAGAAACTAAGCTACTTAACAAAGCATTGCAGACCATGCAGGTTATTTTAAGTCAGCCAAATTTTAACAAAAATGATTTTCAACGTGAAAAAAACCGAACACTGGCAGGCCTAAAACACAGAGAAGAATCTCCAGGAGCAATAGCCGGCATTGAATTCTTTAAATCATTATATAAAGATCACCCCTATGCACACCCTACCGGAGGAAATATCGAATCAGTCTCTAATTTTTCTGAAGATGATATCAAAACTTTTTACCAGCAATATTACGTGGCAAAAAATGCAATGGTCGTTATCGTTGGGGATATGAGTAAAAAACAGGCAATGGCGACTGCGGAAACATTAGTGAGCAACTTAAAAGCTGGAAGCAAACCGGATGCACTCCCTAAAGTAAATTTCACATCATCAGGCTCAACTAAACATATTGACTTTCCGTCGACACAAACCCATGTTTTAGCCGGTTTAATTGGGATGAACCGAAAAGACCCAAACTATTTTGATTTCTATGTTGGAAACCATATTTTAGGCGGCAGCGGATTAGTTTCTCAATTATTTATAGAGGTAAGAGAAAAAAAGGGGCTTGCCTACAGTGCATCAAGCCATTTCTCTCCCATGCTAAAAAAAGGACCTTTTATAATGAGCCTACAAACACGCAATGATCAAACTGAGCAAGCCGTTGATATAATGCAAAAAACTTTAGAAAACTTCGTTAAAAACGGCCCGACAGAAAAAGCACTCGTTGCCGCTAAAAAGAATATCACAGGAGGGTTTGCCATGCGCTTTGATACCAATAGCAAATTATCGAATTACGCAGCGATGATTGGTTTTTATCAAATGCCTTTAAATTATTTAGATGTGTTTCAGAAAAAAATTGAAGCGGTTACGGTTGACTCTATTCGAAAGGCTTTTAAAAAACGCATAAATCCCGAAAATATTCATACTATTACTGTAGGCGGTAAAAAGTAAATATCACAAAATTAATAGATATACCCATAAGTGAAAAATAAACTTAAAATTATTGCAGGGGAATGGAGGAGTCGACAACTTATTTTTGAAGACTCTCCTGGCTTAAGACCGACACCGGCAAGAGTTAGAGAAACATTATTCAATTGGTTACAACATGATGTGACGGCAAGCCGATGCCTCGATTTATATGCAGGAAGCGGTGCTTTAGGGTTTGAAGCTGCTTCCAGAGGGGCATCGACAGTGACGCTGATAGAAAACAACCCTCAAACTTGCCGGTTAATAAACGAGAATAAGATTAAATTAACGGCAAAACAAATTAAAATTGTGCAAATGGATGTCTTTGAGTTTTTAGCCGGAGATTCAGAGCCGTTTAATCTGGTTTTCTTAGACCCTCCGTTTGGTATGGGACTAGCCCAACAAAGTTGCCATTGGCTGGAAGATAAAAACTGGCTCACGCCTTCTGCCAAAATTTATCTGGAGGTGGAAAAAAAAAATTCTTTAGATGATATGCCTAATAACTGGCAATGCCTAAAAAATAAAAAAGCTGGAGGAGTAGAATATTACTTGTTTCAACGAAACTAATTTTAATTTTGTGTTAAAATTCGGATTTTTTTGATCAGTCATACTCAAGAATTTGAACATAACGGCTATTTACCCTGGTACCTTTGATCCCATGACGGATGGTCATATTGACATTATATTAAGAGCATCTAAACTTTTCCATAAAGTCATCATCGCAGTTGCAGTTAACCAAGGAAAAACACCGCTTTTTTCTTTAGAAGAACGAGTCACAATGGCGAAAGAAGTCACCACCAGTCTTTCAAATATTAGTATTATAGGGTTTGACAACTTATTGGTTGACTGTGCTAAAGAACAGGGTGCTAACTTAGTCTTAAGAGGTTTACGTGCAGTATCAGATTTTGAATATGAATTTCAAATGGCGGGTATGAATCGGCGCTTATCGCCAGAATTGGAAACTATGTTTCTAACTCCAGCAGAACAATACGAATTTATTTCTTCAAGCATGATAAGAGAAATTGCAAAACTAAAGGGTGATGTCTCTAGTTTTGTACCTAAGTGCGTAGAAGAACGCTTAATTAAAAAGTTTAAATAAGGAAAAAAATGGCATTAGAAATAGATGACGAATGTATTAACTGCGATGTTTGCGAACCCGAATGCCCAAATGGTGCTATCAGCCAAGGCGAAGAAATCTATATTATTGACCCTGCTTTATGTACTGAATGCGTTGGCCATCACGATTTACCACAATGTATTGAAGTATGTCCAGTAGACTGTATTGATAAAGACCCTAAAAATGTAGAAAACCAAGATAGCTTATATCAAAAATATTTAAAGCTAACAAATTGATTTAATTA
This sequence comes from Methylococcaceae bacterium, assembly GCA_021647145.1. Classification (GTDB taxonomy): domain Bacteria; phylum Pseudomonadota; class Gammaproteobacteria; order Methylococcales; family Methylomonadaceae; genus QPIN01. The sequence goes on along the minus strand of JAKIVF010000007.1, from coordinate 45,824 downwards.
TTAATTTCTATATTACCATTCGTACCGCAAGCATAGTAGCTTAAAAACAAATATTAATGGTTAAAAATTTTAATATCCGTTTTCAATTAAGTCTTCTAATCGATTTTCTCTTGAATCAATCTCATCAATAACTCTTTCTCTTTGACTTTCTAAATCTTGAATATCATCCTGAATTTTTAAACGTTCATCATCGGTTAATTTATCGTCTAACATACAACGATCCTTATCCTCTAATTTACTTTCTAGATCTTCTAATTTTTTTTTACTACTATAAACATAATAAGCATCTTGGTTATAACGTAGAAAAGGAGTGTGGATTTCAGAAGGACAAACCGATTGGTAAAGATCTCCTTCCAAGCCCGTTTTAACAGCATTATCAAGTTGGCAATAAGTTTGCAATCCTTTTTCTCGTCCTGCACTATATTGTTCTCTATCAATTTGAATACCATATTCTGAACAGGCTTTTAGGTGTTCCCGAATACGATTAAAAGCCCTTCCATTTGTACCGTCTCTAAGGCCTAATTCAAACCACTCTCTCTGCATACAGGTCTCACGACTTAAAGTCGCACAACTATTTACTAACGATAATAAACTTACTAAAAAAATAATCTTTAAAAATCTCATGTTTTAACTCATACTTGGAGTCCGTCGGGTTAATGATTCAACTTGTAATAACTGTAACAACAAAGGGAATCAGAGTAAATTATTTGTGCGAATTTAGTGGATTAATTGTCTTAACTATTAGGCATGCCAAACAATAGCATAGGACATTCATGAGGGCATACTACCCCGCTACAGCCATTTGCTCAATCAATATAGACCCTGTTCTAATATTCCCCCGATAATCTACATCATTTCCTACAGAAACAATATTTTTATACATATCCTTTAAATTTCCAGCAATAGTAATTTCTTCAACAGGATACTGAATCTGTCCACTTTCTACCCAAAAGCCAGAAGCTCCCCTTGAATAATCCCCCGTCACTCCATTAACCCCAGAACCCATTAATTCTGTCACTAATAGCCCAGTATCTAATTGTTTCAGCATAGCAAAAAAATCATTAGTACTTGAATCAACGGTTAAATTATGTACGCCTCCTGCATTTCCGGTATTCTTCATACCTAGCTTTCGCGCTGAATAACTACTTAATACATACCCTTGTAAAACACCTTCTTTAACAATATCTCTAGCTATTGTTGATACACCTTCTGCATCATAAACTGAACTTCCTAAAGCCATTTTTAAATGAGGCTGTTCATGAATATGAATAAATTCTGGTAAGATTTTTGTTCCTAATGCATCCAGTAAAAAACTGGATTTTCTGTATAAACTACCTCCACTTATTGCTCCAATCAGCGATCCAATTAAACCTGAAGCAACTTCTGAAGAATATAGAACAGGACATTGCCGAGTTGATAAACTACGCGCTCCTAACCGTTTAATTGTTCTTTCCGCAGCTTTAGTTCCTATTTCCGTGGCTGATTCTAATTTTTCTGCTTTTCTAGAAACACTGTACCAATAATCCCTTTGCATTTCACCATCTCGTTCGCCTAACACCGAACAGCTCATTGAATGGCGAGTAGATTGATAGCCTTGCAAAAAACCTAAGCTATTTCCTAGCACTCTAATCCCTTGATGACTATTGATTGTTGCACCTTCTGAGTTATTAATTTCCTTATCAAACGAACGTGCGCTATCTTCACACTCCACTGCCAAGTTAATGGCTGTTTCAGCATCTAGATTCCAAGGATGATTTCTATCAAGATCAGGAAATTCAACTGCTAAACTGTCTTTATCAGGTAATCCAGAAAACTCATCTTCATTAGAAAAACTAGCAATACTACAAGCAGCCTTAACAGTTTCCTTAATTGAATTTGGAGAAAGGTCATTAGTATTAGCTGAACCTTTCTTTTTACCGATGTAAACCGTAATTCCTAAACCTTGATCACAATGATGCTCTATTGTTTCCACCTCACCTAAGCGCGCAGTGACTGACAACCCGTTATCTACACTAAGACCAGCTTCTGCTGAGGTTGCCCCTTGTTTTTTTGATTCGTCCAATAGATCCTGGACAAGGTTTTTTAATCGATTAATCTCTTCTTTGTTTTGCACTATGAAAGTCTCTTTGTGGATGATGATCTTTTTCAGAAAAGTAGATGAGGGTTTATTACACGCTCGTTCCACCCACCGTTAATCCATCAATTTTTATGGTTGGCTGACCGACACCTACGGGTACACTCTGCCCTTCTTTACCACAGGTTCCGACACCTGCATCTAATTCCAAATCATTTCCAACCATTGAGACTTTAGTCAAAACTTCTGGCCCATTACCGATTAAAGTAGCACCTTTAACCGAATTGGTTATTTTTCCATCTTCAATTAAATAGGCTTCACTGGCTGAAAAAACAAATTTACCTGAAGTAATATCAACTTGTCCCCCCCCAAAATTTTTGGCATATAAACCTTTTTTCACTGACTTAATAATTTCTGAAGGATCGTGAGACCCAGGCAACATATAGGTATTGGTCATTCTAGGCATAGGTAAATGGGCATAAGATTCTCTACGTCCATTTCCCGTAGGTTGTACGCCCATTAACCGAGCATTTAGTCTATCTTGCATATAACCTTTGAGAATTCCTTTTTCAATCAGTATCGTCTTTTCTGTCGGCATGCCTTCGTCATCTATATTCAGGGAGCCTCGCCTACCTTCTAAAGTCCCATCATCTACAACAGTACATAATTCTGATGCTACACGTTTCCCCATCATATGACTAAACGCTGAGGTTCCTTTTCGATTGAAATCCCCTTCAAGCCCATGTCCTATTGCTTCATGCAATAAAATTCCTGGCCACCCAGGACCTAAAACAACCGTCATATTTCCTGCAGGCGCATCTATTGCCTCTAGATTTACAATTGCTTGCCTTACAGCTTCTTTTCCGTATTCTACTGCCTTATCTTGATCTAAAAAATAACTGTAATCCTTTCTTGCCCCTCCTCCCATACTTCCTTGTTCTCGCCTACCATTTTCTTCTAAAATAACCGTAACATTCATTCGCGTCAGAGGTCGAATATCTGCAACTAAAGAACCATCTTGATTTGCGATTAAAACTTTTTCATGCACACCGACCAAGCTGACCATTACTTCTTCTATTCGATTATCCAGTTTGCGTGTTTCAATATCCACCCTACGCAATAAATCAATTTTTTCTTGATCAGCAAGAGATTTCAAAGGGTTAACTGATTCGTAGTAACTTTTCCAATTGGATGTTTTTTTCAGATTATTTTGTGCATTTTGTCCTTGCCTAGCAATGGCCTTTACATTATTTGCTGCTTCTAGCAAAACAGAAAGTTCAATTCGGTCGCTATAGGCAAAACCTGTTTTATCGCCTGAAACTACTCGAACGCCCGCTCCTTGCTCGATAGAATGAGAGCCTTCTTTTATGATTCCAGCTTCTAATGACCATGATTCAAAATGAGTAGATTGAAAATATATATCTGCATAATCCGCTGAAACGCTGAGCATACTATCCATAATTTGATCAATATCTTTCTCCTGCATTCCAAAAGGTGTTAGTATTGATTGTTTTACTTGGTTTAAAGTGTCCATTAAATCGGTAATAAAGGTAAAAGGGGATTTTTGTTTAAAAGGAGTAATTAATCAACTGGCAAATCTTCTCTGAGTGTTTTATAGAGAGTATTAAGTAACATCGACCCATCATCTATAATACCAGCCATATCATTATCCTCTCCATCATCTAATAAATCATTAGTATCAGACTCAATCTGCTCCACAGTAACTTCTGTTTCATTTTCTTGCTTGAGTACTGTTAGTTTATAACTTGCCTCTTCATACTCATCTTTAAAGAAGAAAAAAGTCATCTTATCGATTAATGATGAATCAGCAGGGTGTTGATTATCTGGATCATAGGAAACATAAAACACACCTTGCTCTCGATCTTTATCAGTTATTTCAATTTCTTCTAACTTTAAAGCCTGATCGACTAATTCCCACGAGCGATCAAACTTCTTTTTAATTTTTATCACCGGTTTTTTTTCAGTCCCAACTAATAAAATATTTTTCCCTAACCCTTTATCAGCAGGCTCATCTTCGTCTATTTCGTCCTTTACATCATCTTCAACTACGACAGGAGTCTTTTTAGTCATCTTTATTTCAGGCGGAACTTCAAGATATTCAGTATCCTTGTATTTTGCTTGCTGAACATCAGAACATGAGATGGTGAATAGTACGATTAAAATATAAACTTTTTTATAATACATATTATTTATAGAAAAAACGTCGATGATTTAAAACAGGAAACGAAGTCCTTACTTTTTTTAACCTTTCCAAGTCTATTTCGGCACTAGCAAAACCTGCCCCAGTTTTATAACAATCTAAAACCACACCCCATGGATCGATCACCATGCTATGCCCAAAGGTTTGTCGACCATTAAGATGAAACCCTCCTTGGTTAGGCGCAACGACATAACATAAATTTTCTATCGCCCTTGCACGTAATAATATTTCCCAATGTGCAGCGCCAGTTTCTGCTGTAAAAGCGGCAGGTACAACAAATATTTCAGCACCTTGCCGACTCATCTGCCTAAAAAATTCGGGAAATCTAAGATCGTAACAAACAGCAATACCCACTTTTCCAAAAGGTGTATCAAACACAAAGGGATCCCCCCCTTTTTCAATTGAATCTGACTCTCTATATTCTTCACCAGTATCAGGTACACTGACATCAAATAAATGAGCTTTATCATAACGAACGACCCTCTCCCCTTTGTCATCATAGACTAGGCAGGCTGCTTTTACTTTATTTTCATCATCAGCAATTAGGGGAATGGTTCCACCGAGAAGCCAAATATTGTTTTTTTTAGCCGTTTCTGATAAAAATTGCTGAATTTGACCTTGTCCATCCGTTTCTCGAATCTTAATTTTGTCAAGCTCATGCACTCCCATCAAAGCAAAGTTTTCAGGTAAAGCAATCAGCTTTGCTCCGTGATTAGCTGCCTCAGCAATTAATTTCCCTGCTTGTAATAAATTAGCATCAAGGTTTGGACTTGATGCCATTTGTATGGCCGCACATTGACTCATTGTTATCTCTTCTCTCTCTTAGATTTGATTGTTTTATCCTGAGTAGTCGAATTTGTTAATCCTGACCATGTTTTATTAAAAATTCCATCTTGAGCATATAAAGGAGTCACTTTGATATTATCCCATTGGCCAGCAATACTATAGTTTGAACCAAAAAAATATCCATCTTTATAATCCTTATCCAAGGCTTGGGTAATAGCTCCTGCAATGCCACCGACAATTGTACCAGCAATGGGTATTGCTGCTGAACTTTTAGGGACAACCTTAACTTTGTGATCAAGTGTTTTATTCAGCAAGTCTACTTCACCTTTCATGGAAATAATGGCTGGAATTGCATCAATCAATAAATCATGAGTCGTCATTATTCCATTATTAATCTTAAAACTTCCTGTTATCTTATTAAAACTTAATCCCTGCTTATACATATCTCCATAATCAAATTTCAACCGTTTTAGCCACTGTTCCATTGCAACAAGCCCTAAAAAACGACCAATTCCAGGTTCAATACTTGAAATTCGTCCTTCTTTTAACTGTAAACCCAACCCAGCAGATGCTTGATGAAAAGAAAAATGATAAGGTAAACTCCTCCATTCTGCATTAATATCCACAGTCCCTTGGGCATCCTTCAAATCATCTGTTATGTCTAGCTGGGATAAAAGCTTACCAAAATTTCCAGAACTCACTGTTCCTGACAACTCTGTTCCATTATAATTATTTAACTTTATCCAATTTGCTTTAAGTTTAATTTTAAGATTATTTGAAGTTACATCAATTTTATTAAACCTGACACCATCAACCACCCTTTCTGATTCAATTTTAAGCACCCCTAAATCAACCTTATTCCACAATAAGTGTTGGCTCACCAGCTCTACAACAGGCATATCCTGTTCTTTAATTTCATCAGAATTACCTTTATTAAGTTGCACCAATCCAGATAAATCTAGCCTATCAAGTTTTAAACTAATTTTATCTTTCTTAGTTTTCTGATGGGGGATAACGAAAGCCCCCTTAACAATAGAAGATAAAATATTTCCATTCCATTGGTTTTCTTTGTTTTTCAGCTCCAACTCTAAGGTTCCTTGTTCTTTCCCTTTCCATAGTAATTGACCAGCCTTTAAACTCATTTTATTAAGTTCCAACTCTGAGCCTTCTTTACTATTTTCATCCCTCTGTTTATTATTTAACAGTTGCGTTACAAAAGGTAGCCATTCCGATGCATCTATACTCTCTTGATCAATCCGAATATTCATCCCTTTTTGCTCAGGAGCAAGAGCTTCATGTTGTCCATAAACAATTTGAGCAGAATGAACTAATTTCTCTTGTTTATTAAAACGTACTGCTGCTATTATTTCATCATTGTAGTTTATATTAAGTGGGAAAAAATTTCCTTCTTTCAATGTCATATTAACCAGCAAAGTCTTCTCTTGTTCTACTGTTTTTTGTAATCCACCTGGCAATTCAATGAGCATTCCAGTCAAACTGGATTTAAGGTTAATTTCAGGAGAGATATTTTCTACTGATAGCAAATCTACAATTATATTGTAAGGGGTTGAGCCGCTAACAGGGTTATCTTTTATAAAATCTTTGTCTAAAAAATCAAACTGTTTCTTTAACTGTTGACTATCTGTTACCCCCTTTATATTAATACTTGTTTTAAGCTCATCATAATCAACTGTTATCCCTATTGGGTAGCCTAAAGTTTTAGCCGTTAAGTTATTACTGAACAATCCCTTTTCGGTAATACTTAAATTACCCGTCAATTCTTCAATATTCAAATTTACAGATTTTACTGACAAATTTGCATTGTTAAAATGTGCTACTCCTTTGACTTTAGGAACAGCATGTTTTTTCATTGGCACCTTTAAATCTATTTCAACTTTTGCATTACCTTTTGAATCAATTGCATCAACAAATTCATCAACACCTTGATTAATATTAACAGGGGTTTGTTGTAAAAAACTTAAAGCATCCGCAATACGACCTTCGGCATTACCTTTCACAAAAAAATGGTTACTTTTTTTAAAAGAAGAAACTTTTACGGCTGCATTGCTCACTTTTAAATGCCCAAGCTTTGCATGGTCAATTTCAACTTCCAGACCATTTTTTAAAAACAAAATATTAGCCGCTCCATGAGTTAAATTGGGCCAATCTGGAGAAAAATTTAATTCCACATCCGAAGCATTGAACAATGCTTCAAATACTCCCTCCCCACCAAGAAATGGAAAGTGTTTCATTTCACCATAAACCAACAAGCCACCTTTCTTAATATTCCCTGATACAAATGCCTTATCTAGCCATTTAATAGACTTTCTTTTCATAATACCCACTGGATAATAGGTTGATAATGAACTAACGTCCTTCACATTGGCAAAAGAAGTTTGTAAATCCATAAAAATAGATTGATCGCTTTTTGGAATAGTTAAAGCTAGCCTAGTTTCAGTTTGTATATCTTTATTTTCTACAACCAGAGATTTTGATTGAACTTTCCATTTGTTCTGTTTTTGTTGCCATTCAATCTGGCCATATAAATTATCAATTAAAAGAGGTTGTCTGAATAATTCAGGAAAATATATCGCTCCTTTTTTTGTATTTAAACTGATCTTTCCTTGATCATTATTACCCCATACGCTACCCGTCAAATTTTCAATTTGAGGGATTTTCAAATGTGCATAGGTAAAAAAATTATCAAAATCTCCTTTAAAAGAAAAACGATTACTTTTTAAATTTGCATCAATAGAAAAATTCTTGATAACACCTTTAATCCCTAAATCAGCAATCAATTCCTGCTGTTTTTTTTCGAAAGGCGAAAAAAAACCAATCAACTCAGTTAATTCATGCAAGTCTAATTGGGTAATTAAAGTAGTTAGGTGGGTAAAATCTTTATTGCTAGAAAAACTGAACTCTGTATCTGGCCAATGATGATTTTTTGTTTTAAGATTACATCGGTTAACACTAAACTTCCAGCCATCAGCTAGAGTAGAACCAATAAATTCCGTATTTAGCGATTTAATATCAATCGTCTTATCATGCTTATCTAAAATAATATCTTCAACCTGAACAATGCCCGCCAGAACAGTCATCTTAGATTGCTTCCAATGACTCCATATTTTTAAATTTCCTTTACCTTTGACCTCACCATCTGTAATCTTTATAGTCTTAGCAAGATCTAAATTTGTATGTAAATAATCATTTAAAACCTCAGAAAAAAATACATCTTCAGCTTCAACATAGACTCGACCATCTAACTTTTCAAACTCTAAAACATCTCCTTGAATATCCATGGAGACTCTTATATTGTCGCCATATTGCTCTGGTAATTGACTGACAAGATGAAGCTCATGAGTACGACCAGCTCTATTATTTTTTATCAATAGATCAACATTTTTAAAGGTAATTGGCTGGGTCTTTCTAGTCTTATCTAACCAGGTTATTTCACTTTTTAAAACCTCATATTGCCCGCCATGTAATAACCAAAGAGGTTGCTCAGAATTGTCTCCATTCAAACCAACAACTGACAAACTTCCGTCTTTATTTCTTATGATCGATAATTTAGCCCCCACTAAAGTTAACCTGCTTGAGGGCAAAATTTGGCGGGTAAAAAGCAATTTCACTAGACTTAGCCCCACACGAACTTCTTCAAGTTGAATAGGCTGATCACTTTCGGAGGCTATTTTAATTTTTTTTAGGATGACTTCAGGGTCAATTCCTCGCATATTTGCTTTCAAAATTCCAATTTCAACTGAAATGGAAGTCAGTTCATAAATTTTGTTCTCTAAATCCGTTTTATATCCCTCTACTCCTAAAATAAAAAGCCTTATAGAACTTAGGCTAATTGCAAAAAAAATTAAAGACCAGAACAACAAATGACGTGTAAAAAATGTTATGTGGTGTATCACTATTAATATCTATAAATTCAATATACGTTCAGCAAATATCCTCAAAAAACTTCCTTTTTTTCTATACTAGCAAGCATTCTGCTTTCAAAAATTCTAGTGTTTCATATAAAACCCTATAATAATACAACATCATACTGTTCCTGGTTGTATTCTGCTTCAGGTCTAAATTTAATCTGTACATCTAAAAACAGTTCTAATTCTGCCAACATATCGGCCTCTTCGTCCAGAAGCATTTCTACAACACCATGCGAAGCAAGTACCAATAACGTTTGAACATTATATTGTCTTACTTCTCTAATGATCTCTCTAAAGATTTCCAGACACATAGATTCAGCTGTTTTTAGTACTCCTCGTCCCCCACACGCACTACAAGGTTCACAAAGTATGTGCTCCAAGCTTTCACGCGTTCTTTTGCGTTTCATTTCGACCAAGCCAAGAGCAGATACTTCTGTAATCTTATTTTTAACATGATCTTTATCTAAATTTGCTTGCAGTGCATCTAAAACTTGTTGTTTATGCCCTGAACTTTGCATGTCGATAAAATCAATAATGATGATACCCCCTAAATTACGCAGCCGCAGCTGTCTAGGAATAGTTTTAGTTGCTTCCAGATTAGTTTTGAAAATTGTCTCTTCTAAGTTCCTGCCACCAACATAGCCCCCTGTATTTACATCTACAGTTGTCATTGCTTCAGTCTGGTCAAACACTAAATGACCACCAGACTTTAAATTTACTTTTCTATCTAATGCGCGGGTTATTTCATCTTCAACATTATAAATATCGAATACAGGACATTCACCCGTGTAAAGCTCAATAACAGGTACAATTTCTGGAACAAAAATTTCTGCAAAAGAAATCAGTTTTTCATGCGTTTCCCTAGAGTCGACTCTTATTCTTTCAATACCCTCATTATATAAATCTCGCAATGTACGAACGCTTAACGATAAATCTTCATGAATCAATGACTTATTATCAGATGAATTTATTTTTTCAGAAATTCCCTCCCATAGTTTGGTCAAAAAAAGCATATCAGAAATCATCATATGTTCTTCAATACACTCAGCTGCTGTTCTTGCAATAAACCCGCCACTTTCATGACTTTCCTGGAATTTTTCTATACACGCCTTTAATCGACTTCTTTCTTTAGAACAATCAATTCTTTGAGAAACACCCGAATTAGCTGCAAAAGGCATATAAACCTGAAACCGAGAAGGAATAGAAATTTCTGTCGTTAATCGAGCGCCTTTTGTACCCAACGGGCCTTTGGTTACCTGAACAACCACCATTTGCCCTTCACGAAGATAATGCTCTATCTGTTCAGACCCTCGACGCTCAAGTTCTTTATTACTAAAATCAGACAAATGAAGAAATGCTGCACGGTCAAGCCCTATATCAACAAATGCAGCTTGCATTCCAGGTAATACTCTACAAACTTCACCCTTATAAATATTACCTACTAAGCCTTTTTTATTTTCACGTTCAATAAATAGCTCTTGAAGAACACCGTTTTCTATTACCGCCACCCTTGTTTCAGGTGGGGTTACATTTATTAAAATTTCTTCACTCATTACTAATTTTTATTCCCTGTTTAGATAATAACGCTGCTGTTTCAAATAACGGCAAACCAACGACACCGGAAAAACTCCCATTAATTGATTGTACAAAAATACTTGCTAATCCCTGTATCGCATAACCACCAGCCTTCCCCTGTGGCTCTCCTGTTTGCCAATACCCTTCAATTTCTGTTGAAGTGATTTTCCTAAAACTTACCTCCGTCAGACTCAATGCCTGAAAATGTCTTGTCTCAGGCTTTCGATCACTGCTCCTTAGTGAAACCGCGCTATAAACAATATGTGTTCTCCCTGAAAGCAGCTGCATCATCTCCTTTGCATGAGCTTCATTTTTAGGTTTACCTAAAACTTGTCCATCTATAACAACACTGGTATCAGCTGCTAATACGGGTAATGAACTATCAACAGCGTCAAAACAAGTCTTTGATTTTTCAGCTGCCACTCTAATCACATAGTCTTTGGCTACTTCTGCCTGATTTGGCGTCTCATCAATATCTACAGGGTGAACAATATATCTGACCCCAATTTGATCCAACAATTCTTTTCTTCGAGGAGAAGCAGAAGCCAAAATCAATTGTTTTTTCATCGATGATAGGGGTGATTGTTAAGAATGCTCCAAGCTCGGTATAATTGCTCAGCAACAAGAACCCGGACTAAAGGGTGAGGCAAGGTTAATCTAGATAGGCTCCATGATTCCCTTGCTAAATCTTTAACTGAATCGGATAATCCCTCTGGCCCTCCTACCATCAAAGCAATGTTTTGACCGCTTTCCATCCATCTATTCATTGCTTTAGCAAGTTCTGCTGTCGCCCAGGATTTACCGGGAATATCCAAAGTCACCACATGCGATTTAGTAGGAAGAACATGAATCATCCGCTCACCTTCATCCCTAACAATTCTTTTAAGATCACTATTTTTACTACGCTTACCCGGTAAAACTTCTTTAAGCACCACTTCGCAATCTCTAGGCATTCGCTTCGCGTATTCATTAAAGCCTTGCTGAACCCAACTTGGCATCCTGTTTCCAACTGAGATTAAATATATTTGCATAAGTTGAAGAATACACACAACAAACAATTGATGCAATGAAGAGTACTTTATATGTTTCAATAAAATACTCTATAAAACTTGCAAGCCTTTTGAGTAGTAAATCAGACAATCAATCGACATTAAAAAATAACAGTTACAAATCAGTATCTTCCTTGAAAATTTTGTTAAATGATATATATTTAGGTTTATTATTCAAATTTTTTAGGAAAAACTCTATGGAAATAAAATCTAAAGCTTTCACTGATCAGCAAATCAACTCAGATACAATCATTAGCTTTCCAAAAGGCATTCCAGGTTTTGAAGACCATACCCAGTTTCAGTTATTCCATCAAGAAGACAATACAATAGTTTTTTTACTCCAATCGACAACAGATGAAAATATAGCGTTTTCAGTTGCACATCCGTCTAACTTCAATATCAATTATCAATTTTTGCTCACAGATGAAGAAGTTTCAACATTAGATATGCAACCAACTGATGAACTATTAATTTTGTTGATTCTTCATAAAGATAAAAATTCAAACGAACCAAATCTACCAACAGTTAAAGGTTCTATTAAATCACCTCTGCTTATAAATATTGAAAAAAGGATTGGTATTCAAAAAACAATGACTAGAGTGGAGCAAAGCATAACTTATACTGAAAAAAATAATGAAATTGAAGTAACAGAAACTAAATAGAGCAAATTAAATATTGTCCATCGAGTAAATTGAATTCAAAACCAGCCCATATTAATACTTAGTAGTGTTGATAAATTCTAGAGTTTAGCAATTTATCTTAAATTACTCTCTACCGCTTCAATGGTAGAACAAAAATGATTCTTTATTGATTCAAGCGGAGAAGTCACGCCACCTGATGTTGAATAGGTCATTGTCATTTTAACACCGCCATTCTTGGTTTCAAACCCTATGCTCAAAGGCACTACTTTACCTTTCCCATAGTTCACTGTTTGTGAAGCACTAATAATACCGAGATCTTTATCACTATTGGTAATTAACCATCCATCATTAACCGTATAAAGAGCAGCGAGCTTCATCGCTTTGTCTTTAGATATGTTTTTTATAAAAGCGTAGGTTGTATACGATCGCCCTGCTAAAAAACTCCCTTTATAAATAAAGTTTTTAACACACGCTCTCTTATCAGAGGTGTTTTTTACTTTTACATCTACTTTTTTATTTTGTACTTGTATAACCTTGGTCCCAGATGAAACTCCACATCCCGCTGTGACCGAAACAATTAATACTGCAAAAATATAATTTTTCATAATCCCTCTATTCATTTCAGAGTCATAATATTTCAAATAAAGGCATCTCTATTAATTTTTTATTCATCAATTAATAAAAGGTGTCCATAAGGTAATACTACCTGTTTTTATTGATAAAAACACACAAAGTTGTAAATTCCTACCTTCGCCTATAGTATATAAATATAGCGACAATATCGTACTCACTTAAAGTTAATATCTTATATGGAGAAAAAATGAACTACTTTTTTATTCACAGAATAAAATTTATTTTACTGGCTTCACTTTTCTTGCCATTCTATTCCTCGTCTTATGCAGCTTTACCAGGTTATATTGATGGAGAAGTACTGCCTTCTTTAGCGCCTATGCTAGAAAAAAGTATGCCGGCAGTGGTTAACATATCTACTACAAAAAATGTCAATATAAGAGAAAACCCTTTATTACAAGATCCCTTTTTTAAACATTTTTTTCAATTACCCAAGCAACAAAGACAGCAAAGACAGCAAAGAAATAGCCTGGGTTCGGGAGTCATTATAGATAGCCAACAAGGACTTGTCTTAACCAACAATCATGTTATTGATAAAGCAGACCAAATCATGGTAACACTCAGTGATGGACGTCAGTTAAATGCCAAACTGCTGGGAACAGACCCGGAAGCAGATGTTGCTGTTATCCAAATTGCAGCGGAAAACCTGACTGAGCTACCCATTGCCAATTCAAATAAATTAAAAGTTGGAGACTTTGTTGTAGCTATAGGCAATCCCTTTGGTTTAGGACAAACTGTCACCTCTGGCATTGTTAGCGCGTTAGGTCGAACAGGCTTAGGAATTGAGGGTTATGAAGATTTTATCCAGACTGATGCATCAATTAACCCTGGAAATTCAGGTGGAGCGTTAGTCAATTTACGTGGTGAATTTGTTGGGATGAATACAGCCATTCTTGCTCCCAACGGAGGAAATGTTGGAATCGGTTTTGCCATACCTTCTAATATGGCCATGACTCTTAAGGAAGCATTGGTTGAACATGGTGAAGTCAAAAGAGGACTGTTAGGCGTTTCAACACAAGACCTAACTCCTGAGCTTATCAAGGCCTTTGACTTAAAAATTAGGAGAGGGGCAGTAGTTAGTAAAGTAGAAGGTAACTCAGCTGCTGATCTGGCAGGAATAGAACCGGGAGATATAATTGTTTCTCTAAATGGTAATAAAATTAAAGGTAGTCACCAAATCAGGAATATTATTGGCCTCTTACAGATAGGTGATGAGATCGACGTTGGTTTAATTCGAGCAGGGAACGTAAAGAATATTACAGCCCAAATAGGCAAACCCAAACAACCCCAGTTAATAGGTGACTCATTACATAAAACATTAGAAGGCACTATTCTAACTGGCTCACAAAGAGGACAAGTTGAAGGCGTCTTATTTGCCGCAATTGATAAAACATCGTATGCATGGAAAAATGGGTTAAGACCCGGAGACGTTATCGTTTCTGCAAATAGATACAGAGTACGTAATCTAGATCAACTTAGCCAAGTCGTCGACCCACGGAGAGCCTTATTAATTAATATTCAACGTGGGTCAGAAGCCTTTTTTCTGGTACTAAAATAAGGAACTATAATGTCTGTAGATATACTCTTCATCCCTTTAAACATTAGTGTCTTAACTATTTCTGATTCAAGAACAGATGCTGATGATACATCTGGTAACACATTAGTTGAGCGTATTCAAACCGCCAACCACCACGTATATGAAAAAAAAATAGTTCCTGATGATATATATCAGATCAGAGCAGTAGTTTCCAGCTGGGTTGCAAACAAAGACATTAATGCTATCGTAACCACAGGCGGAACAGGTGTTACTGGGCGAGATGGAACTCCTGAAGCAGTCATGCCTTTGCTAGATAAAGTACTAGATGGTTTTGGAGAGGTATTTAGAATGCTCTCATACAAAGACATAAAAACTTCTACTATGCAATCCAGGGCACTGTCCGGTGTAGCAAATGGAACATATATTTTTTGTTTACCAGGCTCTTCAGGTGCATGCCGAACTGCATGGGATGACTTAATTAAAGATCAGTTAGATTCTCGTACAAAACCGTGTAACCTAGTACAATTAATGCCACGACTGAAGGAAAAATAATGCAATTTTTATTTTTAAGTGCTATCTGTGGTCTTACAGGTGTTGCTATGGGTGCCTTTGGGGCGCATGGGTTGAAGACAATTATAAGCCCAGAAATGTTAGCCGTTTATAAAACCGGTGTAGACTATCAAATGTGGCATGCCTTAGGTTTAGGGCTTCTTGCAACCTTTCATCAACAAGCACCCGATTCAGCACACCTAAAATGGGCAGGTCGGTTAATGTTGATAGGTATTTTCTTATTTTCTGGTAGCTTATATTTATTAGCGATATTGAATATCAAATGGTTAGGAATGATCACCCCACTGGGTGGAATCTCTTTTATACTCGCATGGACATTGCTTGCAATTTTTTCTTATAACCAAACAAAACAAGATTAATTTTTAACAATACTCCTTATAAATTTAATGCTATCAATTCAGGAACGGTGAAATCAAATAAACTTATGATTCTTGTTGTGCTGATAAGCATATTTTTTTCATTCATTTATGGAATGGTGACGATACAATATAAAATATTCCCTTATCAACAAGTCAAATTAATAGTTCAAACAATAAGCTCAATCACAAGCCCTAGACATTCTGATTACTTTTTTCATAAAAAATCTTTTTTTGAACAACATGGCAACCCTCCTTATGATGTTGTATTTATAGGTGACAGCCTTATTGATGATGCTGATTGGCAAGATTTATTTCCCTCTGTACGAATTGCCAATCGAGGCATCAAAGGTGACAGAACTGATGGCGTTCTAAACCGCCTTGAAAGCATTTATTCTACATCCGCATCAAAAGCATTTATTATGATAGGAATAAATGATTTTTCTTTCGGCACAAATGCTAATGATGTTTTCAGAAATTATAAAACTATTGTAGATAAATTAGTAGCCCGAAAGATGGAAGTCTATATTCAATCTACTATTTTGGCTGGAAAACAAAGAAATGCAGTAAACAAAAAGATAATAATATTAAATAAACGTTTACAGCATTTAGCAAAACAAAAAAAATCTATTACATACATTAATTTAAATACAAGCTTATCGAAAAACTCTCTCTTAAACGAAAAGTATACCCGAGATGGTACCCATTTAAATGGCGATGGTTATGCTATATGGAAAGAATTAATTAAACCCTATATTTTCTATAACCGTTAATTTCAATAAATATCCTAAACATAAAATGGCACGTTACTTTTGCATACCCACGCACACAAACAACGCAACCACCAATTATTATTCTAAGTCAGTCACTCGCTCAGCAGTATTACGCTCTCTATAACGTATGTTTCCAAAGGTTGCCCCCCGACACACTATTCGGCACCGTTTTTTTCAGCGTTTAACTCTGCTTTTAAAGTACTATCTTAATGGGAGATTATCAATCACAGCAAATCATAACGATTTTTCTAGACTTATACGCACTGATGACTGATTTTAGCCGATGAAATCGCAACCTGAGACTATAAGGTGTCTTGATTAACTTATACTCTACTCTAATTCTCAAATTCTTGCATCAACCATGAAGCATCACTATTTGTCCCAAACCACCAATTAAATTTTCGTGGCGGAAACAATCGTTTAGCTCCTGACAAACGGAGTTTGCTTCTTAAATTTTTGTTAATACAACTATTAAGAAGATCCTCTGCCGTTTTTAGTGTGTTTTTTGTTTCCCTACCAAGTTTTTTTGCTGCCCACAGGCCCCTTACGACTAAACCAGCCACATCACAAGTATGTTCTATATCACTAAATTGACCTGCATCGGTAAATGTTTTAACGCTTGATGCCAAATACCAAGGCAATATTGTTCTGGAAAACCTTGACCCGGTTCCTTTATACACACCATAATTAACAACATAGCTAGCGAGTCCAGCTATAAACTCTAATGCATTCTCATCTTCTGATATTAAATAATATTTCCAAGTAGCGTCTGAAAGAAGCGCACTCATCCAAGGTGAACAAACTGGATCTTGATGAACACTTCCCTCGTGCTGCGATAGGGTATGTAAAAGACAACCATTGTATTGCCAATTATTGGCCGGATTTTTTGTTATATAAACCATATTATCGACTAGTTTTTTTGCACGATCTGCATGTTTTTTCTTACCCGTTGCTTCCCAAGCAGAAATTGCTGCTAACAAAGCATAGGATTGGTGCCGCTCAGTCCAAAAGTTTAATGATTTTGAATAGCTTTCATGCCATGTAGCTCCTGCAGAAGCTACGCGTTCAATCGTCGGAATATATGATAAATCCCCCATGAGAATTAAATCTATTAGCATTGATTGACCGTAGGAATATTTTAAATCCTGGTACTCTTTTAAATCAAAATATCCTTTTTCATCGATATGATTAGCATAAAACTGGGTAGAACGGTGAGCATGACGAAGCCATCTAACATCACCAGTTCGAATGTATAATGAATATAAAGTAGACGACCTATCAAATAACCAGGGTTCATATTCAGAAGAATAATTTATTTTCTCTGTCTCTTTTTCTTTTATTTTCGCAAACCTGTCATTAACAGCAGTTTCTGCAAAACTCAAACTGGCTCGATCGAAAAAATACCACAAACCTTTTTTGCTTATTGGTAACGTACGAGTCTTTAATAAACAGAGTCCTAACCAATCAGCAGAAAAAGTAACATAAACTTTTGGTTCAGTAATTTTTTCATTTGAAGGGAATTCATCAGGATAAGTATGACCTATAATACTAACCCACTCTTTTCTTGGTTTAGTTATTGAAGCATCAAGGGTTCGTTTTCTGTTATCCCCATACAAAATTAAAAAATTTACGGGGTCACTGCTAGAAAACTCAATATCTGTATACACCAAAACAGATCTTATAAATTTAGACGAATCAACATTATGACTATGCCACCGAGTTGTTTCCATAGAGAAAGAAGGAATTTCTTTGTTGTTAAGAATAACTCTAATTTTATTGACATTTTTCAAAACATTTTTTGGAAAAGGAACGCCAAAAGACACTCGTGTTAACTGACCTTTTTCAATATTTTCTTGTGGGTGAAAGGTAGCTGATATTTTTCCTGTAGAGGGTAAAGAAACAAATAAACCTTCCTTCGTTGATGTTGATGCTAGTACAAACTCATAATCGACAAAAAAAACAACTAAACAAATAATACAATATATTCTAGGCTTTTTTATAGTTAGATACATTCTTTACTTTCCATGGATTAATTAGCAAAAACAATACTTCAATGAGATTCGAGCAATTAAATATTGGAGAAATTATCTTAAATAGATTATCTTCAGGCTTTATTACATTAACCCAACACATTTAAAAAGTGTTGGATTACCAATGAAAAGGCCCTCTAACCTATAATATTTTTTTTTACTTCACTAATAATCGCACGCTTTAAAATATTTACTTTTTACTAGTCTAAGCTTTTATGATAATTTCTTATATCTTTATTTTCAGCAACTAACTTAAATCATGCGTGACGCAAACCCACAAACTATCCATTTAAAAGATTACACCTTTCCAGAATACTTAATTAATAATATAGATCTTAATTTTGTTTTGGATGAAGAAAAAACACGCGTTGTTTCTAAATTAACGATCCATAAAAACCCTCAAAGCCAAGATCAAAATACACCCTTGGTTTTGCAGGGTGAAGGCTTAGAGTTAATCAGTATTGCTATAGATGGCATTACCTTAAATACTGATCAATATCAACAAAGTGATGAAACGTTGACCATAACTAATGTTCCACAAGAACAACCCTTTACGCTTTCTATAGAAAACATAATTAACCCAAAAAATAATACTGCGCTTGAAGGGCTCTACCTTTCAAGCACAATGCTTTGCACACAATGTGAAGCTGAGGGCTTTAGAAAAATCACCTATTTTCTTGATCGCCCAGATATTATGTGTACATTTAAAACTACATTAGTAGGTGATAAAGATAAATACCCTATTTTATTATCCAACGGCAATAAAACAGCCGAAGGTGAGCTGAAAAATAATCGCCACTGGGTCACCTGGGAAGATCCCTTTAAAAAACCATGTTATTTATTTGCCTTAGTCGCAGGGCAACTGGAATGTATTGAAGACACATTCAACACCATGAGTGGCCGGGAAATTGCTCTTAAAATTTTTGTTGAATTACATGATATTGATAAATGCGACCACGCCATGCAATCACTCAAAAATTCAATGCGCTGGGATGAAGAAACTTATGACCGAGAATATGATTTAGATTTATATATGATCGTTGCTGTTGGGCATTTTAATATGGGCGCAATGGAAAACAAAGGGCTAAATATATTTAACACCAAATTTGTACTTGCTCGACCTGACACAGCAACAGATTCTGATTACGAACATATTGAAGGTGTAATTGGACATGAATATTTTCATAACTGGACAGGCAATAGAATTACCTGCCGTGACTGGTTTCAACTCAGTTTAAAAGAAGGGTTTACCGTTTTTCGTGACCAGGAGTTTACCGCTGACCAAACCTCAAAAGCAGTAAAGAGAATAGAGGATGTTATATTATTACGTGCCCGACA
Source organism: Methylococcaceae bacterium (assembly GCA_021647145.1). Classification (GTDB taxonomy): domain Bacteria; phylum Pseudomonadota; class Gammaproteobacteria; order Methylococcales; family Methylomonadaceae; genus QPIN01. The sequence continues at coordinate 26,315 of JAKIVF010000007.1, read as the reverse complement.
ATTTGCTGAAGATGCAGGGCCCTTATCACACCCTATTCGTCCAGACTCTTATATTGAGATCAATAACTTTTACACCTTAACTGTTTATGAAAAAGGAGCAGAAGTCGTACGCATGATTCGTACCCTGTTAGGCGAAGAGGGGTTTAAAAAAGGAAGTGATTTATATTTTCAACGTCATGATGGTCAAGCCGTTACTTGTGATGATTTTGTCAATGCTATGGAAGCAGCGAATGATTTTAACCTAAAACAGTTTAGACAATGGTATTCGCAAGCTGGAACGCCTGAAATTGAAGTTACAGAACAATTTAATGCTGCTGATAAAACTTATACTTTAACACTGAAACAACAGACTGCACCCACACCAGGACAGCCAACCAAAGTCCCTTTGCATATACCGGTAAGGTTAGGACTTTTAGCAAATGACGGTTCGGCACTTACCCTTAGAACTGATGGCTACCAATCGAGTGATGAACTAATCATTGACTTAAAGTCTGAACAACAAACCTTTGTTTTTGAACAAATAGATAAAAAGCCTACCCCCTCTCTATTAAGAGGGTTTTCAGCCCCGGTTATATTAAAAATACAACAAGGCCTGGAAGATTTGGCCTTCTTATTAAGTTACGACACTGATACCTTTAACCGCTGGGAAGCGGGGCAAAAAATGAGTGGGCAAATAATTTTTGGCTTAATTGACAATATTCAACAAGGAAAAAGCTTGCAAGTTACCTCATTGCTGGTTGAATCTTTTAAAAAAATACTGCAACAAACGTGGGATGATTTATCCTATTTTTCACTCCTGTTAAGTTTGCCAGAAGAAAATTACCTTGCAGGGCAAATGGTAGTTATTGATGTTAATGCAATTCATCAAGCCAGAGAAGTTGTTAAGCTCACCCTGGCACAACAATTAAAAGATCAATTTCTAGACCTTTACCAGCGTTATCATAAAGATGAATCAGGACAATTTGATGCAGGCTCTATTGGACGAAGACGAATTAAAAATATTTGTTTAAGTTATTTAAACAAACTGGAGACAGAAGAAAGCTATCACTTAGCAGACAAACAGTTTGAAACCGCAAAGAACATGACCGACCAAATAGCTGCATTATCCATCATTACAAATAGCTCAAACCCTGCAAAAAAATCTGCCTTACAAAATTTTTATCAACAATGGAAAAATGAAGCACTAGTCATAGACAAATGGTTTACATTACAGGCATGCAGTAGTGCCAAGGATACTTTTTCTACAGTGCAAACATTAATGAAGCACCCGGCATTTGAAATAACAACACCTAACAGAGTACGTTCCTTAATTGGGGCATTTAGCCAAGCAAACCAACTACATTTTCATGCAGAAAATGGACAAGGCTATCAGTTTTTGACCGATCAAATAATAGCCTTAAATTCCATTAACCCTCAAGTTGCCTCAAGAATGGTATCCGCTTTAACACAATGGCAACACTTTGATAAAAATAGACAGACTTTAATGAAAGATGCTTTAGAAAAAATCATAAACACAAAGGATATTTCTAAAGATGTGTTTGAAGTAGCCAGCAAAAGTTTGGGAACAATCGCATAAAGTCCCAACAACTACTATGCCTGATGATCTATCTTTTAATTGCCTAGTATTGAAAATATGAAACGGCAATAGCTCTATTAAGAAAATATTTACATCAATCACTCGCTCCATAACTTTATGGCAATAAACTGATTTTAGTGCATAATACATATTTTATTTCTAGCAAAATAATGCTTATGAGTTCAAAAATTTTTACTTTCCTTTTCGCATCAATTATTACAATTTCTATTCAAGGTTGCTCATCAAACCCATCATACTCAGAATCTTCTGAATCAATTTCCGTAGGAGATGTAGAAAACAACCCACCTGTAGACTCTGTACTGATTAAAATAAGAAAAGGAATGACTTCAGATACTGTTGTCAGCATCCTTGGGGGACCAAGCAACGTTAATAGCTATCAAACAGGAAAAAGATGGATACCATTCTATTATGGGCCAGATACTAGTCGAACTGATTTTATTTATTCTGGGCTTGGTCGTATAGTATTTTCCAATAGCCGTTACTCCGGTGGTTCAAAAGTTATTCACATCATATATGACCCAAGCCTCTAACCTAAGATAAAGAATGAAGCTAAGAGAAAATGGCTACGATTTTTTTCGTTGGGTGTTAAAATAGTTATTATCAATTAAAAAAAAGTGGGGGCTTATCTGCCCACTCAAAAAGGGAGAACTTTATGCGTAACTGGAAACTGTTACCCGCTTTGGCAGTAGCAACAATCGTTATTGGCATTATTTTATATGTTGCTTTCTATTTTGTTTTTCTTGATCTGGTTGTTGACTTATGGTGGTTCAGATCACTTGAGTTAGAAGGCTATTACTGGCTAAGACTCCTTTATCGGTTTATCCTTTCTGGAGGAATCACTATACTCTTCTTTGGTATTTTCTATTTTCATTTCTGGATTGCATCACGCTATTTAGGCTTAAACCCACCTGACGATGTGCTTTTGGATGCCGATAAAAGACAAAGATTTCAAAAATTTGCCGAAGTTTTTATGGATGGGTCAGCTAAAGTATATACTCCCATTTCACTTATTTTAGCGGTTTTTATTGCAATTCCATTTTATGATCAATGGGAATCAGCCATTCTTTTTTTCTTTGGCAGTTCTTCTGGTGTCACAGAACCCGTTTTCGAAAACGATATTAGCTTTTACCTATTTTCCTACCCTATATACATGCTAATTCAGCATAAACTATTAATTACTGCTTCTTTATTGTTTTTTATGGTTGGGTGCTTGTATTGGCTAGAACATATTTTTGTCCCTAATCAAAACCAGGAATACCCATTAGGAGCGAAAATACATTTAACAATACTCATTGTCTTTGTCGTTCTTTTTGTGGTCTGGGGTTTTTTGCTTGATCGCTTTTCATTACTCTATACAGACTCGCATGAACCCGTTTTCTTCGGCCCAGGTTTTGTAGAAATTCGTTATCAGTTACCCTTAATCTGGTTATCCATTGTTACCTTTATTGCAACGGCTGCTAGCGCAATAATATTTATTTTTTCTGAAAAACATAGAGTTAAAATGCCATTTTTTATCTCTATTGCAGCTTTTTTAATTGTTTTGGGTCTACAACAAACTCAGATTATTCCTAACTTAATGGAAAAATATGTTGTCAAACCCAGCCCCGTAAGTACTGAAAAGTATTTTATGGAAAATAATATTAAAGCCACTTTGGATGCTTACGATCTAAAAAATATAAAAACAATAGATTTTTCCGTAACTTTAGACCCAACGAAAGACATTGAAAAATGGAGTACAAAAAAACATTTTGATAATATTCCTGTTTGGGACAGAAAGTTTTTAACCGATGGTTATATGCAATTACAAGGTATAAGACCTTATTATCGGTTTTTAGAGGTTGATGAAGACCGTTATTTTCTTAACAATCATTTCCAACAAGTCAACCTTGCGGCACGGGAAATTAACATCAATAAATTACCCGCTGAAGCTCAAAACTGGGAAAATACCCATTTGCGTTATACCCATGGTCATGGTGCTGTCGTTACACCTGCAGCTCAAGATGCTGGAAAGCCTATTATTTGGTATTTACGAGACCTTGATATGTCTTCCTCTATGGGGTTTAGTGTTAAATACCCTAGTATTTTTTATGGCCAAGAAAAATATGAATACGCTATTGTCCCTAATAAATTGAAAGTTGAAAAATCAGCGAAGGTAGATCAAGATATAATTGGAAGTTATGAGGGAAAGGCTGGAATTCCTATCCCATCCTATTTTAGAAAAGCTTTATTCGCGTTCTATTTTAAAGACGAAAAATTATTTTTTTCTTCAAACATTAGCCAGCGAAGTAAAGTTTTAATGCGAAGAAATATTATTGATCGCATCAACAGGCTCACTCCCTTCTTGCATTTAGATAAAGATCCTTATCTTGTTATTTCTAAAGATAGATTTTACTGGGTACAAGATGCTTACACTTTATCTAATCATTATCCAGTTTCTAAACCTGCTGCAGATAACTTTCTAGATGGGGATCATGAATTTAATTACATCCGTAATTCTGTAAAAATTACTGTAGACGCCTATTCAGGCGCAGTGAAATATTATATTTCGGATCCATCGGACCCAATCATTAATGCATATAACCGAGCTTATCCCGGAGTATTCAAGAAACTAGAAACCATACGAGAAGACCTTAAACAACATTTACGATATCCGCGTGATTTGTTTTATTTACAAATGAAGGTTTATGCAAAATATCATCAGACCACACCTGGCTTATTTTATGAACAAGCTGAAACATGGCAATTTGCGACTGTCAATGAAAAACCAGTGTTGCCTTATTTCATCACCATGGATTTTAACCATTGTAATAACAGAGAAGAGTTCGTGATGATTAATCCCATGACGCCAGTCCACCGTGATAATTTAAGTATGGTGGGTGTTGCAGGTACTGCAGATAACAAAACATGTTCAAATGAATATAAACCTGGTGTGACTATCTACAAATTCAACAAAGATATTCAAGTCAATGGCCCCGCACAAGTTGATGCATTAATTGATCAGAACCCAAAAATTTCTGAGCAATTTACTCTGTGGGATCAGCATGGGTCTAGCGTGGAAAGGGGGCGTATGATTATATTACCAATGGAGAATTTTATCCTTTACGTACAACCCATTTATATGATCTCAACTAAAACCAAAATACCTGAGCTTACAAGAGTTATAGTTTCTATAGGTAATGAAGTGGTGATGGATAAAACATTATGGTCAGCCTTCAAACAACTGAAAGAAAAATTTATTCGAGTATCTAAGGATACCGGTAATGGCACTACTATCGGTGAATAATTTTGATCTACCTCACTCTTTACTATTGTATGCCAATTAGTAAAAAGTGAGGGTTATACTCAGTTTTTTTAATTAGGTGACTCTACTAGATCCACCTAGCAAATCACAAAGTTCATCTTCAAGGTCAATTCTTGTTGCTAGTTTTTCACCCAAAGAAGATAAATCTAATTCTAAATCTTTAACTGAAAATGCATTTTTTTGGACATCATACTTGTCATTAAACGATACAACTGCATCTGTAATTTTTGAGAATTCAGGATAAATTTGTTTTGCTTTATTTAAAATAGCTTCTCTACGCTCAGTACCTGATAAAATACGCTCATAAATTCCAAAATGCCCGAGTGAAACATAATCTATTAATAATTGAGAAAACCTGGTCACTAATGACTGTGTTTCTGGCGAGCTGGAAAAAGGTTTCAATTCTCCTACTTTGCAATACAAAGACCAGACATCTTTCCTTTCTTTTTGTAATTCAGAAACTAAATGCTGATTTTGTTGACGCCTTTCTTTTTTTTGCACGGTTACTGCCATCGAAAACCCTTATATTTTATTTAGTTACTTTAATTTATGTTATTTATTATAAAAATTCAACAGTTATTTAAAATATAAGGTGTTTTAGTGAACTTGATAACAATTCTGATTCCAACCTTTAATCGGCGCATCCTTTTAGAGCGTGCTTTAAATTCTGTTTACAAGCAAACATACTCTAACTTTGAAGTTATTGTTGTGGATGATGGCTCTACCGATGGAACAGAAAAAATGATTCGAGATTTATTTCCTATGGTGAAATATTTATCTCAGTCTAACTGTGGTGTTAGTAGTGCTAGAAATAAGGGAATTGCATCAGCAAAGGGAGAATGGCTCGCTTTTTTAGATTCTGATGACGAATGGCTGCCTGAAAAATTATCAAAACAAATGAGCTTATTGAAATCCAAGCCAGATTATAAAATTTGTCACACAGAGGAGCAATGGGTCCGCAATGGTATCAAAGTTAATCAAATGAAAAAACATAAAAAAGCAGGTGGTTGGATTTTTTTACAATGCTTACCTCTCTGTGCGATGTCACCTTCATCTATCATCATTCACCATTCCATATTTTCTGAATTGGGCGGTTTTGATACGTCTCTGCCCGCCTGTGAGGATTATGATATGTGGTTAAGAATAACAGCCAAGTACCCTGTATTATTTATTGATGACGCTCAAATTATCAAATATGGTGGACATGAAGATCAATTATCAAAAACACATTGGGGAATGGATAGATATAGAATTACCGCATTGAAAAAAATTATTTTAGATGGCTCATTAAATAATCAAAATAAACAGCAGGCGGTTTCCACCCTATTAAAAAAATGCAAAATTTTGCAACAAGGTGCGTTGAAAAGGGATAAAAAAGAAGATGCTGTCCACTATCAAAAAATTATTGACCAATTTAATAATCGACCTTGTTAATTTTTATGACTACTTTTATCAACACACCGAATCTGTTTATTTTTACTGCCCTGGAATGTGAAGCCAAGCCCTTAATAAAGCAATTTGAGTTAAAAAAAGAAAATATTACCCATCCTTTTCCTATCTATAAGAACGATTCAATCTTACTAACAATTTCAGGTGTCGGTAAAGTGGCAATAGCAGGTGCAGTTGCATATACACAGGCCATTTTTCAGCCTCAGTTTCCTCCCATCTTAATCAATATAGGTATTGCTGGACATAAATACGAACCCATAGGTGAAATTTTATTGGCATCAAAAATCGTTGATAAAGATTCAGGTAAAAGGTTTTATCCGCAATTAATTGGTACTAATTTACCCAAGGTAGGCGAAGTACAATCTTCGTCCAAACCCTGCACGGAATATTCTGCTAACTATATGAATGATATGGAGGCATCAGCATTTTATGAAACAGCTATTAGATTTAGTTCTAACGAACTTATCCACTCGATTAAAGTTATTTCGGATAACGAGCAAACAACAATAGAATCAATAAATGCAAAAAAAGTGTCTCAACTGGTTATTAACCAATTAACTCAGATTGAACAACTATTTAATCATTGGGTGTTGCTTCAAAAACCAGTCATTCCCTGTGAACTAAAAGAATTCAACCTAATATTACAGCAATGGAATTTCACAGTGAGTGGAAAAATAAAGCTAAAATCGTTACTATCACGTTGGCAAATGCTGTCAGCAGATCCTTGGTTGGTGAATAATCAGGAAAAATTTAAAAGCAGTAAAAATGTACTAAAAAAACTGGAATTAGATATTGACTGTTTAAAAGTTATTCTATAACAGGGAACCCAAGTACCCTAAATAAAATTAATTTAACAGTTTTACTAAGATTTTTTATTCAATTCAAGGCGTAAAAATACGTGCACACCAAACTACGCAACTTTTTTTACAACAAAGAAGAGGATAAAAAAATTAGAAAAACTTTAACGATTCTTATGCTTTAGTGCAAGTAAAATCATTAAATTAATTTTTCTTGGGTATTTATGTAAATATAGTTATTTTAAGTATTACTACATGTTTCTTTAAAATAGTCTTCTATGTATTTTCTATAACCAACTCTATATTTACAGATTTTTTTTCAACCTTATATCAACTGAACACCTTAAGCATTTGCAATATATAGATTTTACATTTGTAAAAAAAGAGAAATACAGCACAATCCTTAAAAATAAAGGTGTAATTATTTTTTTTGTGCGTTAGAATATATTCGCTTGCTTTTGCTCAAGCTGGTTTTCTAAGAACATCCTTTTATTGGCAAATCTCTGAATCCTTTATCATGCAATCTGCTCGCGTTTTTTATTTTTTATTACATTTTGAGGATTTCAAAAATGGCAACTGGTACTGTAAAATGGTTTAACGAAGCTAAAGGTTTTGGCTTTATCTCCCCTGAAGATGGCGGTGAAGATGTATTTGTACACTTCAGAGCAATCACTGGTGACGGCTTTAAAACGTTAGCTGAAGGTCAAACTGTTGTATATGAAGTTGAAAATGGACCTAAAGGTCTACAAGCAGCTCAAGTTCAACCACAGTAAATAAGTCAGATTATTTATTGAAAAAAAGCCTCACTTGTCTATGACATGTGAGGCTTTTTTAATTATAACCCCTAGATTCAGAGCTTCCTAAAAAAAACCATTTTTTGTTATTGCTATTATAAAAATACCAACATAGCATAGCATCGCAGCAAGAAAACCTATCCAGCGTTTCCCCGTAGTCTTTGTCCGCATAGCAATAACACCAAAGATAATATAGCCTACCAACAAAGTCAGTTTTGATACAATCCATCCAAACTCACCTTCTAGCCAGCTACCTTGTAGAACAAGTGCAACACCACTCATAAGTAATACTGTATCGATAACATGTGGAGCAATTTTTATAAATTTATTTTGTAGTATTTCTGGTTTAAAAAAAGACAATGCAAAACGAGCAGAAAAACTAACAACTGAAGTTAAAATAAAAGTAAGGTGGATCAATTTAATCATATGGATAGCTCAATCAGTTTAAAGTATAATTAATGTATTAGACACAGTGAACTTGTATCCTCTATCGTAAATTATACCAACTCATTCTTTGCTTACTTCGCTTTTTAGCGATTAGACTGTATGATATGGTATTATTGGATTTGAAATAATTTTTTTTATAGCCCTAATTACACCAAATATTAATTATAATATATATTTCACGTATTAATCACAGCTAAAATTGTATATGGTTTTTTGTTTTCCTGAAACGAATCCCACCATTAAAAACGTCTTTATGTTCACCAATTTACTACTTATCTTTTTGCACCTAAATCATGCTTGAGATTAAAAACCTGTTTTGTGAACGTGATGAACGCACCTTATTTGAAGGTCTATCCTTTATTTTAAATCAAAGTGAAGTGTTGCAAATAGAAGGACAAAATGGAAGTGGAAAAACAACTTTATTGCGGATTCTATGTGGATTATCTGATGCCTTTGAAGGGGAGGTTCTCTGGCATGGTAAAAACATTGAGGAAGATAGAGAAAACTTTTATCAAGCGTTATTATATGTTGGTCATTTATCCGGTGTTAAAGGTACGTTAACTGCAGAAGAAAACCTAGCCTGGATGTCGCAGCTAGATCCATCACTAAATCAAATAAATATTCCCGAGGCTTTAGAAAAAGTTGGCTTGTATGGGTACGAAGATATACCATGCCATACCTTATCTGCTGGACAGCAACGTAGAGTTGGGCTTGCTCGTTTATATTTAAGTAGCGCTCCGCTCTGGATTCTTGATGAACCCTTTACTGCCTTAGATAAAAAAGGAGTTGCAGAAAAAGAGGTTTTAATTGCCCAGCATGTTCAGGCAGGTGGTAGCATAATATTAACCACGCATCATAACCTTAGCATTCCAGATAAAGAAGTGCGATGCCTTAATTTAGATGACGCTCTTACTTGATGAATTTTTTTTTAGCCGCACTCCGTCGCGATCTTTTACTAACTTTCCGACGACGAAACGATATCATAAACCCTTTAGCTTTTTTTTTAATGGTTGGCATATTATTTCCTCTAGGCGTAAGCCCTGAGGCATCATTTTTATCCCAACTTGCACCAGGAGTTATTTGGGTTGCAGCATTATTAGCTAGTTTATTGTCTGTAGATGGAATTTTTCGTAGTGACTTTGATGATGGTTCTTTAGAACATATGCTAGTAAGCCCCCAGCCGTTGCTACTCTTGGTTTTGGCAAAAGTGACAAACCACTGGTTGATCAGTGGTTTCTGTCTCGCTTTGGTCTCACCTATTTTAGCCCTGATGTTATTTCTTCCAAGTGAAGGAATTAAACCATTAATATTTAGTCTTCTATTGGGAACACCCACATTAAGCCTGATAGGAGCAATTGGTGCGGCTCTCACTGTTGGGCTAAGAAAAGGGGGAATTCTAATCTCTTTATTAGTACTTCCATTATATATCCCTGTTCTTATTTTTGGAGCAAGTAGTGTTCAAGCGGGTTCCATAGGACTACCCATTCAAGGGTATTTAGCTTTACTGGCAGCGATGTTAGCCTTAAGTCTTGTTTTGGCTCCATTTGCCATTGTTGCAGCATTAAAAATTAGTGTTCGTAGTTAAGAGAAACAAATTATGAAAATAAAATTCCCTAGGTGGTTTTATCGTTTAGCATCACCTCGCTGGTTTTATGATATAACCAGTAAACTATTACCTTGGTTTACCATCATTGCTTTTTTATTAATAGTCATTGGAACTATTTGGGGTTTAGTATTTGCGCCAGCAGACTATCAGCAGGGGAATAGTTTTCGTATTATATATATACATGTTCCAACTGCAATTCTGGCGCAATCTTGTTATATGTTGATGGCAGTGGCAGGTGCCGTTGGATTAATCTGGAAAATAAAAATAGCACATATAATTGCTAAATCTTGCGCTCCTATTGGTGCGTCTATGGCTGTTTTAGCTTTAGTCACGGGAGCAATTTGGGGCAAACCTACTTGGGGAGCTTGGTGGGTTTGGGATGCACGGTTAACATCTATGCTAGTATTGTTTTTTCTTTATGTTGGCGTTATTGCCTTAACCTCAGCCTATGAACATGTTGCAAGTGGAGATAAAGCTGCTGCTGTATTGGCACTAGTTGGTGTAGTTAATATACCTATTATTAAATATTCAGTTGAATGGTGGAATACTCTGCATCAAGGTGCGACATTTAAAATAACAGAAAAACCAGCTATGCCACCCGACATGTGGATTCCTTTATTAATTATGATTATTGGATTTTATTGTTTTTTTGCTGTCATATTAATGAGCCGGGCGCGAACTGAGGTTTTACGGCGAGAAAACAGATCTGACTGGGTTAAATCATTAGTTGAGCGTTATTAATTATGGGACATTTTGCATCTTTTGCTGATTTTTTACAGATGGGTAAACATGGCCTGTATGTATGGTTAAGTTATGGCATAGGCTTATTCGTAATTCTTTACAATATTTTATCTGTCTATTGGGACAGACGACAATTTTTTAAACAGGCAAAACGCCGCTTAAAAAGAGAGAGCAAGTCAATATGACTCCAAAAAGAAAAAAACGTTTATATATTATTCTTGCACTTGTATTTGGTGCAGGTATAGCTGTTGGCTTAACCATGTATGCCTTAAGTCAGAATATTAATTTATTTTATTCTACGTCTCAGGTAGCTAATGGTGAAGTCCCCATAGGTACACGTATTCGGGTAGGTGGCATGGTTGTCAAAGGCAGTGTAAAACGATCAAAAGATTCCTTACAAGTAAATTTTGACTTAACCGATTATGGAAAACCCATCACTGTCTCATACACTGGGATTTTGCCTGATTTATTTAGAGAAGAGCAAGGAATCATTGCTCAAGGTAAAATGGATGACCAAGGCATATTTCAAGCCGATGAAGTATTAGCTAAGCATGATGAAAACTATATGCCCCCAGAAATAGCAGAATCAATGAAGAAAAAGGCGGAATCAAAGTGATACCAGAAATAGGTGAATTTTCTTTAATACTTGCGTTTTGTTTTTCTATTTTGTTAGCAATAGTCCCTATGTATGGAACCATTGTAAAAAATGAATTATGGATGCATTATGGTCAATCAATGGCAAGAGCCCAGTTTTTCTTTGTTATGGTCAGCTTTATCTGCCTAGGTTATGCCTTTGCCACCGACGATTTTTCTGTAGCTTATGTAGCTAATCACTCAAATAGTCAACTACCTGCACAATATAAACTTAGTGCTATCTGGGGTGGTCATGAAGGGTCATTATTATTATGGGCTTTAATCTTGACTGGCTGGACACTAGCTGTCAGTATTTTTAGCAAAGACCTTCCACTAGATATGCTTGCAAGAGTGTTATCGGTTATGGGCATGGTCTCTATCGGCTTTATCTTATTTTTATTGTTAACCTCTAGCCCTTTTGAACGCTATTTACCTCGTTTCCCAGCAGATGGAGCTGACTTAAACCCCCTATTACAGGATTTTGGTTTAATTGTTCACCCTCCTATGTTGTACATGGGATATGTAGGTTTTTCTGTTGCATTTGCATTTGCTATTGCAGCTTTGCTATCTGGACGTTTAGATGCTGCCTGGGCTCGTTGGGCTCGTCCATGGACAAATGTTGCCTGGGCTTTTTTAGCTATGGGTATTACCTTAGGCAGTTGGTGGGCATATTATGAATTAGGCTGGGGCGGCTGGTGGTTTTGGGATCCAGTTGAAAATGCATCACTTATGCCTTGGCTAGTTGGCACAGCCTTAGTTCACTCATTGGCTGCAACTGAAAAACGTGGAGTCTTTAAAAGCTGGACATTACTACTTGCTATCTTTGCTTTCTCATTAAGTTTATTAGGTACCTTCTTGGTTCGTTCGGGTGTATTAACTTCTGTACACGCTTTTGCTAGCGACCCAGAACGTGGGTTATTTATTTTAATCTTTCTGGCAATAACCATTGGCGGATCATTAACGCTGTTTGCCATAAAAGTCCCTAATGTTCAAAGTGAATCCCGTTTTTCATGGCTATCGAGAGAAACATTAATACTAATTAATAACGTATTTTTAACTGTCATGGCAATGACAGTACTTTTAGGCACCTTATATCCCCTTTTAGTAGATGCTTTAGGTGGTGGAAAAATCTCCGTAGGCCCTCCATATTTTAATGCAGTGTTTGTTCCTATTATGAGTTTAATGGCGATTGGCTTAGGTATTTCAGTGACTGTTCGCTGGCGTGATACTCCATTAGACCGAATAATTAAAGCAATCTGGAAACCCGCGTTAGCAAGCATACTCATAGGCGCAGTATTTCCATTTATTTATGGTTCTGGGTTTGATTTTTCAGTCTTTTTAGGCATAGCCATTAGCTTATGGATTCTTTTAACAATATCCTTAGAATTCATCAGTAAGTTTAAACACGCTGATAGCATTTTCACCAAACTAAAACAATTAACAATGAGTTATTATGGCATGATGCTTGCCCATGCGGGTGTTGCAGTTGTTGCCATTGGGATTACTTTAGTTTCAGTTTATAGCGAAGAACGTGATATTCGCATGGTAGCAGGCGATAAAGCAACTGTGGCTGGTTATGAATTTGAATTTAAAGGCGTACAAAAAGTACAAGGTGCAAACTATACTGCTGATAGAGGTCAAATAATTGTTCGTGATGGAAAGAACGTTATCTCCACTTTAAATCCAGAAAAAAGGCATTACAGTGTAAAAAATAACATGATGACCGAAGCAGATATAGATCAAGGTTTTTTTCGTGATCTTTTTGTAGCAATGGGTGAACCTTTAGATGGAGATGCATGGGCTATACGCATACATTACAAACCTTTTGTCCGCTGGCTTTGGTATGGAGGAACGCTGATGGCTTTAGGCGGTCTAGTCACAGTAGCAGATAAACGCTATCGCAGAAAAAAAACTATCCCCGCTACGAATGAGGCGTCTCATGCCTAGGTTATTATTATTTATTCCACTTGTACTATTTATTGTTTTAGGCGCATTTTTATGGAAAGGTCTAAGCATAGACCCTAGGGAGCTTCCTTCAGCCCTAATAAATAAACCCTTTCCTGAATTTCAAGTATCGGCTCTGCGAGATGCCAATAAGGTATTAACTACTGCAGATTTTATCGGCCATCCCTTGCTAATTAATGTTTGGGCAACATGGTGCCCATCTTGTCGACAGGAACATGAACAATTATTAGCAATAGCCAAAGAAGCCAGTATCCCGATCATAGGTTTAAATTATAAAGATGATAGAAATGCGGCTCTAGCATGGCTAGAGCAATTAGGCGACCCTTATAAATTTAATATTTATGATGAAAAAGGAATGCTTGGGCTAGATCTAGGAGTATATGGAGCACCTGAAACTTATTTATTAGACGCGCAAGGAATAATCAGATACCGGCATGTAGGAGTAATAACAGCTGAAGTATGGGCTAACTTTAAAGTAATGCTAGCGAATGGGTGGAAAAATGAAACAACTTAAAGCAATCTTTATCCTATCAATCATTTCTTTCTTTAGTACAACTGCTTATGCAGCAATTGAAGTTTATCAATTTGACGATGCTGAAAAAACTGCCCGCTTTAAAAAATTAACGGCAGAATTGCGATGCCCTAAATGTCAGAACCAAAACATTGCCGACTCTAATGCTGAGATAGCTCGTGACTTACGAGCTAAACTACAACTAATGTTAACTGCCAATAAAAGTGATGATGATATTATTCAATATATGACTGAACGTTATGGTGATTTTGTATTGTATGAGCCGCGTATTACTGGCCAGACTTTTCTACTATGGTTCGGCCCATTTTTACTTTTAGCCATCGCATTATTCATTGTTTTTTTAATTGTGAGAACTCGAAGCAAACGAATCATCAATATAGAGTTAAATACTAAACAGCAAAAACAATTAGATGGTTTGCTAAATAAAAAACAGGGGTCATAATTATGACAGCTTTATGGTTAGTCTTTGCTTTACTGATTCTATTGGCTTTTTCTTTTATATTTTGGCCTCTTCTGCCCTTTTATCGTAAAAATAAATTCGCCCATAGCATCCAAAAACAACAAAACATTGCTATTTTTCATGACCGTTTACATGAGCTAGAGCAGGAAAGAAACCAAGGTACTTTAGAGCAAACAACATTTATCACTCTAAAAACAGAGTTAGAAAAAACCTTATTACAAGATGCACAGGATCAAGACGATAAAGAACTCAAGAAAATCGATGTTTCTAGCTTACACTGGTTAATTGCAATATCACTTTGTCTTACTCTTTTTATTGTAAGTTTAGGAATGTATTTTAAATTTGGACGCAGTGATGATTTAAGCATTAGTCAAGCGATAGCGATGGCAGAACAAACCCAAACAGGCGAACACCAATCTGACAGCAAAACACCGCCGCCAAATATGGAAAAATCTATAGCCCTTTTAGAATCTAAAATAGCTCAAGACCCAGACAACAAAGAAAAACTCTTCTTATTAGCTAACAGTTATGCTGCGGTAAATCAGTTTGATAAAGCAGCTAAAATTTATGAGCAGATGGCTAAACTGGTTGATCCAGATAGTGACGAATCAGCCGGTCTGAAAGGCGCTCAAGCTCAAGCGTTATTTCAAGCTTCTGAAGAAAAAATGACCCCTGAGATACACAACCTTATAAAAAAAGCTCTTACTATTGATCCATTTGAGCCTTCGTCATTGATGTTACAAGGCATTGATGCATTTATTTCAAACAATTATAAGCATGCTATTACATTTTGGGAAAAAGCGAAGAAAAAATCAGGTGAAGAACAAGTTGTACGATTTATAAATCCTGCAATTAAAGCAGCCGAACAGAAACTGGGCATAACACCTACTCAAGTTCAAGAACCTCAAAACCAGGATTCAAGTATATCCTCATCCAGTGTAACAATTGATTTGTCGTTAAGTTCAACATTAAAATCACAAGTCAATGATGAGCAAATTATCTTTGTTTTTGCCCGCCCTGCAGGAGGAAGAATGCCACTTGCCGCTGAACGAATCAAAGTTAAAGATTTACCTATTCGTATAGTACTTGATGATACAAAGGCGGCAATGCCAACAGCAAAAATATCTTCTGTGGACACTGTTGAAGTCACTGCCCGTATTTCTTTATCAGGTCAACTAATGCCTCAAAAAGGCGATCTATTTGCTACAGTTAAAAATGTTGTTGTTAAAGACAACCCTACTCTTGCTTTGGAAATTAATCAGATAGTAAAATAGTCTTGTAATCTAATAGAGCGAGAACCTAATTATGGAAAGTTCTCGTCCTATCTTTTTAATCAACTAAGTATTTCTGATAATGCATCAATAAATGCTTTATTTTCTTTAGGTTGACCAATAGTCACACGCAAACAATCTGCTAAAACACCTCCTTGAGGTGATAGGTTTTTAATTAAAACTCCTCGTTCTTTTAACCCATTAAAAATTTCAGTAGCTTGTTTTTCTCCAGTTCGGAATAAAATAAAATTTGCCAAACTATCATAAGCTTTAATCTTACTAAAACTATTCAATTGCTGCAATACTATAGATCTATCCTTACAAATTTGTTGGGTTTGCTCGTCAAATAAGGCTTGATGTTCAAGTGCAAACTCTGCTGTAACCTGTGTTAGGCTATTGATATTATAGGGCAAACGAATTTTATTTAACTGCTCAATTATTTCTCGATTTCCGGCAATAAAACCTAAGCGAATACCTGCAAGACCTAACTTTGAAACAGTCCGCATCACCAAAAGATTAGGATATTGCGATATTTTATTTAAAAAACTCGCGTCTGCAAATGGAGCATAAGCTTCGTCAACAACAACAAGCCCTGAAGCATGATTTAATATTTTCTCTATTTCTTCCTCTTTAAACAAATTACCTGTTGGGTTATTGGGGTATGCCAAAAATATAATAGCAGGAGAATATTTTTTAATTGCTTCTATCATTAATGGTAAATCAAGACCAAAATCATCCACTAATAACGGAACACTTTGATAATTCAGCTCAAGACTCTGTGCAATTTGTTTATACATCACAAAACCAGGGCTAGGGGATAATACAGCTGATCCTGTAGCCAAAGCCATTAATAAAATTTGAATAATTTCATCTGAGCCATTCCCTAACAAAATACCACTTTTTCTGGGAATGTTATTAACTTTAATTAACTTCTCAACTAGTTGTTTTGCTTCAGGGTCTGGGTACCTATTAATAGGGCAGTGTTTTAGCTCTGCCAACCATTTTTCTTTAATCTTTTCTGGCCAAATATAAGGGTTTTCCATAGCATCTAGCTTAATTAAATTTTTAGCTTCAGCAATTTTATATGCTGACATACTTAAAATTTCTTTTCGAAAAATAGTGGAAACCAGGTTTTGAATCATTTAATTTAAAAATATATTTAGCTAAGTAAATGCTACTCGGCTAGCTAAGCCTTTGTGAGAAATTCTAATGACTTTTCATTTCATAAAATTTAGCACAAAATTATTTAATTCTATATTCAGCAGAACGAGCATGTGCAGTAAGACTTTCACCTCGTGCTAATACAGATGCAATTTTACCCAATGTATCTGCTCCATTAGCTGAGCAGTTTATTAAACTAGTACGCTTTTGAAAGTCATAAACACCAAGAGGGGATGAGAAACGAGCAGTACTTGAAGTTGGAAGTACATGATTGGGTCCTGCACAGTAATCTCCTAATGCTTCTGCAGTATATCTCCCCATAAATATAGCACCAGCATGACGAATATGCTGATTGAGTGATTCTGGATCTTCAACGGATAATTCTAAGTGCTCTGGAGCAATAGTATTAGCAACCTCAGCTGCTTGAATAAGACTATCAACCTTTATTAAGGCACCTCGAGATACAAGCGAAGCCTGAATAATATCTTTTCTCTCCATTTCAACAATTAACTTATTAATACTTTGTTCAACCTGCTCTAAAAAATTTTTATCATCTGATATTAAAATAGCCTGGGCATCTTCATCATGCTCAGCTTGAGAAAAAAGATCCATCGCAATCCAGTCTGGGTTGGTTTTTCCATCACAAATAATTAAAATTTCAGAAGGCCCTGCAATCATATCTATACCAACTTTTCCAAAAACTATTTTTTTTGCAGTTGCTACGTAGATATTACCAGGCCCCACTATTTTATCGACACGTGGAACTGTTTTAGTTCCATATGCAAGTGCAGCAATTGCTTGTGCTCCACCGATAGTAAATATTTTATCGACACCAGCTATATAAGCTGCAGCAAGAACAAGTGAATTTGTTTCTCCTTTTGGTGTTGGAACAACCATGATGATCTCATTGACACCCGCTACTTTTGCGGGAATAGCATTCATTAAAACTGAAGAAGGATAAGATGCTTTTCCTCCAGGGACGTATAGTCCAACCTTATCTATAGCCGTAATTTTTTGTCCTAGGATACTACCATCCTCTTCAGTATACTGCCATGAGTGCATTTTCTGTTTATCTGCATAGGCTCTAATACGATTAGCTGCTGTTTGTAGTGCATCAGCTTTTTCCCTAGCTAACGAGTTCCAAGCATCTTCTAACGTTTCTAAAGACAACTCAATTTCTGATATTTTATTAAAATGTGTTTGATCAAACATATTTGTGTAATCTAACACTGCTTTATCACCTTCGTATCGAACTTTAGATATAATATCTATAACCTGATGCTCAACACTATTATCATCAGATTCAGACCAAGCTAGTAATTTTTGCAATTGCATCTCAAAATTCTTGTCAGAACTGTCAAGTTTAGCGAGTTTCAATACAGACATATTTTTAATCTCGTTTTGCTAAAGTTTTTTTAAATTGATCAAGTAATCCTTGGATAACCTGATGCTTTATCTTCATTGACGCTTTATTAACAACAAGCCTTGAACTAATATTTGCTATTAATTCTTTAGGCTCTAGGCCATTTGCCTTTAGTGTGTTACCAGTATCAACTACATCAACAATACAATCAGCTAACCCAACTAGAGGGGCTAGCTCCATTGCACCATAAAGTTTGATTATTTCTGCCTGCACCCCAATTCCTGAAAAATATTGTTGTGCTATTTTTACATATTTAGTGGCAACTCTAATTCGCCCTTTAATTTCTGGGGCACCAACCGGTGTTGCAGTCATCATTCGACATTTAGCAATACCCAAATCCAGTGGTTCATATAAACTTTCAGCACCGTGCTCTAATAAAACATCTTTCCCTGCTATTCCAATATCAGCAGCGCCATATTCAACAAAAGTTGGTACATCAGTTGCTCTAATAATAACTAGATTAACATCATCTCTAGTCGTTCTAAGAATAAGTTTTCGACTCTTCTTTGGGTCATCTATAGGAACTATTCCTGCTTCTTCTAATAATGGCAGCGCATCATCATAAATACGACCCTTCGATACTGCAATTGTTAACATATTCATTCTTACCCGGAAATTCTTCTAATAGATGCACCCAATTGAGAAAGTTTTTCTTCAATATGATCATAACCACGGTCAATATGATAAATTCGGTCAACTAGCGTCTCTCCTTTTGCGACCAACCCCGCAAGAACCAAACTAGCTGATGCCCTTAGGTCTGTCGCCATTACGGGAGCCCCAGTTAATTGATTTATTCCTTTACATATTGCGGTATTTGATTCTAATTGAATATCTGCGCCCATTCTTTGCATTTCTTGAACATGCATAAAGCGATTTTCAAAAACAGTTTCTGTTATAATACCCACTCCCTCAGCTACTGAGTTCATAGCAGTAAATTGGGCTTGCATATCAGTAGGAAACGCTGGATAAGGTGCTGTACGTACGTTAACAGCTTTCGGTTTCTTTCCATGCATATTTAATTCAATCCAATCATCCCCGGTAGAAATATCTGCTCCAGCTTCTCTTAGTTTATCTATTACCGCATCAAGTAGGTCAGGCCTTACATCTTTAAGTAAAACTCTCCCCTTTGTAATTGCAGCAGCAACTAGATATGTTCCTGCTTCAATACGGTCAGGAATAATATTATAGTGTATATTTTTAGCATCTAATTTTAATACCCCTTCAATGGTCAATATATCCGTATCTATTCCAGAAATTTTTGCACCCATTGCATTGAGAAATAGAGCAAGATCAGATACCTCAGGTTCTTTAGCTGCATTTTCAATTATTGTTACACCTTCCGCTAAGACAGCAGCCATTAACAAGTTTTCAGTACCGGTTACAGTAACTTTATCTAGCACCAACTTGCAACCTTTGAGTCGACTCGCTTTAGCATGAATATAACCAGCTTCTACACGAATATCAGCTCCCATTTTTATTAGAGAATCAATGTGAATATCTACGGGTCGAGTACCAATTGCACAACCACCAGGAAATGATACATGAGCTTCTCCAAAACGAGCCAAAAGTGGGCCTAGAACCAAAATTGAAGCACGCATCGTTTTTACAAGATCATATGGCGCCTCATATTTTGTAATAGAACTCGAGTCAACTTCAATATTCATTTTTTCATCAATAGTGAGCCGAATACCCATTTGCCCCAAAAGTTGCATAGTCGTGGTAATATCATGCAAATGGGGAATGTTCCCTATAGATACGGGCTCTTCACTTAGAAGAGTAGCTGCTAAAACTGGTAAAGCTGCATTTTTTGCACCAGAGATTCTTAATTCTCCAGAAAGTTGAGAGCCACCAGTAATAATTAATTTATCCATATGGATTTATTTTAACCTATGATTGGGTTTTAAAATTAGTAATTGACAATCCTCAATAAACAGTTTGTCACGCCAACTACTTTGGCACTGCTATAAGCTTTGATAGAATTTATAAACAGGTGTGGTTAACCATTAAATTTTCGAATTTACCTAAGATTGATTCAAAATGTATTGATTAATATTTAAACCACTGAGCTTTGCAATTATAGATAGCTGATGAGGAATTTGTTTAAAGGATAATTTAGTATTCGTTAATTTAGCGCCTTTAATCAACTCAATTATAAGTGCTAATCCAGCACTATCAGCTAACGTCACTCTTTCAAAACTTATACAAACATTTTTTTTAGTTTTTATAAAATCAAACGCTTTTAATGCTTTTTTATCTAATGAAAAAATAGTAAGATCACCTTCAACAATATAGATTTCTTTTGTTTTTTTAGTAACTGTAAAAGTCGACATTTAATTTTAAAATGATTGGAAATAAAATTTAAAAAAAAATAAACATTGTAAATTAATATTTTCCAACATTTATATTTACTCTTGTGAAGGGTCTTTAAATAAAAACTGACCAATCATTTCTTCCATGACTATAGCTGACTGAGTAATATCTATTACACCATTTGGTTTAATCATTTCATTCGACCCTCCTGGTTCAAGGCTAATATATTGCTCTCCCAATAATCCAGCTGTAAATATACTCGCAGTAGTATCATCAGGTAAAATATATTCACTATTTATATCCATTTCAACCACAGAATCATAACTATCTTTATCAACAGATATTTTTCTCACTCTCCCTATTCGTACACCTGCAATAGATACTGGTGACTTAACCTTTAGACCACCTGAGTTTTCAAAATGTGCTTTTAAGGTATAAACTTTCTCATGTGAAAAAGGGCTAAGATTACTTATTTGCATAGCCATAAAAAAAAATGCGACAATTCCACTAGCAACAAATAGACCTACTAATGTGTCTTGTATTTTAGTATTCTGCATCTTAAATATCTCCGAACATGAGTGCTGTCAAAATAAAATCTAATCCGAGTATAGCAAAAGCAGAATTAACAACAGTCCTTGTTGTTGCACGACTTACACCTTCGGATGTTGGTATCGTGTCATAGCCTTCAAACAAAGCTATCCATGAAATAACAACGCCAAAAACTATACTTTTTATAACACCATTTATAATATCACCCTGAAAATCTATATTAGCCTGCATTTGTGACCAATAAGATCCTTCATCTACCCCTAAAATAATAACACCAACTATCTGCCCACCAATAACTCCAATTGAACTAAATAATGTTGTAAGAATTGGCATTGAAATAAACCCCGCAAGAAACCTAGGAGCTATAACCCGTTTAATAGGATCTACAGCCATCATTTCCATTCCAGAAAGTTGTTCTGTTGTTTTCATTAAGCCAATTTCAGCTGTTAACGCTGAACCAGCTCGACCAGCAAATAATAATGCTGATATAACAGGCCCTAACTCTCTTACTAGAGAAGCAGCAACCATAAGACCTAAAGTTTCTTCAGCTCCAAAATCTGACAAAATATAAAAACCTTGTAATCCTAAGACCATACCTACAAACAAACCTGAAATGGTAATAATCATAAAAGATAACACACCTATTGAATATAGCTGGGCTAAAAGTAGTTTTGGACGTAAAAATACTGATAAACAAGCTTTAATTACTTGGATCAAAAAAAAAGTTGCTCGCCCTAGTTTTGAAAAACTTGCTAAAGTCTTTTTTCCAATCTTTTCAAAAAAACAAATCATTTTATTTTAAACTTCATTAGCTTTCAAAAATATCCTGATGATAATCTTTTGCTGGATAATGAAACTGCACGGGACCATCAGCCTCCCCTTTAAAAAACTGCTTCACAAATTTAGAAGAATCATTTTTTAATTGATCAGGAGTCCCTTCTCCTACAATTTTACCTCCAGACAAAACATAAATATAATCTGCAATACGTGCAGTATCCTGAACATCGTGTGAAACTATAATACTTGTAATTTTTAATGCGCTATTTAATTCTTTAATCAGCTTAACTAATGTGCCTAGCGAAATAGGGTCTTGTCCTGAAAAGGGTTCATCATACATGATCATCATCGGGTCTAATGAGATAGCCCTCGCCAATGCAATTCTCCTTGCCATTCCCCCTGATAACTCGTTTGGCATAAGTTTACTTGCTCCCCTTAAGCCCACAGATTCTAACTTCATCAATACGATCGTTCTAATCATTGATTCACTTATTTTTGTGTGCTCTCTTATTGGGAATGCAACATTATCAAAAACATTAATATCTGTGAGTAATGCACCGCTTTGAAATAACATTCCCATTCTCTTTCTTAGAATAAATAATTCTGCTCGTGTCAATTGATGAACATTTTTATTATCAACTAAAACTGTCCCTCTATCTGGGACTAATTGTCCGCCTATCAATTTTAATAAAGTAGTTTTCCCTGTCCCACTTGGACCCATAATAGCTGTTACTTTCCCTCGTTGAAAATTAAGAGAAATATCATCAAATATTTTTCTATTTCCTCTATAAAAGGTTAAATTTTCAATAGAAACTAAATTTTGATCTTTTTTATTACTTACTTCCATCACCTTAAATTTTATATTTTACAAATATACACTTAACTATTCTAATCACATAAAACAACTAAAAGACTACTTGTTAAAAAATAATTCCATTTTAATTCATTATCAACTATTTTTAATTTTTTTTTACAAAAAAAAGCCCTCATCACCGATAAGGCGATGAGGGCTTCTATCCCTTTCTAAAAACTTAAGCTTTTAGAATTTATCCATTAAATGAACACAGGGATTAATGGAGCATCGACTTTTACCATTTGACGGTTACCATCTTCATCAAAGAAGAATAATAAACCAGCAAAACGACTGTCTGGATCATAGATCAAGTCAGCTAGACGATAAACTTCCCATGCTGCATCAGAAGCAGTAACTTCAATACTTCTTGTCTCACCTGGAGCCAAAGGACTATTGTCACTTACTGTTAAACCTTCTTCAGCTAAAAGATCATCTGGATAACCAGACTCATCTTCTAACACATCAGCATCTAAGAAACGTACAGATGCAGTATTGAATTCGCCTAAACGAACTGGTGAGTCACCGTTATTAGTAACAACTAAACTCATTTGCATTGCACGACCAGGTACACGATAAGATGCATCTTCAACTTTAACTTCAACTGTTGCAGCAGGTATCTCAATCCATTTAATACCACGCATTAATCCAGCTTGAAGTGGAGTCGTTACAGGATACTTGTCATTTGTTGTTCCCATAGTAATACCAAGACAAAGTATTGTGCCAACCACAAAGATAAGACCAACTTTTTTATCTCCAGAAGAGATTAAAGAAGCAGCTTTACCTGATGTTACTGCAAGATAACGTGGAATAAATAATGGTCTTCTAACCCAGTATAATAACCAAGCTACACCTACTGCATACCATAAGCCACTCCAAAAAAGAATACTATCCAACGCATAGTTTTCCAAATCAATTACATCACCAGTCAAAGTTGTTAACGGATTTGTAAATTGACTCATTGAACCAGTAATAGTTACCCATTTACCTGGACCAATGATTGGACCACCACCTTGAACGTTCATCATTGAATGAACATGCCACTCACCTGGACGACGAGCTCTTAACAATACTTTAAAGTCATAAGTTTCACCTAACTCTAAAGATACTGAACGTGGCACTAATTGACCACCAATCCAAGAACCAGCACGAATAAATACTGGCCCAGGAATACCAACGTTTAGGAAAGACACTTCTGGTTTATCAACAGTTTCAGGCCATCCTTCGAAAACGTGAAATTTACCTGAGATTGACATTGTATCGTTAACTGCAACTTCTTCTTTTGACCAGTTTAAGTCAAACCAGTGAATAGTACGCATCCGCATAAATGCAGCCTGTGACTTTTCACCGTGAGCTGATGCTGTCGGTGTGTAAAACATCGCTGCTGTCATTGTTACCAGCAGTGCGACAAAGGATAATTTTGCCACCTTGTCTTTTATTAATTTCATATACCCTCCTCTATTACTAGAGTCTATGTATTTAAGATTTCCTGCCTCTATTATTAATGTTTATGATAAAAGAGACAGCCTTCGTTTTTTATTATTAATTCTTATACGTCTTCGCCAGAAATAAAGTCCGTTTTATTGAACCATTTTCCAAAGAAGTGCCATAAGAAATAAATTATAATAGATACGAAACCAGAGAAGAACGCTGATACTGGAGCAACATCTTTCCCGAAAGTTCTTAAAGTACCTTTTTCTACCATTCTGATATACTCAGGAGTACCAGTACGTACGTAATGATAACCTTGTAAATCAGCCAATGTAAACATCATACCGTTGTATTCAACAGGCACGTGTAATGGAGCAATAATTGGCCAGTTACCTGGATAGAAAACTAGTCCCCATGCTAAACCACCAACTACAGCGGTTAACGTCATTGAGCCGCCCAGTAACAAGACTACATCCAGTATTATTGCACCTGGAATTAAGTTTGAAGGGAATACCATGTTTACTGGGAAATATGTCCATCCCCAGAAATTTAAATATCTGTTGATCCACTCACCTAATAACAAAGCTACAACACAAAGTGTTGCACCAATAGGTAAACGATAGCGATACCAAAGCATTACTTGAACAGCAGCAGGGAAGGTGATTGAAACGATTGGCGCTACAGTTACCCATAAACGTCTATCTTTCCAGTCAGTCCAAAAATCCCAGTCACCACCAGTTAACATGTAGTGAATATGATACCCACCAAGAACAACAGTGAATAATGTAAAGAGAATCATCCAGTCGAATGTGCGAGAAACCGCTACGGCTTCAGCACGCGATCGTACAGCTGATTGAGATGCGCTCATTAGCTTACCTCCTAAAAATTAAAATTATTTTTTTTTATTAACTATCTTCTTTATCAACAAGTTTCTCTCCAATAATGTCTATTGTAAGAGAAACTCGCAGGAGATAGTTTTTTATATTACTTTTTTAAAAACTTATGCTAAGTCTTTTTTCAGTAATTTACCAATTGCAGCACACTCAGTGTTTACAACACCCATGATAGCTAGAGCAGCCCATCCAAAGAATACGAAACCGTAATGCAATGGTGCAACAAAAAGCTCTTCCATAAACCAGAAAGTGTGACCCCATTCGTTAAGGCCAACATTTGGTAGAATCATGAAAGGTCCAATTACTGATACCAAGTACATAAGGTGTAAACCTTCACTGTAAGTAGGCAATCTAGTTTTAGCATATAAGAATGAAGATACACCAGTTATGATGTAAATTGGATATGACAAATAGAACTCAATGATATGACTAGGTGTAAAGTCAGTATCACGTACTATTGTTTGATGCCATGTACCATCTTGCTCTGTGAAGTACGAAGCTCCCCAGTAGATAGCCCAACCGTACATTACTAACCAAGTCCAATGAGTGAAATGTCTTCTTAACTCTTCACGTGGAGTAATTGACATTACTTTACGATCACGAGTTTTCCATAACCAACCCCATATACCAGATGCAAGTACTACCTCAACAACTAGCTCAATATAGAGCATGTTCATCCAATATGTTTCAAATTCAGGTGCAAATGAATCTAATCCAGCAGACCATCCATAAACACCTTCGTACCAACGAATAAATGAATAGAACACTAAGTACAGCATCCAGCCTGCAATTAGGTTCGTTTTATTTAATAGTGGTGCTTCTTTAGCATCAGCTTTTACTGATTCAGTTGTAGCAGCCATTTCTACCTCCTAAAAAAAGTTTATTAAATCTCAAAAAATATTGAGAGTTTTAACATCCATTTATGCAGTACCTTGATTAATTAAAGCACCCAGCTGATCCATTAGCGTAAGGAGAAGTCTACTTCTGTCTTATAATTATGTCAAGAAAATAACCTTCCTTTTTTCTTTTAAATAATTTATACAGCCTAAAGTATTTAACTTAGCCTTACATTGATACTTTTGTTAGAATCAAACAACTTTACATATTAAATTTATCTACAATCAATCATGAAATATAAATTCCTCATCTTTGCTATTGGGTTTATCGCACTTATAGCGTTTCAAGCTAAAGTTATAATGCCTTGGGTTTACGAAACCGTTGCATCTGACTTATTTCTCGTAGACAGCGGAGATGACCCAAGCAGATTCTCTTCTAATACAGAGATGACTGACAGAGCATTTGAACAATGCAACAAAAACATTGCTAGC
>JAKIVF010000137.1 GCA_021647145.1 Methylococcaceae bacterium | reverse complement strand
AACCAATAACGACTTGGTTAAAACCACACTTACGCACATAGTCTATAATCCCCAGGACAGTTTGTTTCAAAAGCAGTTGATTTACTTCTTGTTCAGCCAAAATAACTATTTGCTGGTTAATACTGTCAAGTTCTATCTCGCCTATTTGTTCAACAAAGGATTCCATGGCATAGGCCAATTCGCCTTGACTATTCATTACAAAACTAGAACCATCAAATACCAGTTCGTCATTACCCCCCACCTGATTGACATAAATAACGAGAGCTTTAGTTTCAGAGGCTACTTTATTAACAATCTTCATTCTCTCTGCCATCTTTCCCACGTTATTGGGAGAGGCATTCATACTAATCACTAAATCAAGTTGCTGTTTCTTTAAATCATCAACAGGGTCTTGAGCATATTTAAAACCTTCAGTGTGAGCCCAAGCATCTTCACAGATTAGAAAACCTAATTTAATGCCTTTATAATCATAAATACCGGTATTACGACCTCGGCTAAAATGCCGAGCTTCATTAAAAATATTGTAAGTTGGTAGCAATTTTTTATGATATTCAAAAACCTTGTTTCCATCACTCAGAACTGCAAGCGCATTAAACAGACCTTTTCCAATCTCTTTGCTATTTCTTGCAATAAAACCCACAACGATGCCGCACGACTGATTAATTGTTGCTTTTGTCAATTCTAGGAAGGCATTCTCCTGCCTTTTTAAAATATTCTCATTGGTTACCAGATCTTGTGGGTAATAACCCGTCAACGCCAGCTCACTACAAATCAACAATGCATCTTCATTTTGTACAGGTAAATAGGCAGATAGAATTTTCTGCAAATTACCTTCAATATCACCCACTATAAAGTTAAGTTGAGCCATTATGATTTTCATTGTTTCTCCTATAAAAGTACTCAGTAATTTAATAAATTCAGTGTGATGTTTTTTTGGCCGCTGGCTTTAAGCCTGCATGGGTAACAATTAGAACACAAGCTAAAGCCAGCACCCTAAAGCAATAGATAATTACCAAGTCAATCACATATGTTTTTACACTGAGAAATCATTTAATTTCAAAAACCTTTCTTAAGTAATCTAGATAAGCTTCATCTTCACACATGGTCTTTCCTGGGCTATCACTAATTTTTGCGACAGGTTGACCATTACACTCAATCATTTTTATCACAATGCTCAACGGCTTAACACCTACATCATTGGTCAGGTTTGTACCAATCCCGAAGAGTAAATTGGTCTTTTCATGAAACTCAGAGAGTAATTCAAGTGCTAATGAAATATCCAGTCCATCACTAAATACCAATGTTTTAGTCATGGGATCAATACTCAGTTTTTCATAATGTACAATCATCTTATTTGCCCACTCAAAAGGGCAACCGCTATCATGTCTGACACCATCAAAAAGTTTGGCAAAATATTTATCAAAATCTTTTAAGAAAGCATCAATACCCACTACATCGGTTAAGGCAATACCTAAATCCCCTCGGTACTCTTTTGTCCAGGCTTCCAAGGCTGCTTTTTGACTATCTATTAAACGTGGACCTAATGCCTGAAAAGCTTGTAAATATTCGTGCGCCATAGTTCCCAGTGGGGTTAGGCCTAATTCATAAGCAGAAAGTACATTACTGGTACCGACTAGATTTTCTAAGTTATTTTTACTTAAATGCTCCAGCACCTGTTTTTGCCACTCCCGACTGAATCGACGCCGAGTTCCGAATTCCATTATTTTTAATTTATGACCCAAAGTGTGTGTTTTTATTTTGTTGGTTTTTTCCTTTAACCGTTGTTTACCTTTCTTGAGATCAATCCCGGCGTAAAAATGCCTTGAATAAACTTCTTCAACAATAGCAAGAATCGGCACTTCAAATAATATGGTATGTAACCACGGTCCTTTTACCTTTATATCTAGTTGGCCGTCTTCATCCTTCCCAATATGAATATATTGCTCGTTCATTTGAAAGAGCTTAAGAAACTGTATGAAGTCCGGTTTTAAGTAATAGATGTTACTTAAATAGTGGATTTCATTTTCAGTAAACTTTAAATCACAGAGGACTGAAATTTGCTTTTTTATTTCCGCAGTCAGAGGTATCAAATCAACATCTTCTGTACGACATTTGAATAAATATTCAACCTCCGCAGCAGGGGAGTTATGCAGTACTGCCTGCATCATGGTTAGCTTATATAAATCGGTATCTAGTAAAGATTTAATGATGGGCTTACTGCTCATTTTTTTCTCCAAGTTCTTGTGTGTTATTGATAATAAATACTCGCGCCTTTTTCATTTCTTCAATTGCCAAATTAATACTTTTTTCAGCAATACCGCGACAGGCTTCTAAATTGACTATCACCTCAAGACCAGCCGCTCTTAATTGCAAAGCCGTGGTTTTAATACAATAATCCGTTGCCAATCCACCGACGATAACGGTCTCTATGGCTTTCACTTTAAAATATTCAATCACCCCTGTGCTCAATTGATCTCCAAGGTCGTGATAACAAGCTCCATAGGGATGCATATCCAGTTCAACCCCTTTCCATACAAAAAAATCGTACTCGACAGGTCTGGGCAAACCTTGAATCAGCTCAAATCCTTTTGTTCCAGGGACTGCATGTAGGTTCCAGGCAATGTCAACATTATCACCCGCTACGGGAGAAAACATCTCTTGTTCATCATTAGCAACCCACACCGCTTTAGAGCTATGCGCATCTTTTGAACCGACTCTGATTGACGCATAAGAGGCTTGTTCATTTAAGGCGCCTACAATTTCATTGCCTCCTGCTACCGGTAACTCATCAGGGCAAGCGGGAGTAAAGCTGTATTGTGCATCCACATCGAATGAAGCAGTCTTTTCTGGTTCTAAGCTGATCATAATAAGTTTCTCGTTGAGCTTGTATTAATAGTTCACTTGATATACTATTAATAGTACACGTACTATACTATTGTGTCAAGCAAGGTAATTTAAATGAAAACAAAAAATATAGGAATACTCGGCTCAGCCTTTAATCCTCCTCATTTTGGTCATAAAGATATTATTGAGCAGGTTTATCAGAATTTTGATGAAATCATATTAATACCCAGCTTTCATCATCCCTTTAATAAAATAATGGAGCCCTATCAGGACAGGTTGTGTATGACCAGTATGCTCGCACAATCTTTCCAAACTGAAAAAAGCCTGATGAAAATACAGCGAATACCTATAGTGACTTCTTCGATAGAAAGGGAGCTTGGCAATCAAACGAATAGTCCCGTTTATACCTATAATGTTTTGAAAGAATTGGAGCAACGTTATCTGAATACAAATATTAAACCAGCACTAAATTTTATTATCGGGCCTGATAATGCAACTGAAAAAATCTGGAGTAAATTTTATAAAGGAGAAGAAATTATTGAACGCTGGAATTTAACCATCGTGCATGAACGCATTCCGATCCGTAGCAGTTTAATCAGAGAACAGTTTTCTTATTCCCCTGAATCAGGGTTATTTTTTGAGTCTCATTTTGCAAAATATCTTGAAAAACCGATTGCTAACTATATTTTTAGTCACCACCTCTATGGAGTAAACCTATGAACAGTCTTAATTTAGATACCATCGTAAACGATCAATTTATTCTAAAAACCAAAGTTTGCCACGATAGTTTCTTTAAGTTGAAAAAACACACAATACAATTCAACAAATTTGATGGCAGCAAAAGTCAAATCCATAATCTTGAAGTACTAGTTCGTAAACCGACAGTTGCTATTCTTTTGTATGATGAAACCCGAAACAGCATTTTATTAACTGAGCAATTTCGAGTGGGCCCACTGGAAAATGGGGACAATCCTTGGATATATGGAATCCCAGCCGGCATTATTGATATAGGAGAAGACGAACTGAAAGCTGCAGAAAGAGAATTATTGGAGGAAACAGGTTATCGTTGTGCTTATATAGAAAAAATCGGTAAGTTTTACTTAAGCCCTGGTGGGAGTAACGAAACTACTACACTTTTCTTTGCAAAAACGCAGCTCAACACTTCAGGTATTCACGGTAAAATGGAAGAAAATGAAGATATAAAAACGCATGTCCTATCATTCGATGATGCTTGCAAGATGTTAAAGAAAGGTAATCTAAGTGTGATAACAGGCCTTTCCATTGTATGGCTAAAAGGGAATATAAAAGGGTAATGAAAGCATCGACTAATCAACAAGAGAAAGAATTTTTAACACGTTACAACATCCATGACTATGAAGTTCCATTGACGAGTGTAGATATTGTAATTTTTACTATCATTAATGAGGAAGTCAATGTTCTGATTACCCAACGAAGTGATTTTCCTTTTAAGGGATACTGGGCAATTCCGGGAGGTTTTATCGACATAAAAAAGGATAAAAACATCAAACAGACAGCACAAAAAAAACTAAGAGAAAAAACGGGGTATGGAGCACCCTATCTTGAACAGCTAGGAGCAATAGGTAACGACTCGCGCGATCCTCGCGGATGGTCGGTAACGGTCACTTATTTCGCTCTAGTCAATGCTGAAGATATCATTTTTAGTACTGATACACGTTGGAGTCATTTAGATAAAGACGGAAATATTCAGCAAAAACTGGCTTTTGATCATGCTGAATTAATCCAGGAGGCATTTCAGCGTTTAAGAAACAAAGCACAATATACAACTATAGCTCTGCATGTCCTTCCAGAGAAATTCACTTTGTCGGAGCTACAGAGATGTTATGAGATTATTTTAGGGGGAGAACTGAATAAGTCTGGATTTAGGAGACGGATAATCAAGGGTAATGTTATTGAGAAAATAGCAGGAGAGTCGAAACAAACGGTTACCCGCATGGCACAGCTTTATCGCAAATCAGAAGATGAAAATTTGCATTTTTATATGCGGGAAATTTATGCGAAATAATATACTATTAAATTGTTATTATTCAATGTGTTGGTTTTTTGGAATATGGGGTTTAGCCTGCAAGGGCAGCAAGAAACTATGCATGTCGAATATCGGTCAAATTCAGATATCGACTACAGTATTATCCAATTAACAAATAAGTCTGAAAGCGTATAGTTTCATCACATAATACCTGATTCATATATTTAAAAAGACAGCCCTGATAACTGTTAACAACAATTCAAAAATCAGCCGCCTCATCAATTGATATTCGCATCGCATGCATTGATGAGTTAAAAGGGGGGGCTGAAGCAATACAACCGTCTTTTCAAAAACGAAAATTCAACGTTGCATTGTTCATATGGTACGCAACTCGCTGAAGCTTGTGCCTTGGAAAGACTATAAACCGGTGGCGACTGATTTAAAGCGTATCTATCAATTTGTGACGGAAGACGAATTATTAGAGCTAGAAAATTTTGAAAAAACATGGAGTAGTAAATATCCTCAAATCAGTCGTAGCTGGCGAAATCACAGGAAAAAACCTAAATACTATTTTAATTTTTCTAAAGATATTCGTAAAACTATTTATACAACGAATACGATTGAATCTTTAATATAGTGTGATTAGAAAAGCAATTGAAAAACGTAAATTATTTCCAGCAGATGATGCCGCTAAAAAAATAAATTATTTAGCGGTACAACAAGCATAAAAAAAAGGACAGTGCCCATTAGGGACTAGAAAATGACCTTAAATAAATTTTTGATCGAATTTGAAGTCCGTTTGGTGGAATATATTTAAAATGGTAGTTAAATAGAATTATCTATAATCTCGTTAATTCTCTCTTTTTTTTATAATTCGTGAATCTTTACTGGAATTGACTGTTTTCTAACTTGCTACCAAGCCTGCAATATTATAACCACCATCAACATAAGTAATTTCACCGGTAACACCAGATGCTAAGTCAGAACACATAAAAGCAGCCACATTACCTACTTCTTCAATGGATACATTTTTTTTCATAGGTGCTGTATCAGCTGCTTTGCTGAGCATGGATTTAAAATTATTGATACCGGCAGATGCTAACGTTCTAATCGGCCCAGCTGAAATAGCATTGACACGAGTGCCTTCCGAGCCTAAAGCTGCTGCCATATAACGAACATTAGCCTCAAGACTGGCTTTAGCCACGCCCATTACATTATAGTTAGGGATAGCTCTTTCTGCACCTAGGTAAGTTAAGGTTATTAAAGATCCATTACGACCTTTCATCATCGCTCTGCCTGCTTTTGCTAATGCTGTAAAGCTGTATGAACTGATGTCATGGGCAACTGAAAAATTTTCTCTAGTTGTAGCATCAACATAATCACCATCCAGAGCGTCTCTTGGTGCAAAGGCAACTGAATGAACAATACAATCCAATCCATCCCAGTGTTTTCCTAATTCGGTAAAGACATTGGTGATTTGTTCATCTGTTGAAACATCAAGTTCTATATTAATGCTCGAATTACATTCACCTGCCATTTTAGCTACACGATCTTTCAGTCTTTCGTTTTGATAAGTAAATGCCAGCTCAGCCCCTTCACGGTGCATAGCTTGTGCTATACCCCATGCAATTGATTTGTTACTGGCTAAACCTACAATTAGAACACGCTTACCTTGCATAAACCCCATTTTTATCTCCTGACCTATTTGTTTGTTAGAATAGGGAAAGTATACCTTGCTCAGTCATTTAATTCGATAAGTAAATCCTTAAACATAAGGCTTAGAATCTATCATTATGCATCTATTTTTTTTATTTATATTGAGTCTGTTGTTAAGTAGTTGTGATGTATCCCAGCTGAATAACCCTTATTCTGAGACAGATCCAAATTTATCCATTTTATATTCTTCTTTCTCAGAAAGACCAAAAAGACTCGACCCGGCAATATCGTATAGTACTAGTGAGAATACATTTCTCGCCCAGATATATGAGCCACCTTATCAATATAGTTACCTTAAAAGGCCTTATCAGCTTGAACCTCAAAGTGCTGAAAAGTTACCAGTGATTGAATATTTTAATGCACAAGGCCAATTGCTGACAGGAAAGTTTTTAGCTAATCAGGTTGCTTATTCTGAGTACACTATCGAAATTAAACAAGGAGTAAAATTTCAACCTCACCCAGCGTTTATTGAGGCTAATCGAAACTTGTCTACTAGCCAGATAGAAGAACTTAATGAATTAAAGGATTTTACTGAATTAGGTACAAGGGAATTAATTGCTGAAGATTATGTTTATCAAATAAAACGCTTGGCTGATCCCAAAATTCAATCACCCATAGCTGAGTTTATGAAAAAATATATTGTTGGTTTTGGTGAGTTTTCACAACAAGTTAAAAATAAGAAAAAAACTGAAATAAAATCATTTTCTCTTTCGGGGGTTACAGCTTTAAGTCGATATAAATATAAGATCAAAATTAAAGGTAAATATCCACAATTTAAATTTTGGTTGGCAATGAATTTTTTTGCGCCTATGCCTTGGGAGGCAAATGAGTTTTATCTTCAACAAGGGCTAGGAGATAAAAATATATCCTTGAATTGGTATCCGGTAGGAACGGGTCCTTTCTTTTTAGAAGAAAACAATCCTAATCAGAGAATTGTTTTATCTAAAAACCCAAATTATCATGAAACGTTTTATCCTAAAGAAGGGGAAGAAAGTGATATAGAAAAAGGGTTGTTAAAGGATGCAGGGGAAAAATTACCTTTTATAGATAAGGTTATTTATATCCTTGAAAAGGAAACGATTCCTTATTGGAGCAAATTTTTACAAGGCTTTTATGATGCATCAGGTATTTCTTCAGATAGCTTTGATCAGGCTGTTCAATTTTCAGCTTCTGGTAATGCACAGTTGACTGAAACAATGCAAAAACAAGGAATTGAGCTACAAACATCTGTATCAACATCTATTTTTTATATGGGATTCAATATGCTGGACTCTGTTGTCGGTGGTGATTCTGAACGTGCCAGAAAACTACGTTTAGCTATTTCGATTGCTTTGGATTATGAGGAATATATTGCTATTTTTATGAATGGACGAGGCATCCCTGCACAAGGGGTTTTACCACCTGAAATTTTTGGAAATTTAGAAAAAAAACAAGGAATGAATCCCTATGTTTATACTTGGGAAAATGGCCGTTACCAGCGTAAATCAATAGAAATAGCTGAACAACTAATGATTGAGGCAGGGTATAAATCAGGTGTTGACCCAAAAACTGGGGAAGCGTTGGTTCTTTATTTTGATACTACTTCTGTAGGAGCTGGTGCTAGATCAATGATGAATTGGTACCGCAAACAATTTGAAAAAATAGGGATTAAATTAGTTATTCGTCCGACAGATTACAATCGTTTTCAAGATAAAATGCGTGATGGCAGTGGGCAAATTTTTACTTGGGGTTGGAATGCAGATTATCCTGACCCTGAAAATTTCTTTTTTTTACTCTATGGACCGAATGGAAAGGTAAAATACAAAGGAGAAAATGCTGTTAATTATCAAAGTTCAGAATTTGATAAACTTTTTGAACAAATGCGAAGTATGGATGATACAGAGCAACGAAGTCAGATTATTCAACAAATGCAAGAAATAGTTCGACATGATGTGCCTTGGGTATTTGGTTATCATCCCAAACGTTTTTCTTTGTATCACCAATGGTTTAAAAATATAAAACCTAGTTTTATGGCACATAAAGAATTAAAGTATTTACGAATTGATGCGGCATTAAGAGAACAAAAACGAGAACAATGGAATCAGGCTGTATTTTGGCCA
Source organism: Methylococcaceae bacterium (assembly GCA_021647145.1). GTDB lineage: Bacteria > Pseudomonadota > Gammaproteobacteria > Methylococcales > Methylomonadaceae > QPIN01. The sequence continues at coordinate 16 of JAKIVF010000137.1, read as the reverse complement.
TTTGTTGTTGCTTTTT
>JAKIVF010000136.1 GCA_021647145.1 Methylococcaceae bacterium | reverse complement strand
GTACTCTCAATTTTGATTCCTATTTTTTTTATATTTCAGGCAATAGTTGCTATACGAATGAATAAAAAATATAGAGAAAGTATTAGTTTTCAGTTAGAGCTTAAACAAAAAATAAAAGACAATCAGAACCTTCAATATGCTGTGGATCAGCATGGGGTCGTTAGTATTACAGATACAAAGGGAACAATTCTTTATGCTAATGATAAAATGCTAGAAACTTCTCAATATACTAAAAATGAGCTAGTTGGGATTAATCATCGTATAGTAAACAGTGGGGAGCATTCAGATGAGTTTTGGGAAAATATGTATCAAACCATTGGGAGTGGAAGAGTTTGGCATGCTGAAATAAAGAACAAAGCTAAAGATGGGCACTGTTTTTGGATGGACTCCACGGTTGTTCCTTTTATTAATGAAAAAGGAAAACCTTACCAGTATATTTCTATACGCACTGATATAACAAAATTAAAAGAACTTGAACAACAAAATTTAAATGATAAAAATGATGCGCTTATTCGAGCAGAAGTCTCTCAAATTCTTCAGGGACAAAGTTCGTTAAAAGAACGTGTAGAAATATCATTAAAAGCTATTTCTAAATCTGTCGATCTACAAATTCAAAACAAATTAGGTGTTTTTATCTTGCCTGAAGGCGGTGATAAACTGGAAATGTTTGTTACACATGGTCAATATACCGAGGAATTTTTAACTAAGGAAAAATGCGTCAAACTAGGAAACTGTCTTTGCGGTCGAGCGGCAGTTTCAGGCGAATTAATCGTTTCTGATGATTGTTTTTCTGACCCTTATCATGAACATTCTTTTGAAGGTATGGTTGCTCATGGCCATTATATAGTTCCACTACGTCACAATGGAATAATATTAGGTATCTTATTTATTTATACAGATACTTATCCATCTAGAAAAGAATCAAGGCTTGATACCTTGAGGTTTATTGGTGATATGTTTGGTCTAGCGATTGCCAATGAACGCGTAAAACAGGAGATGCAACAAGCCAGAAAAAATGCTGAAGCTATGGCTCAGGCAAAATCTGACTTTTTGGCTAATATGAGTCATGAAATTCGAACTCCGATGAATGGTGTTTTGGGTATGTTGGAGCTTTTAAGTCATATAGATCTAGATGACAAGTCAAAAGGCTATATTGATATCGCGCATGGTTCTGCCAATATGTTGCTAAATGTAATTAATGACATTCTCGATATTTCTAAAATTGAATCCGGTAAATTACATATAGAACATATCGACTTTGATTTGAGAAAGGCAATTGAGGATACAACTGAGTTATTATCAAAATTGGCCTATCAGAAAAATATAGAGTTATCGTGTTTTATATCACCTGAAATTAAGATTCTGTTACAAGGGGATGTCATGCGGTTACAGCAGGTTTTAAATAATCTGATGAGTAATGCAATTAAATTTACCTCTGAAGGAGAGGTATCCGTTAGTATTTCTACCGTAGAGGAGTCAGAACATAAAACAAAATTACGTTTTGAGATAAAAGATACCGGTATTGGCATTCCTGTTGATAAGCAAGGAAAGCTATTTCAAGCTTTCACCCAGGCTGATACATCGACTAGTCGAGAATTCGGTGGTACAGGTCTTGGGTTAGCAATTTCTAAAAGCCTAGTGGAAATGATGGGAGGTAAATTAGGCTTGACTAGTCAAGTTGGTGAAGGCTCTACATTCTGGTTTGAACTAAGTTTCGATATTACCAAAGATAATAAACAACCCTTTACACTGGATAATCTTCGTATTTTAACGATTGATGATAATGAAACAAACTGTTTAATCCTTAGAAAATATATTGAGAACTGGGGTGGAGAAAATTTTACCGAAACTAATTCAGAGATAGGTTTATACCGATTACAAGAAGCCTTTGAAAATAAAAAACCCTTTGATATTTTACTTCTTGATATGCAAATGCCAGGAATAACAGGCCAAGAAGTTGCCGTCAAAATTCGTCAAAACCCAATTTTTAACAATTTAAAAATCATTCTATTAAGTTCAATGGGCTTAGATTATCACACTGATAATCATAAATATTTTGATTTACTGCTTAATAAACCCATTAGACAATCTTTACTGTTTGATGCCATATCCACTGTTCAAAACCTCTCAGTTACAAAAGATAATAAACCAAAGATCAAAAAGGAATTTGTAAAGCTCAATGGAAACATATTATTTGTAGATGACAATAAGGTTAATCAACATTTAGGAAAGGCAATGTTAACTAACTTTGATCTAGGTTTTGAAATTGTTTCAAATGGGCAAGAAGCATTAGATGCCAGAAAAAATAAAACGTTTGATCTAATATTGATGGACTGCCAAATGCCAGTGATGGATGGTTTTGAAGCGACTCATCAGATAAGACAATTTGAAGCTCAAGCTGAACAAGAAAGAATACCCATTGTCGCTTTAACTGCAAACGCAATGCAAGGTGATCGTGAAAAATGTTTGGATGTAGGAATGGATGATTATTTAACCAAACCTTATACTGCTGAAAATCTATCGAATATATTGGCCAAGTGGTTACCGCTCAAGTCAGTTGTTAATAAAAAAGAATATGAGTCAATGGAAAACCCATATGATTTAGATCAAAGTGTTGAACAAGAGACCTTTGGTGTTGAAATAATTAACAGTCATAAGTTTGAAGAAACCAGAGAAATGATGGGAGATGATGTCGAATTAATCATTAACGCTTTTCTTGAGTCAGGAACAACGCTTACAGAAGAAATGAAAAAATGTTCTAAAGATGGAAATTTGGAAGGACTAAGAAATGCATTTCATGCCTTAAAAGGGAGTTGTAGTGTACTTGGCGTGCAAAGCCTTTTTGAACATTGCAAGGAGGCTGAAGAACGATGTATAAAAAATAACCTCGACAATATAGATGAGGTAGTGACTGAAATTTGTAATGTTTTTGAAATTAGTAGCTCTGCTGTCCAAGAGCTTATGTTAGAAAAGGAAATCTAATGTTAGAAAGTCAGTTTATTAAAAGTGATGATATTCTTATTCTTGTAGTAGATGATGAGTTGGTTAATCGGCTTTATATTAAAAAAGCACTAGAAAATGAAGGGTATTCAGTGCTTACAGTCGAGAATGGTCAGCAAGCAATCGAGATGGCCAACAAGCATATTTTTAGCTTGATCGTTATGGATGTTATGATGCCTGTTATGGGTGGGTATGATGCTTGTATTGCTCTACGTATGCAAGAACATAAGCTCAATGTTCCGATTATCATGTTAACCGCTTTAGATGATATTGAGTCAGTAGAAAAATCATTCGATGCAGGTGCAACAGATTTTGTTGTAAAACCTGTTAATTTACCTATTTTTAAACAACGCGTCAGGCATGGATTAAAAACCCATGAAACAGATGTTGCATTGTTTAACCATCAGCTTCGTCTGGTGCATGCCCATAAAGTTGCACGATTAGGGTATTGGGACTGGGATCTTAAGAATAACCACCTTTATTGGTCGGATGAAGTGTTCAATATTTATGGATTATCTTCTGAAGTAAAAGAAATCAACTATGAACGGTTTTTAGATAAAGTTTATGAAGATGATCAAGACAAAATTGATTACGCGACTCGAAAATCCTTAAGCGACGGTGAACCTTACAGCATTGAACATAGAGTTCTCTTACCTAATGGTGAGTTTAAATATATTCATCAACATGCAGAGTTAATTAAGAATGAGGAAGGGCAAGTTATCCGAATGCTTGGCATTGCACAGGATATAACTGAAAGACACCTTGCCCAAGAAAAAATACAACATTTAGCTTATTATGACAGCCTAACCGATCTACCCAATAGAACACTATTTCATGATCGCCTTAACCATGCTCTGGAAAGAGCAGGGCGAAGTGAAGAAGAGGTCGCTGTTTTTCTTATTGATCTTGATAGATTTAAGAAAATTAACGATTCATTAGGGCATGATATAGGTGATCTTTTTCTTCAATCTGTAGCGGACTCTTTAAAAAAATCCACACGATCAGCTGATACGATATCAAGGCTGGGTGGTGATGAATTTGCTTTAGTGATTGAAGGTGTTTTATCAGAAGAAGGTGTACTTGAAGTTGCTAGAAAAACGCTTGATGCTTTATTGACGACACATATTATACAAGGAAATGAATTAATTAGCGCTGGTAGTATTGGTATTTCAATATCTTCAAACGAGAATCGTCATAAAGAGAGCCTAATTAAACAAGCTGATTTGGCAATGTATAAATCAAAAGAAGAGGGGGGCAATCGATTTAGTTTTTATAATAAGGAGATGAAATCTCGTGCGCATCAGATGTTAATTCTTGAAAATGAATTACGTAAGGCGCTAGAAAAAAATGAACTCGTTGTTCATTATCAGCCTAAAGTTTGTGTTAAAACGGATAAAATTATGGGGATGGAAGCTTTGATACGTTGGCAGCACCCAGAAAAAGGACTGATTCCTCCAACAGATTTTGTTCCTATCGCCGAAGAAACTGGGTTAATAGTTCCAATGGGCATGTGGATACTGGAGGAGGCCTGTAAACAAACCTCTAAATGGCATCAAGAAGGGTTTTCTGATTTGATTGTTAGTATTAATATATCAGCTAAACAGTTTCATTCTAAAGGCTTTGTTGATGGTATTCAAAAAGCATTAATAGACTCGGGAATTACTCCACAATTTGTAGAATTAGAAATTACTGAAAGTTGTACTATAACTGATATTGATAAAACCATTCGGTTTTTAAATGCCTTTAGAGACATGGGAATGCGGATATCCATGGATGATTTTGGAACGGGATTCTCCTCTCTCAGTTTTTTAAATCAGTTGCCCCTTGATACTTTAAAAGTAGATCGTGCATTTATCAAGGATATTAATGCAGAGGGTGAAAATGGTGAATTAGCAAGTTTAATTATTGCCATGGCTAAGTCATTAAATCTAAGTGTTGTTGCGGAAGGTATTGAAACAATACATCATTTGTATTTTTTACAAAACAGTGATTGTGATGAGTATCAAGGTTTTTTGGCTAGCCCTCCAGTGGAAGCTAAGCAGTTTAAAGAGCTATTGATTTTAAATCTACAAAAGTTAGCTTCTTAAGGAAATATTTCAGTTGATAGCAATAAAAACCTGCTAGTCCTGATTACTAAAAAAGCGTTTAGGGCAGAAAAGATCAGAACTGGTTAAGAACAAAACATATCAACTCACATTGGGCGAAAGAAACGGTTGCTCACAACTAACAAATGCTAAAATCAATTTGGTTTTTCATTTTTTTTTCCTCATTTTTTAATGCTATCTTAGTACTAGTTTAAGAGGACAAGTCATTTATAGCCGTTGATATTTCTCATATAATGAACAAAAAAATTAGGGTTAGTTTGCTGTAACTTAGCCCGTAGATCAACATTTAATTTATTTTCAGCGTTACAAACTAGACTGTTGATTAATGCTAAAGTCTGGCAGGTATTTTCTTCAAAAACTAGTGTGTTTTTTGCAAGTGCGGGTGTTTTCATCAGTATCCAGGCAGGGAATGAGGAGGGTTCAAGTTCTGGATCTAATTCAGTAAAACATTGCCAATCAAATATTATTTTCTGATGACTACTTTTTTTAACAAAGTGTTCTGCTTGTTGTGGAAATAAGACAAACAGTTTAAACCAATAGGCAATCCCATCTTTTTCTCTATTCAGTTTGAAACATGCTTCAGCATATCGAAAGATTAAAATAGGGTATTGAGTCCAGTTCTTTTCCCTCTTAATTGACTCTATCACCCCTTGCCATTGAAACCCTTGGTAGGCAGTAAAGCTTATGTGAAAATCTGGTGTTTTAGAATCAAAAGCAATATCACTGATATCATTTGAAACCCTATGCCATAAGGGGGTTATAAAGTCGTGTGTATATCTATGTAAATGTTCATAAGCTAATGATGATAGAACCTTTATTAATTTTATCTTTTCCTCACTTGTTATTTTTCCATGCATTATTTCTTTTTCATAGGTCAATAACTGGGAAAGTTTCTTGTGTTTCTCTAAGTCTAAATATTCCAGTTTTTCCATTAAATCTTCAGTTTCATTAGTCTGTCTATCAACTATCGCTGCTATCAAATTTGAAACAGTGATTGCTTGTGTGTTATCAAAAAACAAATCCATTTGTACACGATCCTGAGTGGGTTGATAAATCGTTGTAAAAATTCTTTCGTTGGTTGGTGATCGACAAATATGCAGTGCCTGGCTGGCCTGGGATGTATAGCTATATTGATCTGGCTCCAGCTTTTGGATAGACAGATATTCTTTGATATTTTCTAGAATCGTTATTATATTATCCCTTGGAGTTGTAAACGTGTCTTCTAAATACTCTATTTTTCCTTCTTTCCATTTTGAATAAGCAAGAACATCTAAATGTCCGTACCTTAGCATCCAGTTTAAAGGTGTGAAATTTCCTTCTTCAAAAAGAACTAAATCAATTTGGTTTAGAAGAGTAGGGTTAAGTTTGTGTTTAATCATGGTTAACTAAAACGAGGAGAATGCCTAGTAAACTGTACCCTATCATTTACTTAAATATTAGACAATAATACTGTTACATTAGGAGTACCCGTCATAAATAAATTTGTTGGGTTTTGGTTTTGTGGGGGATTTGGGATAGCAGTTAAAAATAGTGCAAAAAAATCACTTTGCGCGATCACGCGTATATTATTTAGATCATTTTTTATTTTTTGTATTATCTATTATTTTTACTTTTTCTTGATTTATTAGTTATTTTTTATGATAGTTACCGCATCCATGCCGCAATAAGTTTTTTGCATTCTTTTGCACAACTACATTGGGTGTCCTTACAGAAGTAGCGTTCGTCGGTTTGAAAACACGCTTTTTTTGTATCCTGTTGCTTTATCTTTATTTGTTGTTGAATAACTGCAGGTTTAAATTTAAACTCAATAATATTGTTTGAAAAATTATTTTCATTTTTCTTAACTATTCTTGCAGTTTGCATAATGCCACCTCGTAAATATGTATCGTCAAATATTCCTGAGTAAGATAATTCAGCTCAAGTTCATTGAATTATATACCTTATTGAAACTATTAGAATTAACATAGATTAAGTTTTCTAAAATATTAATAAACGAATAAATATAAAGTATACAAAGTCCAAAATATTGAACTGTTATACATTTATTTAAATAATAAACTGTTTGAATTAATGATAAATAAGTAAATTTAGTAGAGGGTTTCTGTATTTAGAAAATATTGTTACTCAAGGAGAGGTTATGGGGATGAATAACTCAGTTGTATTTTGTAAAAACTGTCCAAGAAATCATTATGGGGTTTGTTCCGGAATAGAGACAATCCTTAATCAGGATAGAGAGTTTCATCCTCTAAAGTCACAAAATTTGCCTGCCAAACAATATGTATTTTATCAAGGTGAAAGTCCTGTTAAAACTTATATTTTACGTCAAGGCTGGATACTTTTAACTCAAGTTTCTGCACAAGGCAAACGACAGGTTTTACGTTCTGTTTTGCCCGGAGATGTGTTTGGTTTTCAAACTGATTTAAATAAACCTTTTTCTTATTCTGCAATGACATTGCAAGATTCTATTGTTTGTTGTGTGCCTGATTTATTACAGATGTGCGGTCGATATCCAGAGTTGTTTATAAAACTTATTTGGGAAGAAGAGTCTGAAAAAAAATTGGCAGAACATTATATGGTGAATATTGCTCATGGAAGTGCACGTGAGAAAATTTCATTTATGGCATTTGAGTTATATCAGCGTTTAAAATCACGAGGTTTAAACAAAGCCCATGTTATTCCTTTTCCATTTAAGCAGGAAGACATTGCTGATACATTAGGAATGAGTGTAATTCACGTCAACCGAACGCTTCATAAACTGGAACAAGATAATTTGTTATCTTTGCATAAACATGAACTTAAGCTTTTGGACTGTGAAAAACTTGCTACTTTAGTTGGTATGGATTTTCTAGAATTAGATAGTTGTGAAATTTCTGATGTAGCTTGATTGATTATGAAGTTGATTTCCATTTTATTGAGCATCCAATGCTAGCAATTTGTTCTTTTGGTCCATGGCCCGTTTGAGCAACTTGTTTCATTGCATCAAATAAATCTCGTTTAACAGTATCGGGTGCTACTTGCTTGTTACTAGCATCAAGTCTGCCTCTGTACTGCAGCTCCTTGTTTTTGTTATAACCAAAAAAATCTGGGGTACAGACGGCACCATATTTTTTTGCTACATCTTGGCTTTCGTCTAATAAGTAAGGAAAATTAAAATTTAACTCCTTGGCTATACGTTGCATGTTTTCAAAAGAATCTTCTGGATATTCAATTGTATCGTTAGAAGAAATAGCTACAGAGGCAATGCCTAATGATTTAAGCTCTATTGTGTCTCTTAAAATACGCTGATGTATTGCTTTTACATAAGGACAGTGGTTACAGATAAACATGATTAGCAAACCTTTTGTGCCCATACATTTTTCTAATGTCCAGTTTTTATTATCTGTACCTGGTAAATCAAAGGAGGGAGCTTTTGCACCAAAATCACAGACAGGGGGATTTAATGAAACCATAGAAGTATAATACCCCAACAAATTCAGACAACAGAACCAAGACATCTTATTCCAATTTAGTTACTATTTCTAAAAAACTGGAGCGGAAAAATGAGCAAAAAAAGAACCACCTACAGTGCTGAATTTAAAA
>JAKIVF010000135.1 GCA_021647145.1 Methylococcaceae bacterium | reverse complement strand
ACACGAGATGATCTTTTTGAAGGCTTCATTAATTCAATGAGAAAGTAAAATTAGAAAAACAATATTATCCTATTGTTTAATCAATCCTTTTTACTTTATTGTGCGTGATGATTGCAGGATTTAGGTATGAGCTTTCTACAACCACGTTGATTGGTTTTTTTGATGCAATGATTTTCATGAAGATTCAACGTCCTACTTTAGCTCCTTATCAGGCAGACTTTACAATAAGCCCCATCTTTGTTGAGTTGGCTGGGTAGCCCTGATATAACCATTCAGAAAGGACATGATTAACAGCCTGTCTATAGGAGCCATAAGTGCTGAGCAATTGAAAAATGAACGCTTTAATAAGTGTGACTAATGGAGTGAATATATGATCCCTGCTGTTCTGTGAGTGTTCAATAACCTGTTCCAAAGCATCCGAGGACAAAGTATCTGAAAATGGCAGGTGAGATAATTGAAGAGTGGAGTTTTTGAATTTGCGAATTTGATGCAATATGCTTTTTTTTGTATTATTAGACAAGGTTAAACTCTTTAATCAGATTGGTTTTATTTGGTAATTCAATTATATCTGGTTGTAAAAGAGGGTTTAACCTTCACTAAATACTTTATCTAATTGAAATATATAAATAATAGACTGTTAATGAAGCAGTATTGGGCTCAGATTTCAATTGTTGAGGTGGTTCATTTTTGTATTGTTGTTAAAAAAAAGCCGATTGTTAAAATTTTTCAGCTTATTCTTTTTTTTTAAGTTTCAAATTATACGGATAATTCTTCAATAGTGATAATTTGCGCTATGGAAGTTGACCCAATCAGTATAGAAATAGAAAAGGAAAGAAGATTTATTTTCATAAATAAAATTAAACCTGATTACCCATGAGCCTCAGCCAAATGAGAATAGAGTTTTTGCAGCTCTCTATAGACCTCGCCATTCCAGAAGTCTTTTATCGGGATTCTATTATTGCTTGTTAGATTCCTGCTAAGAGAATGCAGGAATGACGGGGTGTTTAGTAGAGTGCTTTTAAAGTGGCTGAGACTCATAGGTAATCAGGAAATTAAATAAGCTAACTAAGTTATTATGATATTACAAACGATAAACTATTCGTAATAGTAATTTTGTATTTATGTTCACAATTTATCTTTACAAGCAAATATTTTGAGAATAAAGTTATCATCAATATTTTTATTGTGGATAACAAACTATGTTTAAACATAAGGTTTTATGGCAAGATAACTATCCTGAATTTATTAACTCTAAAGAGTCTGCCATGGACAGCTTGATGGAAAGTGCAGCATTAGTTAATCTTCCAGAAGGACAACAAGTTTTTGCATCTGGTAGTATTTGTGAAAGTTATTTACTGTTATTAAAGGGATCTGTAAAGGCACAGTTAATATCGGAAAATGGTAGAGAAATGATGCTATATCAAATGTTTCCAGGTGATACTTGTGTGTTAACAACATCTTGTTTATTAAGTGGTGATAGTTATCCTGCTGAAGCGTTTACCGAAGAAGATAGTTCTGCTTTTATTATTTCTTCACACGCTTTTTATCGCTGCCTTGAACGATCTGCTTTTTTTCGTGAATTTGTTTTCAAGAATTTTGCTGCTAGATTATCCAATATAATTTGTCGTTTTGGCGACGTGGTGTTTGCTGGAATTGATAGCCGTTTGTCTAAAGAGTTGTTGAGCACCGAGACAAAAGTTTTAAAAATGACACATCAGGAATTAGCTACAAAATTAGGTTCTGCAAGAGAAGTGGTTTCTAGACATTTAAAACAGTTTGAGGCAAAAGGTTGGGTCAGTTTAAATAGAGGAACAATTACTATCATTGATTATGATTCTCTAAATAAACTGACAAAAGGTGAAACTGTATGAGTTGCTTATTTGCCCAAAGCTTTTAATACCGCTTGCATACTATCATTTGCATCACCAAACAACATTCGTGTGTTTTCGTGTATAAATAACGGATTACCAACACCGGCGTATCCTGCTGCCATACTACGTTTTAATACAATAGTGGATGCGCTTTTCCAGCATTCCAATACTGGCATGCCAGCAATAGGGCTATTTGGGTCATCAAGTGCAGAGGGATTGACAATATCATTCGCACCAATAACAATGGCAACATCAACATTAGGAAAGTCTTCATTTATTTCGTCCATTTCATAGACAATATCATAAGGGACTTTAGCTTCTGCCAATAAAACATTCATATGTCCCGGCATTCGTCCAGCAACTGGATGTATACCAAACCGTACTATTTTACCTTTTGCTCGTAATAGTTTGCTTATTTCATTAACGGTGTGTTGAGCTTGCGCAACTGCCATACCGTATCCAGGAATAATCATGATATTTTTTGCATCGCCTAATAACAAGGCTGTTTCTTCAATTCCTATTTCTGTTATATCACCCTCAATCGATGCCGCTTCGCCGCTTGATGAGCCAAACCCTCCTGCAATAACGCTAAGAAAATGACGATTCATGGCGCGACACATGATATAACTTAAAATAGCACCACTACTTCCAACTAAAGCACCAGTGACGATTAATAAATCATTGCTAAGCATAAACCCAGTGGCAGCCGCAGCCCAGCCTGAATAGCTATTTAGCATAGAAACGACAACAGGCATATCGGCTCCACCAATAGCCATAACCATATGAACACCAAAAGCTAAAGCAATCAGAGTCATTAAAATTAAAGCAAAAGTACCCCCTCCAGTTTCTACACCTGACAAAAAAGCACTACCTAGCCAGAATGTTGCGATTAATAATGCCAGATTAAGGAAATGTCGCGCGGGAAGTAAAAGGGGTTTTCCATCAATTTTTCCACAGAGTTTGCCAAAGGCAATAATAGACCCTGAAAAAGTGACCGCACCAATGAAAATACCAATATAAATTTCGACCTCATGGATTGTTTTTTCAATTCCTACTAATTCATTAGAGTTATCAAAAAAATTGGCATATCCGACTAATACAGCGGCCATGCTGACTAAACTGTGCATTAAAGCGACTAGCTCAGGCATTTGAGTCATTTCAACTTTTAACGCAGCTTTTGTGCCGATAAACCCACCTATGGTTAAGGCAAGAATCAAAATCACATAAGAATTGACCGCGTCGCTCAATAAAGTCGCTATAATGGCAATAGCCATACCAGCCATTCCATAATAATTACCTTGGCGAGCTGTTTCTTGACTACTTAATCCGCTTAAACTTAAAATAAAAAGAATAGAAGCAGCAACATAAGACATTGTAACTAAACCTTGTGATATCATGTTTTTCTCCTATTTTCTGAACATTTCAAGCATACGGCGAGTGACTAAAAAACCACCTGCAATATTGATTGATGCAATTAAAATGGCTAACCCCGACAGCAAGGTAATAAAAAAACCGGGAGCAGAAATTTGTATGACTGCACCAATGATGATGATTCCGCTAATAGCATTAGTTACACTCATTAAAGGCGTGTGTAATGAAGCTGAAACATTCCAGATGACTTGATAACCGATAAAACAAGCAAGAACAAAGACAGTAAAGTGAGACATGAAGGATGCAGGCGCAACTGAACCTAAAGAAAATAAAGAACCACCTATAATCAACAAAGGTAACAACTGTTTGATGGCTTCAGGAAGGATTGATTCTTTTTCTTTTATTTCATTCTTTTCTGTAGTAGATATTTCTGTTTTTAGGGAGGACTTAGGTGAAGCGGATAAAGTCGGGGCAGGGGGTGGCCAGGTTATTTTTCCTGCTTTAATCACAGTGGTGCCTCGAATGACCTCGTCATTCATATTAACATCAATTCCCCCATCCTTTTTAGGGCATAATTCTGTAAGAAGGTGTCTTAAGTTGGTTGCATAAAGTTGGCTGGATTGGGCAGCTAGTCTACTAGGTAAGTCGGTATACCCTATAAGAGTAACATCGAGTTTAACGACCACTTTATTTTTTTCTGTGAGTGCGCAGTTCCCTCCTTGCTCGGCTGCCAAATCAACAATTACACTGCCGGGTTTCATGGTTTCAAGCATTCTTTCAGTAATTAATTTAGGTGCTGGCTTTCCTGGAATTAATGCTGTTGTGATAATAATATCGACTTCCATGGCTTGTCTGGCAAATAAAGCCATTTCTGCTTCAATAAATTCTTTAGACATGGTTTTCGCGTAACCACCTTCTCCCGATCCATCTTCTTTAAAGTCCAGCATCAAGAATTCAGCATCCATACTTTCGATTTGTTCTTTAACTTCAGGCCGAGTGTCAAAAGCACGGACAATAGCCCCCATACTTTTAGCTGCGCCAATAGCGGCTAGTCCTGCGACTCCTGCCCCAATAACTAATATTTTTGCAGGTGGAACTTTACCCGCAGCAGTAATTTGACCGGTAAAAAAACGACCAAAATGCTGAGCTGCTTCAACAACTGCTCGGTAGCCAGCAATATTAGCCATAGAACTCAAGGCATCCAGCTTTTGTGATCTGGAAATCCGAGGAACACTATCCATTGCTAAAACAGTCACTTCCTTAGCCGCTAGTTTTTTCATTAAAGCATCATTCTGAGCGGGCCAGATAAAACTGATTAAATGTTTACCTTTTGATAAAAATTCAGTTTCATCAATGGCTAATTCTGGATGTGATTCTGGAGGGCGGACTTTCATTATAATATCCGCATTTTTCCACAAGGTTTTTGCATTTTTTCTTATCGTACAGCCAGCTTCTTTATAGGCTTCGTCCGAAAAATTTGATTGTAGTCCGGCACCACTTTCAATATTGATTTCGAAACCGAGCTTTATTATTTTTTCAGCAACATCTGGCGTGGTTGCAACACGTTTTTCACCTGGATGAATTTCTTTTGGTATACCTAGTTTCATAGAGTCCTCTTTATTGTTATTGATTTAATATGATCCTGGAAAAACCTGTTGGAGCAAGGTTTCTAGAACAAACTATTGGTTCCATTGCCCTTAAAAAATGCCTGCCAAACCGATGGTCTCTGAGGCTAATATTATTTAAGCTACATGGAGTTGTGAATGTTGATTATGTAGGAGCAACAATCTACCAAAGCACTGAAAAACCAATATCTTGCACTATAAATCCGCACTCAACATAATTGTGTAGGATAATCAGACTTACATGCTTGAGCATATGAAATTAGGCGCTAAATATCAACAAATATTTAGTAAGAATAGATAGTTTGTATCAAACTAAGCTAAACTATTAAATATTTTAAAGCTTATTTGTTTTTTTAATGAAAGTATTAATTGTTGATGATAGTAAAACTATTAGGGCATTAGTCGCTGAGTGTGCTAAAACTCTTGGGCATGAAGTTTTTCATGCGGAGACAGGGGAACTGGCACTAAAGGTAGTTGAAGATAACAATATCGATCTTGTATTAATGGATGTAGAATTGCCAGGCCTAAATGGGTTTGAAACAACTTATGCAATAAGAGCTATGGAAAAGATAGATTGGTTTCCGATCATTTTTATTTCTAGCAAAATAGATGATGATTCTTTTGCTAAAGGTATTTTATCGGGTGGAGATGCTTATTTACAAAAACCTATCAACCCATTAAGACTTCAACTAACGATCACTTCAATGGAACGTATTTATATGATGCGTCAGAAGTTACATAAAACGCAAGAAGAGTTGGTAGTCGCTAATAAAGAATTAAAGTTATTAGCATCCTTTGATCAGTTAACTGATCTGCCTAATCGACGAAACTTTGATGAAACTTTAAAAAGACAATTTCTTTTAGCACAAAGAAACAAGAACTCTTTAGCTTTTATTATGTGCGATATTGATTTTTTTAAACCTTATAATGACCATTATGGTCATCAACAAGGTGATGAATGTTTAACGACAATAGCAAAAGCTATTGGGTCTATTCCTGACCGACCTACGGATAAGGCTTGTCGGTACGGAGGGGAAGAATTTGCAGTTATTCTTCCCGATACCAATAGAATTGGAGGTGCTCATGTTGCAGAAAAGCTGAGACAGGTAGTTTTAGACTTGGCTATAGAACACAATAAATCGAAAATAGGCCCTTATGTGACCTTAAGTTTAGGTTTAGCTGTTTATACAGGTCAATTTGAAACAAAGGAAGAACTAATTAAAGCAGCGGATGATGCACTCTATAGAGCAAAAAAAAATGGACGAAATCGTGTGGAGAGTTTTTAACCATAAATCACAAGATGTATTTAGCAAAAGATTTTATAGAAACTTCTGAAGGATTAGTCTTTGCAGTTGTGGAAAGTGGGGAAGAAAATGGAAAAGTCCTTTGTTTTCTTAGGTATTTTCGTAACAATGAAAACTGGGAAAAACTTAATACAGCACAAGCAAATCTTCTTCTTAGAAAAAATTATCCTGAATATTATTATTACTCTAAGATTAAACAGGCTCATTGTCATGCTGTAGCGTTAGATAAAGTAGATAAACATCACAAACCTAGAAAAAGGTTAAAAAAAATATTGGCAAACTTAGTAATTAATGATGTTGTTGAATCTGATGTAGTAAAAATTTGTTCATTGTTTAATGAAAATGGGCTTGATCTGGAACAGCTTGGTGTTACGGGTTCAATTCTGATTGGAGCTCAAAAATCAAGTTCTGATATTGATCTGGTGTTCTACTCAAGAAAGACGTTTAACCATGCCAGAGATATCACAAAGAAATTAATTCTAAATGGAGATTGTTTTGATTTAAATGAGAGACAATGGCTGGAATCATTTGATCGACGCTCTTGTGAATTAAGTTATAAAGAATATACATGGCATGAAAAACGTAAGTTTAATAAAGCCATTATTAATCAACGAAAAATCGACTTTAACTTTGTTTCAAAAGTACTTCGATCAGTCACAACAAAAAAGTATAAAAAAATAGAAAAAGTGCAGTTGAAAGTTCAGATAATAGATGACACTTTAGCATTTGATTATCCGGCAGAGTTTTCTATTCGTCATCCGCAGATTAGCTCCATCGTTAGTTATACGGCAACTTATACAGGACAGGCAAAAGTGGGTGAGTGGGTGGTGGTGGCTGGAATATTAGAGCAAGATAACAAAGGTGTAAAGCGTATTGTCGTAGGCTCTAGCCGGGAGGCTGAGGGTGAGTATATTAAAGTCATCACTAATAGTCATTTGAAACTTCCCAGCTTTTCAGCGGTTATTTTTGATATGGATGGTTTGGTTCTTGATACAGAAAAGACTTATTTTATTGCCTGGCAGAAAGCAGCGGACGAAATGGGAGTCAGTTTTAGTGATGAATTTTGTGCATCACTTTCTGGTTTACAATTTCAAGATATTGAAAACCAATTAATAAATCATTATGGTGTTGATTTTGATTTAAAACGGTTTAGAAAGTTAAGTGGACAGTTTTGGAGAGAATATGTAAATCAAAAGGGTATACCGATAAAAAAAGGTTTTTTTAATTTAATCAACAAGCTTAAAACAAAACAGATTAAATTTTGTTTAGCAACAAATAGTGGAAAAACTAATGCACTTAAATGTTTAGAATTAGCTAATATTACAAACCTGTTTTCTACAGTGGTCTCTATTGATCATGTGAATAAAGGAAAACCTGAGCCTGATATTTTTATAGAAGCAGCAAAAGAATTAAAACAGCCCGTCAACCAATGTTTGGTGTTAGAGGATTCTGTTATTGGAATTCAAGCAGCAATAAATGCGAGTGCCCCTTGCGTTTATATTCCTTCTGTTTTTCCTGTAAAAAGAACGACTGTTAATTTAGCCGATTGTTTTATGATGGATCTAGATCAATTAGCAGAACTGATTAATTAGTTATTCTGTATAATTCGATATTATTTATGAATACTAAATTTTCTTTATTTTGAAAGATCCAGATAGAAAAATTTCTGTTGTTGCCCCAGCAAGATTACATATGGGGTTTATTGATTTAAGTGGTTCCTTAGGTCGTCATTTTGGAAGTATTGGTGTAGCACTAGATGAGATAGCTACACGGCTTTCTATGGTGTGTTCAGATAAATTATTGGTTACAGGACATTCAGCAGAAAGAGCTGAAAAATGCACTCGAGCTTTATGTAAAGAATTAAACGTTTCAGATCAATTAAAAATAGAAATTGAAACCGCTATTCCAGAACATGTTGGGCTAGGTTCTGGTACACAAATGTCATTGGCTATAGGGTCTGCTTTAAATGTTTTTTATGAGATAGGGTTGAGTGTTCGGGACATTGCTCAACTAACAGACAGGGGCATGCGATCAGGAATTGGTATAGGTGTATTTGAACAGGGTGGTTTGGTGGTTGATGGGGGCAGGGGAGAGTTTACTGAAACGCCTCCCGTTATTTCACATATGGATATACCAGAGCAGTGGCGTTTTATTTTAGTTTTTGATCAAAGAGGACAGGGCTTTCATGGTGATCAGGAAATAAACGCGTTTAAAGAACTACCAACTTTTCCAGCTGAAGAAGCGGCAAGGCTGTGCTATTTATTGATGATGCAAGGGCTTCCTGCTGTTGCTGAACAAGATATCACTAGGTTTGGGGATGTGATTACAAAGATACAAGAATCAGTAGGTAAGCATTTTTCTTCAGTACAAGGAAATATTTTTACTAGTTCTGATGTTACGGAAGTATTGCAATGGCTGAAGCAACAGGGTGCTGTAGCTATTGGACAAACATCTTGGGGGCCAACGGGATTTTGTGCTGTAGATAATGCAAAACATTCTTATTTATTAATAATAAAAATTCAACAAAAATTCTCTCATTTTA
>JAKIVF010000134.1 GCA_021647145.1 Methylococcaceae bacterium | reverse complement strand
CTTAACCTGTTGTTGGTTTATAGGTTTTCCAGACATATAAATCTCTTGTGATTAATACATCTGAAGCTTACTAAAAACCGGCCAAGCTAGTTGTCGCTAGGCGGTCAAGTTAATTGTCGTCTAATAAAAAGGTTAAAATATAGATTTAAATATGGCTGTCTGAGTGGAGGTTTTAAGCAGATCAAATTATGGTTGTCCTTTCTCTTTCTTTGAAGGTGATCGGCAGCTGGGTTTAGGTGATGAAATTATGGCTGTCCAAACTATTCCTCACGTTGTTTTAAACTATTGCCGATTGATCAGGTTGATGCTAGGTTGTAATAATTAGAAACATAGAATAAACTAGTTATATGACTAGTTTACTAAGGAGAAATAGAATGCAAACATGGCATATCCAAGATGCAAAAGCGCGTTTCAGTGAGTTTTTGAACTCCTGTGTCAATAATGGCCCACAACTAGTAACAAAAAGAGGCGTTGAAGCCGCTGTTCTCGTGCCCATAGAGACATGGAATAGAATGCAAAAAATGGCAAAGCCATCACTCAAAGAGCTATTACTTTCGAGTGAAGCACGAGGAGAGTTAACCCTCCCAAAACGAGGTGGCGCAAAAAGACGACCTGTAAAAAAATTAAAATAAGATGTACTTACTAGACACCAATATAGTATCAGAATTACGTCGTCAGAAACCACATGGTGCTGTGTTAGCATGGTTTAACACAATTGATGATAATGATCTGTTTATTTCAGCGGTGACACTGGCTGAAATACAAACAGGTATTGAAATAACACGAGAACAAAACAAACAAAGAGCAGAAGAATTAGAAAATTGGTTAAACGCAGTTACAGAAACCTACCAAATCTTAGCAATGGATGGCGTTGTTTTTAGGCAGTGGGCTAAAATAATGCACAAACAATCTGATACCTTATATGAAGATGCGATGATTAGCGCCACAGCACAAATTAATAAATTAGTTGTAGCAACAAGAAACGTAAACGATTTTAAGAATTTTGATGTAAAGATATTTAATCCATTTGACTATTCGGATAATTTATAAATTCCAAAAATGAATAAAAACCTACGCTAATGCAATCTCATAAACCAACAATTCTAGTTCTTGCATCAACTTTCCCTCGCTGGAAAGGTGATACAGAGCCACGCTTTGTTTATGATTTATGCCTACATTTAAAAGAAAAATTTACTGTTATTGTTCTTGCGCCGCATAGTAAAGGCACGCAATCAACTGAAAATATGGATGGTTTAAGCATTATTCGATACCGCTATGCGCCAGAAAAACTAGAAACTTTAGCCTATGAAGGTGGTATCACTGCAAAGTTAAAAAGTAATAAGCTAAACTATCTAACACTGCCTTTCTTCTTCTTTGGGCAATGGTTGGCTATTATCAAAATACTACGCCAGCATCCTGTAAAGGTAATTCATGCTCATTGGCTTATTCCACAGGGTTTTTTAGCTTTGCTAGCAAGAATATTCAGTAGTAATAAACCTACAATTTTATGCACCTCACATGGTGGTGATTTATACGGATTAAATGACCCAATAAGCAAAGTAATTAAGCGTTATGTTATTAAAAATGTGGAAAAAATGACAGTGGTTAGCAGTGCAATGCAAAATGAAATATTAAAGCTTGTGCCTGAGGCTAGTTTACCCAGTGTTGCACCAATGGGGACAGATTTAACAAACTTGTTTACGCCAGATGATTCGGTGCAAAGAGAAAAATATCAATTATTATTTGTAGGAAGGCTAGTTGAAAAAAAGGGCCTAGTGTATTTACTGAAAGCTTTGCCTGAAATTATTAGTAAGTTCCCAGAAATACAACTTCGAATAGCAGGATCAGGTCCAGAGCAACAAATATTGGAGAAATTAGCAGAATCGCTAAAAATACAGCAACATATTCAATTTTTGGGAAGGCTATCACACTCTGAATTAGTAACGGAATATCGAAAAGCAACATTGTCTGTATTTCCATTTATTCAAGCGAATAATGGTGATATAGAAGGCTTGGGGCTGGTAATGATTGAAGCTATGGGGTGTGGATGCCCTGTTGTTGTGAGTGATATAGATGCAGTCCAAGATGTTTTGATTGATAATCAAACGGGTGTATTTATTCTACCAAAAGAAACAAAAATAATAACCGACAAGATAAATAACTTGCTCTCTGATCCTGAAAAACGAATGCAACTAGCAAAACAGGCGAGAAAAGTGGTACTTGAAAAATTTAGCTGGGAGGAGTCAGCCAAACAATACGCTTCAAGTATCAGTAGATTAATTTAAGCCTTTAGCCGAGAGGGAGTATTTGGACGATCTCACTAAGTATAGATATTAATATTATTACACATTATACTACACTTTTACGCGTGTAAGTATAATGATGGAAGGTGAGTAATGGCAACAAACTTAGCACTAGACGACAAATTAATTAAAGAAGCTCAAGAAATAGGGCAACAAAAAACAAAGAAAGCAGTAGTGACTGAAGCATTAAAGGAATATATTCAACGAAGAAAGCAACTAGAAATACTACAGCTGTTTGGAACACTGGATTATGATGAAGCGCATGATTATAAACAACAGAGACAGATCAAGTGAAGGTACTGGTAGATACCTGTATTTGGTCGTATGCCTTTAGGCGAAATAAGCAAAAAAATAATGATCATTCTAATGCTATAAAAGAGCTCACAGAACTGATCAAAGAATCAAGAATTGAAATCATTGGTTCTGTAAGGCAAGAAATTCTATCTGGGATAAAACATGAAGCTCAATTTACTAAGCTTAAAAACAAACTGTCAGCTTTTCCTGATCTTTCATTAACTCAAAGTGACTATGAGTTAGCAGCTGAGGTTTTTAATAAGTTACGTTCAAAAGGAATACAAGGTTCAAATACAGACTTTCTGATCTGTGCTGTATCAATAAATCATGGGCTTACAATCTATACCGATGATGGCGATTTTGAGTTATTTAAGCAATTTATTCCAGTACAGCTTCATGTTAGTCGTTGAATCAAACACAATATTATATGGGGTTAAGGACGGCGCAATAATAAACCCACCTATTATTACGCAGAATTTTTGCTTCTATTCAAATGATCTTAATAGGCGCATAGTCATTCTACGCAACGATTTGAGATCATTTGAGTAGGAGCATAAAAGACAAGAAAGAAGGGTGGGTTTATTATTACGCCGTCCCTTGTTGGTATTGCTGAAAACAGTCTAAGGAATCCCTGTTTTTACTAGTTTGTGTCAATTTGAGGAAATAATGATAAAAATATCCAGCCCAATGGCAACAGGTAACGGCGCAATAGTTGTTCATTCTGAACTAGAAAAACAAATAGCAGGCTATAAAATATCAGCTTATCCGCCTTCTTATGAGTATTTTCCTTTTTTAATAAGAAAATTTTCTGATCCCAGTGCGGATATCATCCATACAACGCCAGATTACGGTTGTTTTAATATAAGAAAAAATCAAAAGTTAGTCGTTACATTGCATAATTACGTGTTAGATGATGCAATGCAGGCGTATAGCTCCATAATCCAACGAATTCACTATAAAACAGATTTACGTTTGTTTACTAAATTATCTTTACAAAAAGCGCATACTGTTACGGCTGTGAGCCAATTTACAGCAGACTTAGCAAGAAAGGATATGGGATTTAAGGGAGAGATTAAAGTGATACCAAATGGTATAAATGAACAACACTTTTCTCCTGCAAAAAAAACAAATAGAAGCAATGGAAGAATTAAGGTGCTCTTTAGTGGTAACTTAACTCAACGCAAAGGCGCACACTGGATTATACCAATCCTAAATCAGTTAGAACCTAATATTGATATTATTTATACTTCTGGGTTAAGAAGTAATCATATTCTTCCGGATCACCCAAGACTCCAGCGTATCGGAAAAATTCCTCACAATGAAATGCCAGCGCTTTATCAACAAGCTGACATATTATTGTTTCCAACTGTTCGAGAAGGCTTCAGCTTATCGATATTAGAAGCAATGTCATGTGGATTACCTATCGTGGCAACAAACTGCTCTTCTTTACCAGAACAGGTTCATCATGGAAAAGGAGGGTATTTATGTAAGATAGGGGATGTTGGTGATTTTGCGGATAAAATAAACATATTGGCATTTTCTGAAGAAATTAGAAGGCAAATGGGACAGTATAACCGCCAGAGAGTTGAACAAAACTTTACGCTGGATAAAATGGTTCAAGAATATAAAAATTTATTTTACACAGTTAATAACGCTCAGCTTTAGATCCATGTTTCAATCGCCATTTTTCTACGATAGTTATTAATTTTAAAAAAATCGCTACATTTAAAACTTTGACTCGATTAATACTGGATAGTTGAGGGTGTTGAATTATCCAGGCTAAAGATTGCAAGTTTGTTCTTGCTGGCTTTAATCGATTTACAATGACAGGGTTTTCGGTTAATTTGAGTTGTTGAAAACTATAACGTCCACCAGCAACACGGCGGGTTTGTTTTATTGCATTTTTAAGAAGTCTTCGAGGTGGTGTTTTTACCACTGCTTTTTTGCAATAAGTAATTGTTATTCCAAGGTTTAGTGCTCGCCAACACCAGTCTCTATCTCCTCCAGAAAGTAATTCCTCTTCAAATGTTCCGATGTTTAAAGCATCTTTCTTTTTTATGAAGAGATTTGCAGTTACCGAAAACTTCTTTTGTTCAATATTCTCTTTTTGCTGAAATCCTACAATCAGCTGATATAACTCAGTTGCTGTTGGTTTTTTAGAAGGAATGAACTTAACCTCTCCTCCTATTAGTGTTTTATCAGGAGCTTCTTCTAGGCACTTAATCCCTTTTTCTAACCAGTCGGGTTCTGGCGTACAATCAGCATCTAAAAAAACTAAATACTTGCCAGAAGCAATTGACATACCTTTATTCCTGGCAGCATATGAGCCAGGTTTCTCTTCATATAAATATTTAGCAAAAGGGAAGGAATAAACAATTGTCTGTGGTGATGTAGCGGAAGCGTTATCAACGACAACTGTCTCAACTTTATGTATTGGATAACTTTGTTTCTGGATTTTTTCCAAACACTTTTTTAGGCCTATAGAATCGTTGTAAACTGGAATAATGATAGAAATAACTTTTCTGGTTTGCATTATTTGTACTTCTTTTTTGGAGTAATAGACTTTAGAGTTAATAATATCTTAAGAGCAATACTATCTAATATTTTATAAATACCTAGAGTAAGAGCGAGGATTTTTATTTTTTTTATAATATAACTTTTTTCAGTGCTTGAGTAATTTGCTTTAGCTCGTTCTTG
Organism: Methylococcaceae bacterium; assembly: GCA_021647145.1. Taxonomy (GTDB): domain Bacteria; phylum Pseudomonadota; class Gammaproteobacteria; order Methylococcales; family Methylomonadaceae; genus QPIN01. The sequence continues at coordinate 3,454 of JAKIVF010000134.1, read as the reverse complement.
CATATCGTTGTAATTGTTACTATAAAAATCATTTATTAAGATGGCTGGAGGCGAAAGTATCAGGCAGTTACAATACATACTACTTCCTGTGTAATGGTCTATGGGTTGCTCTAAGCAATTAAGTTGAGCTAGCAATTTTTTTGCCCCATTGTAAGTTATCAGATAGCCATAAGTTCCAGCAGCAAGTTCACAAGGAAGTAATAGTCTATAATTTTTTTTGATTTTTACTCTATTCCAATAGCTTCCTTGAGTTTCTTTTTTTCTTGAAGACATGGAATGGTGTCCAAAATGGATAATATCCCATTTATCTTCGTTTATTGTTGCTTCTGAAAGTAACTCTTTTATATTTCCTGAAAAATTTACATCATCTTCAAGTATTAAGGAAAAGGCTAGTTTATTTTTTAATATTTCTTTATATACATTTATATGGCTGTACGCGCAACCAATCTCTCCTAGGCTTAGTGCGTCATGAATAGAATTAAAAGAATGATGTTTAGCTATAAATTTGTTATGGAGTTTTTTTCCTTCTGTTGCTTTTATGATTTTTGGAAAAAGATCTTGCTGTTTGCAAATTGACTTCATATGCTCCAGTTTTTTTTTGTCTTTTTTCATATTTATGATAAAGACTGGTAATTTGTATTTTTTTGTCATGCTAATAAGTTTATATTTAATTATGTTTTAAAAAAAAGCCATAGATAATTAATAAATATAAAAAGTTTATCCTAATAATAATAAATATATATTTTTTTTCTTTTTTGGAAAGAAATGATGAATATTTAATTATATTGATAAAATTATATATTTCTTTTTTTGTTGGTTTCGTTTTGAAAAGACGGTATAAATTTGTTCTCCAAGATTTCCTTATTATATTATGATCAAAGCTGTCTTTGAAAATAGAGTTGTTTAATTTATTTATAATTTCTAAAACTAAAGTTTTTTGTAATACTTTATTCTTACTACTGTAGACTCCACCTGAATGTGTTCTATAAGTTGCTGTAATATGATTTATTATTTTTCCTTTTCCATGAATTGATAAGAATAACCACAGTGGCCAATCACCAACTGGCATTGTATTGATAAATAAATAAAAATTTTTGGTAAGATATTTTCTGTGAAATAAAACGGTTAGTGTGCCATACCTATTACCTAATAAAAGATCATTTAATGAGTATGATCCAATTTCTGAAAATATATCTTTTGGGGATGAAGCAAGATTATATTGAGTCCCACAAAGTGAATAGTCAGGGTTCTTCTCAAGAAAGCTAACCTGTTTAGCTAGCTTAAATGAATCTATCCAATAATCATCACCTTCACATAAGGCAATATATTTCCCTTTTGATTTTTTATAAAGCACTGGCATTGGTTTTATGCCTTTAGAATAGGTATTTTCTTCTTCATATATTGGAAAAATAATATCAGGATATTTTTTTTGGTATGCTTTTATTATGGTAGGAGTTTTATCTGTAGAACAATCATCACGAATGAGAACCTCAAAAGGAAATATTGTTTCTTGTGATAGAAAACCTTTAATTGCTTGTTCTATAAATTGACCATGGTTATAGGTAGTGCAACAAATACTAACAAGAGGGCAGATGGAATCCTCCCAATGCTGCATGATTTCATCTTGAGACTTACTATACATACACTTTCCTTTTCCTAAAGGAAGTAAGAATTTCGTGTCTCAAGACATTAGAAATAAATGTATTTATAGTTACTATCAGTCCCCCTATTAATCCTAAAAGGATAAATATTTTTATTCTACTAAATGAATAAAAGTCAATATGTAGTTCTTTAAAAATAATGAGTAATATCAGGGTGCTTAGTAAAATAGGGGCTATATCCTGAACCAACCATTTCCAATGAATTCCCTTAGCAAATTTATTATGAACAATAGGTGTCCATATAAAGAATGTAATAACCCTTAAAGTAAACCAAGTTATTGCTACTCCTATTGCTCCATAGTTTACAGCCGAGTAAATAATGATGGGTATCTGTATGGCAGCAGATATTGTGTTATAGATCACATGCATTTTTAATTTTCCATGAGCAAATTGGAGATAGTATTGAAAAGCACTCATTGCTAAAACCCCATTTCCTAAAGCATACCAAAATAGGATATTCTCACCCCATTCGGCAGCTGTTTTGTTTCCAGTCCATGCATAGAGTAACTCTGTAGAAAATAGGGCGATAACACCAGCAAGTGGAAAAATAATGACTGCCGTGATTTGAGTGGCACTCCTATACAAGTTCAACATGGATTGTTCTTTGCCCATGGATAAAAGTGAAGTCATTCTAGGGAGTATTGCTTTGCTAATTGGTCCAGATAATTGAGATATTCCGGCTGCAGCAACAATTACTAAAGCAAAGTAACCATACTCTGATAATGATAAAACACGAGAAAGTAATGTTTTATCGAGTTGTGTTAAGACAGCCCATAATGTTGCGGTATAAGCAATTCCACTAGCAAAAGGAATAATGGGTTTAAGATGTTCCCAAAAAAAATGAAGCCCAATTTTAGTTTTATTTGGAAGAAAATAATAAAAAGAAACACTGAGTATTATCAACTCAAGTACGCCAATAATAAGTTGATAGATAAAGAAATGAACATAGTCATGGGAAATAAAAACTAATAGGATCAAAGCTCCTATAAACCTGAAAGTTAGAATGACACTATTAACCACATTCAGCCAAACTTGCTTTTCCATGCCCTGAATTCCACTTCTATAGAGCGACGAAATTAACCGTAAAGAAAGCACGCTCCCCATTAACATAATACTGTTTTTAACGTTTTCTGGGTTTAAGTCTTCGGTTTGAAGCCATTGTTGAGTAATCCATTCACTAGCAGTGAGCACACTAATAAAGACGAGTAAAGCAAGACTAGTAAAAATTATTTCTAGGCTACGCGTTATTTTTTTTATTTCAATAAATGATGTATTGTTTCCACGAGCTTCAGCAATTTGGCGAGATAACATGGGGGACATGCCCATGTCCAGTAATTGTAGCCACGCTTGCAAAAGTGTGAAAAAGCCGATTAGCCCAAGGGCTGCTGCCCCAAGATAGTTTAAATAGAGTGGAAAGATAGCGATACTAATTATGGTTGCATAGATTAGTCCTGCGTAATTAGCTATAACATTAAGTTGTAAAGTATTTAATTTCATCTGATATATTAAATTATATTTTTTGATTTCAATATAAATAATGGTCTATTAAGAAACTCTCCTAAACTATCGTCTCTTTTAATGTTATTAGTGTTAATGTTTTTATAGATATATTTATTATTTGTTTTTTCAGCTATACCTATTGATTTAACTTCCCAGCTACTTTCAACACCTTTTGTGATGAAACTAATCATTTCTTCTTTAGTTCCATTCTTAAATAATGGTTTTTTCACGTCACCTTTCCAGTTGAAACCTAACTGAAAGACTAGGTATCTTGTCTTTCTGGACAAGTATTC
>JAKIVF010000133.1 GCA_021647145.1 Methylococcaceae bacterium | reverse complement strand
ATTTACTGATCAAATGAACCTTGCTAAAAAGCAACTTTTTAAACAAATAAATGAACAGAAAAAAGCCTGATTTTTAAAATTGGAATATAAGGGGCTTTCAGACTCATTTGTTAATTGGAAAATACTGTTTAGAAAACACCCTAAATCCACACCTAGAAAGTATGATATATAGTTCCAGCTCCTGATTTATAAGGGCTTATGAAATATAAAAGCTTCACCAATGGGTTTCGTGGGTGTTTATTCCAACCCCATAGAAACCTAAGGTCTATTGTATGTACTATCCCAATTTTCTAAAGAAGTGTGAACCTGAGAACATATTACATTTTTATTTCATATAGGAGCCAAAAAGCTTACTTTTTGATAATCTTTTTTTATAAAAAAAAACTATAAGCATCTGATTAATTTTCACAAAATTATTAATTAATATCAATAACGTAAGTTTAATTCATTGTAAAAACACTAAAAATAAAAACATTCCTTTCTTACAAAGCTGTCATATACCTCCATTTTTTGTCATAATCTGCCTTCATCTAAATATGCTTGGAAAAATTGTCATGGACAATCAAATATTACAAAATAAATCCTTTTTACAACATGATGTTTTTAAAGCACTTGCTGCTTTCACCTTTATTTTAGGTGTTATTTATTTTGTATCCGCTTTTATCCTTCCTGAATCTGCTAACCCTATCCTCATTACTGCCGCGGCTTTTGGTGCGTATATGGCAATTAATATTGGTGCAAATGATGTAGCCAATAATGTAGGGCCCGCAGTAGGGTCAAAAGCGTTAACTCTTGGCGGCGCCATTGTTATCGCGGCCATATTTGAGTCTGCAGGAGCATTAATTGCTGGAGGAGATGTAGTTAGTACCATTAAAAAAGGTATTATTGATCCTACCTTAATTACTGATTCCAATACTTTTATCTGGCTTATGATGGCTGCTTTACTAGCCGCTGCAATTTGGCTAAATGTTGCAACCGCCCTGAATGCCCCTGTTTCTACAACTCATTCAATCGTAGGTGGAGTGCTTGGCGCAGGAATTGCGGCGGGAGGGTTTGGTATTGCTAATTGGACGGTATTTGGAAAAATAGCAGCAAGCTGGGTTATTTCTCCTGTTTTTGGAGGAGTGATTGCAGCTTTATTTCTCTATTTAATCAAACGTACAATCACTTATAAAGAAGATCGAATTGCTGCCGCAAAAAAAATAGTCCCCTATTTAATTTCTTTCATGGTTTGGGTCTTTTCCACCTATTTAATTTTAAAAGGCCTTAAAAAACTTTGGAAAGTAGATATATTCATTGCAGGTGGAGTTGGTTTTGCTATTGCTGTTGTGACTTTTTTTGTTGTAACCGCTTTAATCAAAAAAGCAGCCTCTCGGATGGAAAATACAAAAGAAAGCGTTAATAATTTATTTACTCTCCCTTTAATTTTTTCTGCTGCACTCCTTAGTTTTGCCCATGGAGCAAATGATGTCGCCAATGCAGTGGGTCCTCTTGCCGCAATTAACGATGCCGTTTTAACTGCGGGTATTGTACAAAAAGCGTCAATTCCTATCTGGGTTATGATGATTGGTGCAATAGGCATTTCAATTGGCCTCGCTTTATATGGCCCTAAACTTATAAAAACTGTCGGTTCAGAAATCACCGAGCTAACTAAAATCCGTTCGTTTTGCGTTGCCCTTTCAGCGGCCATAACAGTCATTATTGCCAGTCAACTAGGTCTACCTGTTAGCTCTACACATATTGCAGTCGGTGCTATTTTTGGCGTCGGTTTTTTACGAGAATATTTAAAAAATAATTACGCGAAGAGAATAGATGAAATTAGAGATCATCATAAACACGATGAACCTGAAAAAGTTGAAGCTTTATTAAAAGAATTTGAACTGGCCTCAATGGAAACTAAAGCAAAAATCCTAGCTGATTTAAAAGCAAAAACAGCAATCACTCGATTAACAGGAAAAGAACGTAAAAGCCTAAAGAAAGGGTATAAACAAGAACTAGTCAAGCGTTCTCATTTATACAAAATTGCTACAGCATGGATTGTTACAGTTCCATTATCAGGAATATTAGCTGCATTTTTATTTTTTACCATTCGTGGCTTTATGCTGCCTTAATTTGAAACACAGTTTTTCAAGGTCTTTAGTACCAAAAATAAGAAGTGATCTAAAATATTTATAAGACTAATTAACAAAATTTTATCGTCACTTTTATAAAAAAAACTAAAGCTTGTTCAGACTCTTATAAGCATTATCAAAAAACCAACTTAAGCAATTTTATTTAACGTTCTTATATTGATAAATCATATAAGCCATCTAATATCGTTTAGGAAATGATTTTTCTAAAAAAAGATGATATTATTCCGCCAATTACATCTAACATTTTATCGCTAATGTCAACGGACACAAAAGCTCAAAATTATAAAAAAAACGCTTTAGAAATTAAAAGCACTTCCATTAGTTCTTCAGTTTTAGCAATCTATAGTACTGATTTAAAACAAGTTGATATTTTGTTACAAGAAAAAATCTCACTGGCACCTGAGTTCTTTAAAAATTCAGCATTGCTTATTGATTTGCAAGATTGTCCAAAACAGAAACCCGCTCTTGATTTATCTGCTTTAATTGAAATTTTATATGCTAAAAAACTAATTCCAATCGGCATTAGCGGAGGCAATGCTGAACAAAATAAAATTGCATTATCTTTTAAAATTCCTGTTCACACAATCCGGGGTTCTACCTTAAAAAATAGCAGCAATAAAAAAGATCAACTTGATATCGTTCTGCCTATAGAAGAAGATAAAAAAACTGAAGTTGAGTCATCTTCAACAGCTCTTGTAGAAAACATGTTGATTGCCCAGCCTATTCGCTCTGGTCAACGAATTTATGCAAAAGGAGATTTAACGATATTATCCCATGTCGGCGCGGGAGCTGAAATTATGGCTGAAGGAAGCATTCATATTTATGGTGCTCTAAGAGGTCGTGCCCTAGCAGGTGTTCAAGGGAATATGGAAAGCCGTATATTTTGCACGTCACTAGAAGCTGAACTTATTTCTATTGCGGGTACTTATAAAATTAGTGAAGAAATTGACAAAGAAGATAATAATAAACCTGTACAAATATATTTACAAAAAAAATCATTAATTATTGAAAAGCTGTAGAGAAAATTAAAATGACATTTCCAATCACTACAATTAAAGAGGACAAAAAAATTGGCTAGAATTATTGTCGTAACATCAGGAAAAGGTGGCGTAGGAAAAACAACTACAAGTGCTGCTATTGCCATGGGGCTAGCAAAAAAAGGCCATAAAACAGCTGTTATCGATTTTGATGTAGGCCTTCGAAACCTTGATCTCATTATGGGTTGTGAACGACGAGTTGTTTATGATTTTGTTAATGTCATTAATGGTGAGTCAACATTAAAACAAGCTCTTATTAAAGATAAACGCTGTGACAAGCTCTTTATTTTACCTGCCTCTCAAACGCGTGATAAAGATGCATTAACTCAAGAAGGTGTGGGTAAAGTTTTAGATGACCTAGCCAAAGACTTTAAATACATTGTTTGTGATTCACCTGCGGGCATTGAACGTGGCGCAAATTTAGCCATGTATTTTGCTGATGATGCTATTGTTGTAACTAACCCAGAAGTTGCTTCTGTTAGAGATTCTGATCGTATGCTAGGTATTTTAGCCAGTAAATCTCGTAGATCGACTAATGATGAAGAACCGATTAAAGAGTATTTACTTCTGACTCGATACTCTCCAAAAAGAGTAAAAATTGGCGAAATGCTGAGTGTTGAAGATGTTCAAGATATTCTTTCACTACATTTACTCGGTGTGATCCCTGAATCGAAGGCTGTTTTGAATGCATCTAATTCGGGTGCTCCTGTCATTCTTGATGAAGAGAGCAATGCAGGACAAGCATACGCTGACGTTGTCTCTCGCTATTTAGGTGAAGACACCCCCCATCGGTTTATCAATGAGGAGAAAAAAGGCTTGTTTAGTAGATTATTTGGAGGGAAATAATGAGTTTACTGGACTATTTTAGATCATCGAAGCCCAAAACAGCTTCTGTTGCAAAAGAACGATTACAAATTCTTGTTGCTCGTGAGCGTTCTTCTAAAAACCAGCCATCATATTTACCACAGCTGCAACAAGAATTACTGGCAGTTATACAAAAATATGTCAATGTTGACCAGGGTGACCTTTCTGTAAATTTTGAACAAGATGATGATCAAGAAGTATTAGAACTTAATATAATTTTGCCTGAAGAAAAAAGTAAAGAAAAAAAACAAAGAAAAACCAAACAAAAGAAGAAATAAAAAGTAATAAACTTATTTAAAGAGAATAAATATGTCAAATAATATTGGTGATAGCGCAGGAAAAATTTGGGAATACCTTGATAAAAATGGGGCTGCTAGTGTTTCAAAAGTAGCCAAAGAAGCAGGGTTAAATAGAAATGAAATTCAAAGAGCCATTGGTTGGCTGGCTAAAGAAGATAAACTTGACTTTACTATGGAGGGACGAACAGAGTTATTATCTTTAAAATAAAGCTATGATTTGAGAATACTTAGTTCATTCAAATTGAATCTAACGTTCTAAATCCGAAATTTCTAAATTATCCAGGTAACAACCAGGGTCTTCTCTCCATGGATCCTGATGGATTTGTTGTGCACGCACTCGTGTATTTCCGTTGCATATTTTCTGGTAATCACAGGTTCCACATCGGCCTTTCAAGGGTCTTGGAGAGGACTTTAAACCATCCATTAACGGGTCTGAAGTATCACTCCAAATGTCTGAAAACGGCCTGTCTTTCACGTTACCTAAGTTATAATTCCACCAAAAAGTATCGGGATGTACATTGCCTACGTTATCAATATTTGCTACATTAACACCCGATGCGTTGCCGCCCCATTGCTCTAACTTTTCTTTAATATGGGATACTTGATTTGGATAATTTTTTTTCACCCAATGTAAGAAATAAACTGCATCCGCATCATTATTACCAGTAACAACTTCTCGCTCTACGCCTTCCTGCTCCCATTTTAAGCATTGTTCAAACAACTGCCCCATTACATCACGAGTCATTTTAAAAGCAGCATCAAGTTTCCGATTTTTATTACCCCGCCCTCCATAATTCAAATGTGACAAATAAAACTTATCAATATCTTCATCATCCATTAGGTTCAACATAGCAGGAAAATCATTCACATTATCTTGAGTTAGGGTAAACCGGATACCCGCCTTAATACCATTATCTCTGCATAAACCAATACCCTTTAATGACTCAGAAAATGAACCTTTTTTTTGTCTAAATTTATCATGTGTTACTCCAATCCCATCAAGACTAATCCCAACATATTGATAATTGATCTCGGAGATTTGAGCAATATTTTGTTGAGTGATTAATGTACCATTACTGGAAAGAGCAAGATAAAAACCCATTGATTTAGCTTGATGAGAAATATCAAATATATCAGGGTGCAATAAAGGTTCTCCTCCTGATAAAATAAGCACAGGTACTTTAAATCGCTTTAACTCATTCATTACAGTATAAATCTCTGGAGTTGTTAATTCTCCAGGGAAATCTACATCTGCAGATGTGGTATAGCAATGTTTACAAGTTAAATTACACCGACGGATTATGTTCCAGATAACAACAGGCCCTGAGGGTTTTCGTATTGGTTTTATAGGTGTTGGATTCAATACTTCACGCATATATTCACTCAATCTAAACATAATATCTACCGTATCCTTAGGCCTGTTTTCTTTAAAATACGTGTACTGTACAGTACATCTTGTCCTAAATTATATTGACCTAACAAATCAGCAATAATCTGTTGTTGTCTCTTAACACCCTCTTCTGTTTTACTATGTATCATGGCAAATAAATTATAAGGCCATTCTGGTAGGTGTCTTGGGCGATGATAGCAGTGACTAACAAAATTTAATTGCCCTATACATTCTCCCATTTCGTTAATGTGCTTATCTTCAATATTCCAGACCGTCATCCCATTATATTTATAGCCTAATCGATAATGATTTGGAACAGCAGCTATCCTGCGAATAATACCCTGCTCTTGCATCACTACGATTTTTTGCATGACGACTTCATCACTAATACCTATTGAATCTGCAATTGTTTGATAAGGTTTTAGTGTTAGTGGTAAGCCTGTTTGTGTTGCAGCAATAATCTGTCGGTCTATCTCATCAATTTCCATTAAGCTTCCAATTTAAGACCCACAAAATATTCTTTTATTTTAGGCATGTTATAAACGGATAAACCTGTTTTCTGTTCAATATCCTGAATGACTTTGGTTATTTTGTTTGATTGGTCTGTCGCGATAACAAACCACATATTTAACTCATGGTTTCTTGCATAATTATGTGCAACCTCAGGCATTAAATTTATTATATCTGCAACCTGTTCAAAACGCTCTTGAGGCACTTTAACAGCAGCTAAAGTCAATGCACCTCCCATTTTTTCTGCATGATAAAGTGGACCAAAACGTGAAAGTATTCCTTTTTCCAATAACAATTTCAATCGCTCAATTAGAACCGTTTCAGTTAACCCCAGCTCTTCAGAAATTGCTTGATAGGGAGATTCACAAACAGGAATTCCATTTTGAAGATGATTAATGATTTTTTTGTCAACCTCATCCATCAGAGAATACTTTTTCCTGTTCTAAATTAGCATTATAAAAAGCAGAACGTTGTTTAAAACATTTTTTGCTAAATAACACTTCATAATTGACAGATGTCAAACCACATGAATGTATCAAGTGTGCTAGCTGTTTTAACACTTTTTCTCTGTTCTTACCATGTATCATGCAATATAGATTATAAGACCACTCCTCTCCGTGCCTTGGGCGTAAATAACAAAGATTCACAAAATCAAATTGACAGACATGCCCTGAAATTTGTTCAACTAAGTGGTCAGGCACATCAAAAACAACCATTGCATTAGCGCAATAATTCAGCCTTCGATGATTAACAATAACCCCCAGCCGTTTAATTAAGCCTATCTGTTTTAGTGTTGAGATCCGAGAAATAACCTCATCTTCTGTAATATCTAGTTGTTTTCCAAGTAAAGCATAAGGTCTTGAAACTATTGCCAACCCTTTTTGTAACAGCGTAATCAATTGACGATCAATATAATCAATCATCGAAATCTATATCAAAACCTAAATTAATGAAATAATCTGCTAATAAAGGGAGCTGCATCGTTTTAAAGCCGGCTTCTGTTTCAATCGCTTCAATAATTGATTGCAAATCCTTCTCATTCTTTGTAATTAAAACGAACCATAGGTTAAACCGATTTTCTCTTTCATAATTATGATTAACTTCGGGATAACTACTAACTATATTAGCAACTGATTGTAATTGATTTTCCGGTATAGCCATGGCAATTAAGGAACTTGTACCAATCAAATTAGGTGTAATAATCGATCCAATCCGGTTAATAAATTTTTTATTTTTTAATTCACTAAACGCCAGTAAAACATCATCTTCAGAGACACCTAAAGATAATGCAATGTCTTTATATGGAGTAGTAGAAAGAGGAAAATCTTGCTGATAATTATTGAGCAATTTTTTCTGCATCAAGGTAAACATCATTACATGCCAATTTTATTTGCACGAGAGCTAAAAAAAATACCGCTTGGTTTTTCAGCGATTAAGCGTTTTACTTCTTTGAAACTATTGGTGTCATAAACAACAACTTGGTTGTTATCTCGAACAGAAACCCAGACGTCTTCACCTCGAGGTGTAAATTCCATATGTAAAACGGCTTTTCCCGGTGTTAAAGACTTAATAATAGATAAATTTTTAGTGTCAATGATTTGTAGTTGTTGATTATCAGGAAAAGCAAAATTTACCCAGACCTGCCTGCCATCAGGGCGAGCCATAACAAAGACAGGTTGCCCTGCGACAGGAATACGTTTTACAAGCGTCCACTGCTGTTTATCCACAACTAATACTTCATGTCGACCTATAGCAGGAATCAACATAAAGTCCCCTGCTACCGCCCAACCTTCTAAATGAGGCATTTTATAAACCGGTCTTTTTTCATCTTCTTTGCCATAACCAGATAAAATTCGTTTAACACCACTGTCTTGATTCCATAAATCTAATAAAGCTAAACCCTGCTCACCAAACAGGCCAGAAATATAGTATCGACCATCAGGTGTTAATAAGGCGTCATAAGGTTGTTGACCAATCTCTTTAAATTTTTTTATAGTTGGTTTATTAGGGATGTTCATATCAACCAACCAAATTTCACCCGCATCAAATAAACTAAATATAAATTGCTGATTAGGTGCATCAACTAGCCCTACCACTTTAGAAAGCTTATTATTACCATACTTAGCAGGAATATCAGCTACTAATTGCAGGGTTTCCGTTGAAAATACTTTAATACCACCAGGGGTATAATTTGAAACTGCAATTAAACGGCCATCTTGTGAAATGGCACCACCAATACTATTACCTGCCTGAATAATTCGTTTTTCGACTTTATCTTGTAGCAAATCAATTTTGCTTAATCCACCATCTCTACCGAAAATAAAGGCATAGCGTTGATCACGAGAAAAAACTACGGAAGCATGGGACAAATCGCCTAATGATTCAATTTTAGAAAGTATTGATTTTTTACTGGTATTAATAATAAGGGCACTATTAGTCGCACGTTCTATTACTAGCCCTAAATCACCTGTTGCACGTAATTCTGCATGGGTGTTAAAACTAAATAGCAAAATTAAAGGCAG
>JAKIVF010000006.1 GCA_021647145.1 Methylococcaceae bacterium | reverse complement strand
CCACCGGCCTATTCAGCAAAAAGCTATTTTCAATAGCGAAACTCATACCAAACAGTAAAATCGGGCTTGTCCAACAAACGGTTCAGATTGTGGCTCGCTTCGCGATCACAATCTAACCTAATTCGTTGTATAAATTTCTTGTGAAATGTTTGATCGGTCTAGTAACCATTTAGCTAAACGGACGTTAAGGTTGGAAAATGCAAGAGCATCAACCAGACTAATTAGGTCAGACATACGGTGGGATAACAAGGAAAATATATATTTTTGCCAAAGTGGTTCGGTTTTTAGCCATTGAAGCATCTTTTTTGCAGGGATAACCAAACCTTCAGCATTCATCTCAACCTCAGCTATTGCAGGAAAGGATTGGGTATTTAAAATACATGAAGCTGTCAGAATACAGCTTTCCCCTTGGTTTACATGATAGAGAGTAATAGCCCTCCCATCCTTAGCTGGACGATAAACACGAACCTGTCCCTTTTGTAAAATGATGAGTTCATAGCATGAGTCGCCTGTATTAGAAATAATTGTTCCTCTAGGTACCGTTAATCGAGAAACACCGGGTTGACTTAATAAAAAATCTAAGGGGGCTTTATGGTTGCTCATGACAGGGGTCTATCATCTACTTTTTTATCTCACCCGAAATTACAACCAATTCCAGAAAAATAATATTCCTAATGTAATTAATACAGCGGCAATTATTCGAAAGAAATCTTTAATTGGGTCATCGTCAAATTTTTTATTTAACCGCCAGGTTATGACTATGACGAGTAATATTACACTAATATATATTGTCGCTGGTGTCATAAAATACTTCATGGTTATATTTTTTTGGGAGTCATTTTGATTGATACCAATTGGTGGGTCAAAGCGTGCTGGTTATTCTACCATTTGCTAGTTCAGTTAGGTGTTTTTAATCAGTTTATTAGGATAGAAAAGCTACTTATGCTAAAAACGGTAGGTTAACGATAGAGCTATTATCCCCCCCCATTTAATTATTTATTTCCTTTTTAATCATTATCTTAGGATAAAAAATAATTGACGGGTTAATTTATATGGGTAAAATAATTCTGTTACTCACCTTACTTACAGGAATGGGAAATTACATTATGAAAAAAATAACAATCTTAGTTTCATTATTTTTATCTACAGTGAGTCAAGCTGAAATAATTTCTAAATCAATTCCTTCATTCAATGGGAGTTATGAGTATTTGAATGATGCAAGAATCGTAACATTTGATATGGGTGTTCGTTTCTCTTCTATAACATCAGCAACTATAAAATTGACTGCACATGGAACCAATGCCCTTGCTGAGGTTTGTAACACTATTGTAACCGGTTTATATTCCTCTTATTTTTCTTGTATGGATTATGATGAAATTCCAAAAGCTTTCTATCGTTTTAGCTCAGAAAATTTTACAGAATCAGGTAGTCTAGTCGTAGATATTACAGACTGGAATACTACGAGTGTAGCGTTGTCTGAAACAAATCAGTTGCTTGATGGAAAAGGAATCTTGTATTTTGAGATTGCTCTGCTGGATTTTCACGGTTATATAACTCGATCACCCACTTTACATGTATCTGATCTTTCAATAGTAATCGATGGTGTTGTTGCACCTGATACGCCTGCTCCTTCTAAAGACTGTATTGAAATACCAGCAACAGGAACTGTATCGTCGAATTTAGATATTCATCTTCCATTGATGCTATATCAATCTCAGGATAATGATGATAACGTTTGGATTGATTTAGAATACTTAGGAACGAATTCAGAAGGAAAACATGTATGGGGAATGAAATCAATTGAGGAAAATAATCCTGCGACTTGTTCAGAAACTGTAGGTACAGGCATTATATTAACAAATACTGATTTTTTTATGCCGACATTGAATTATGAAACAGCGCAAGGTACACAAAATATTTGGGCTAAATTAAAGTATGTAGGAAAAAATTCAAAAGATCAGCAGTTATGGCAACTTAAAGGTTATGGTTTTAATCAGTAGTTAAAATAATCGGATAGGGTAGGCAGATCTTTTTTTGCCTACCGATTGACTAAGTCATAGCACTAGACAAATTCCACATAGGCAAGAAGATACCTAAAGCTAATATCAATACCATAATTCCAATCACAACAATCAAAAAAGGCTCAATCACACTGGCTAAGTTTTTTAACTCTGCTTCAATTTCAATTTGATAAAAATCGGCTACTTCTAACAACATATCACTGATATTACCCGTTTCTTCACCGACCATAATCATTTGTATCACTAACGGTGGGAATAAACCTATGCTCATTGCCATACGACTGATACTGTCCCCTTTTTCTATACCAATTCGCATGGTATCCAGTTTAGATCCGATATAAATATTACCGATAGCTTTGGAAACGATGGTGATTCCTTGAATAATAGGGACACCGGAACTTAAAATCATGGCAAAAGAACGAGAAAATCGTTCCATCGTGGCTCTGTGAATAATACTGCCAACAGCGGGTATTTTTAAAATAAGGCGGTCTTTAAGCATGTGCCCTGTAGGTGTTTTGATAAATTGGGAAAGAGAAATACCTGTGATCAGTAAGCCGCCTAATATATGCGGCCAATAGTTCACCGTAAAATCAGATATTGTCATCAGCATCTGAGTCTGCCAAGGTAGCTCTGATCCCACTTTATCAAAGACACTTTTAAAAGAAGGGATAACGTAAATATTTACAACTGCCATTGCAACACTAATGGCGATTAAAACCATAGTTGGGTAGCGAAGAGCTGACTTTATACTGCTCTCTGTTTCTTTCTCTCGGGTTAAGTATTGTGATATTTGTAAAAAACCTAGGTCTAGCCCTCCCGTTTCTTCACCTACACTGATAATGCTGACAAACAGGTTTGAAAATACTTGAGGATGTTCTTTTAATGCGACCCCTAATGGTTGTCCTGCTTCCAGTGCGATGGACACATCTTTAAGCGCGCGAGCTAATGCTTTGTTTCTAGTCGATTGCATCAGACTTTGTAAAGAACGTATGATGGGTACGCCCGCTTTAGTTAAGCTGTACATTTGTCTGCTGAAGATGATTAAGTCATCAATTGCTAAACTGTTAAGGTCCTGCCATTGATTTAGCTGCTCCATAACATCTGGGCTACTATTATTATCTTCTATGGTGATAGGGATCATTTCCTGGCTGATAAGTCGTCGAGCAGCAAGCATTTTGTCTTCTGCAGCAATAATTCCTTCAACTAAAGCGCCTGAATGATCCCTGGCTTTGTATTGATATGATGACAATTTAGACTCCTGCTCCAGTGATGCGTATCACTTCATCTAAGGTTGTAACCCCTTGACGCACAAGGTTTAACGCGCATTCTGAAAAAGATTGATAGCTTGGTGTGTTAATAGCGGCCTGAGTAAATTCTGCGGAATTATTATTTCTTAATGCATCTAAGGTTGGATGAGTCATCTCGAGCAATTCATAGACACCAACTCTTCCTCTGTAACCTGTTTGGTTGCAATGTTGGCAGCCTTTTCCATGCTTGAAGTTAATTGTGTCACTGCTAGTTTTTAATCTATCGCTTAACCATATTTGTAGAGGTTCTTCTATTTTTGTATCTGTAATACAGTGCTCACAAATTCTACGTACTAATCTTTGCGCAATAATAACTTGAATTGCACTGGCAAGAATATAGCCTTCTACTCCCATATCCAAAAGACGTGTGGCTGATTCAATAGCATTGTTGGTATGTAAGGTGGAAAAAACCAAATGTCCTGTAATAGAGGCACGAATTGCAATTTCAGCTGTTTCTGCATCTCTTATTTCTCCCACGAGTAAAACATCAGGATCTTGCCGTAAAGCAGAACGAAGAACACTGGCAAATGTTAAACCAATTTTTTCGTTAACTTGAGATTGGTTAATCCTTGGGATGCTATATTCAACGGGATCTTCTGCGGTAATTATTTTAGTATCTGCTGTGTTGACTTCTGATAATGCAGCATAGAGTGTGGTGGTTTTTCCACTACCGGTTGGACCTGTGACTAAAACTAAACCGTGCGGGTTTCGAATATGTCCTTTAAAGCGGTTGAGGATATCATCAGGAATCCCCAGTTTACTCAAATCTAATAAGCCTTGTGAATGATCAAGTAAACGCATAACAATAGATTCACCGGTATTAACGGGCAGGGTGGATAACCGAATATCTAATGATTTACCTTTAATTTTTAAGCTAAACCGGCCGTCTTGTGGAAGCCTTTTTTCAGAAATATTTAACCCTGCCATAAGTTTTAAACGAACCACTAGAGCTGAAGCAATTTTAACTTCATTTAATACTTGCTCATTTAAAACACCATCAACGCGTTGTCTAATGCGAAGAACTTTTTCGTCAGGTTCGATATGAATATCGGAAGCACTGACTTGCACCGCATCTTCAAAAATAGATTGCAAGAGTTTAACAACGGGAGCTTCTGCTACCTCGTTTGAGGTAATCAGTGAATTAAAGTCAAAATCATTTTCAGTTAATTCATCTTGTAATTGATCCGCCAGATCACTAATTTCATCCGTCCTACGATAAACCTGATCAATAGCTTGTAAAAGGTCGACTTCTTTTACGACGGCTTGACGAATCCTTTTTTTAAGAATACGAGTTAGTTCATCCAGACCCAATAAATCAGTCGGATCTGCCATGGCTAATAGTACATCGTGCTCATTATTTTCTAAAAGCATGACTCTAAAACGTCTTGCTAAACTTTCTGGTAAGCTTTGGACAACTTTATCATCTCGCTGGTATTGCGAAATATCGATATATGGAATCTGAAGCTGCCGTGATAGAAAGTTAAGGAGTTCTATTTCGGTAAGAAAATTAAGGTCTATCAGTGTTCTACCGAGCTTTTTTCCTGTCTTTTTTTGCTCTCCCAGCGCAGACATCAGCTGGTCATGGGTGATTATCTGATTTTGAACCAGCAGATCACCAATACGGATTTTTTTTTTAATGTCCATAGGTTTATAGTCTTTTTAGTGAGCTTACTCGTTGTTTAATATAGCTTGCTATTGATTTTTTTAATGTATTTTTATCAAGAGCTTGTTGATATCCTTTTAATGCCTGTGCTTTATTTCCTTGTTTTTCTTGGGCAATGGCGAACCCTAACCAATATTCAGCTTTTAGAGGATTGATTATTATTAATTTTTGGTAGATTTCTAAAGAATGTAAAGCCTCACTATTTTGTTGGTATGCAGAGGCTAGAAGACTCAGATACATTTCGTTCTGGTTATATCTTGAGTCTATTCGATGCAAAATATCTAAAGCTAATTGAGGTTGATTATTTTGTAAAAACAATTGGCTTCTAAAACTAATAAATTGTATGTTTTGAGGGAATAGTTGTATCCCTTGGTCTAATATTTCAATCGTCTTCTGCAATAAGCCTATATTTAATAAATTATTCGCCAATAACAACCTGGCATCTATATGTTTTGGGTTGAGAATGAGGATTTTTTCTAGTGTAGATTGCTGGGTTATCTTATTTTTTTCTTTTTTTGCTTGGATAAACAGTTTTTCAACTTGTTGCTTAGGACTGGTTTTTTTTGTAATGTGTTTTTGTTGTTTATAAAGTTTTTTTCTTTGAGTCTGGCGTTTTTTGTTGGTTTTTATTGGCGCATCTTTTTTCGCCAGTTGCTGAGCTAGATTATTTGTATTTTTCTCTGATTGTAAAGTAGTAATTGATTGGCTTTCTAACTTTACTATTGGTTCTTGATCTTCGGGCTTAATCTTTATCTGTTCTATTTCTTGCAGTTCATTAATACTAGAAATATTGATTGTTGGCTCGGTAATTTGTTTTTGTGACGGAGTTATATCTGTAATTTCTAGGATTTTTTCAGGCTTTGGAGTTAATGGGGCGATGACATCTTCGTCGTTTACGATAAAGTTGATTAAAGCAATGCTCGTAGTAAGACAAAGAAGTATTATCAGGAAAAAGTATGAGTTTTTTTGGGTGTTAGTAGCTGCTTTAAGCTGATTTATCTTTCTTTGTTTTGGACTATTACTGGCATTTCTATTTTCTAAGTCCTGTAATACCTGGTTTAATAAGCTCATAACAAAACCCCTGTTTGTTGAGCAATTAGAAAACCTAAGCTGGCTAGTAGTGTAAAGAAAAAACCTTGTTTTATTCCAGAAGAATGAGAACGATTATTAGTTACATCGGTATCTTTTGCAGCTAAGATTACTTGTTTTAAACCTATTGTTTCTAAATCTTTTCCATAAGCAGATAACATGGCTTTATGGGCAAGAATATTGATTATTCTGGGTATACCTTTGCTGTAATAATGTAATGCAAAGAGTGCGGGTTTAGAAAAAATATTTGGTTTTTCAATGTTAGCAATACTTAAACGATGTTTAATATAAGCACTAAGTTCTTTAAGGGTAAGGTGTTTTAAGTGATAACTAAAAGTTATACGTTGCCTCAATTGACGAATTGATTTTTTTTGTAATAAGGTGTCAAGTTCAGGCTGACCTAATAAAATAACTTGTAATAATTTTTGTTTTTCTGTTTCTAAATTAGTTAATAGTCTTAATGCTTCTAAACTTTCTTCAGACATTGCTTGGGCTTCATCAATAATAATGACGGTTTTTTGTCTTTTTTCAGCGGCTTTAAGTAAATGTGCAGTAATATGTTGCAAAATTTGGCTTTGACCACTATCCCCAGAATGTTTTATACCTAACTCATCAGCAATATTGATGCGTTGAATAACAGCTTTAGAATAGGGAATATCAAGTTCTTTAGCAATGGCTAAGCGTAGGCCGGCAGGTGTTAAATGTGGATTAGGAACGTAGGCAGTAACAAAGGGGTGTTTTAGTGAATTAAGCACTTTTCTACATAACATCGTCTTACCCGTTCCAACATCACCGGTTATTTTTATAAAACCCTCGCCACTTTTTAGTGCGATGTGCAAAACATTCATTGCCTCTTTATGACTGGGCAAGTTAAAGTAAAACTGTGTGTCGGGTGTTAATCCAAATGGAAACTCAGATAAGCCAAAATGTTTTAGATACATAGGTCTTAACCTTGAGAAGAATGAATGGTACTATTTATTTGCCAACTTATGATTATTTCCATAATGGATGATTTCGTAGTTGATTAATTTGTTTTTTACTTGCGTTAAGGGCAGGCTCCCAATCACTTTCTTTATTCATCAAGGTCGGTTTAAGAAGAATTACTAATTCTGATTTTTTAGTCTTACCCGTGCTTACCCTAAATAAGTTGCCTATATAAGGAATTTGAGAAAGCCCTGCAATACCTCTTTTACTTTCTTCTTTTATTTCTTGCATTAATCCACCAATAACAACAATTTGACCATTTTTAGCTTTGATAATACTGTCTGATTCTCGTACAGTATTTAACGCCATAGGTAATGAACCTTCTTTTCCATTAAGGGTGAAATTTTTTGTCTGGTCTTTTACGCGTGTAATGGAGGGATGTATATGCAATGTAATTTCATCACTGTCATTGATTTGAGGTGTAACATCTAAAGAGATACCCGAAAAGAAGGGTGTAAAGGTAATATCCTGAGTTTGAGAAGGTATACCCGAAATACTTGTTTCTGTATCGGTTGAAACTTCTGTAATAAAGAATTCGTCCTGGCCAACTTTAATAATAGCCTTTTGGTTATTTAAAGTTGATATTCTTGGGCTGGATAAAATATTTGCTTTACCTTGAGTTTCTAATAATTCAACATAGGCACTAAAATCTCCCCAACTTCCGCCGATTGTAAAAACATTTCTAAAGGAATCTAATGCGGTTAAAGCACCAATACCTGTCATTAATGGTGCTTTTTTGATGCCTTCTCTTATAATGCTTTGCCAGTTAACACCTGCCTGATGGCTATCATCTAAAATAATCTCAATAATTTTTGCTTCCAAAACAACTTGCTTGCTATTTTGTTTTTGTGTATGAGAAATAAATTCTTCTACTTCTCTTAGTTGCACGGGCTTTGCTCGAACGACAAGAATTCCTGACTGACGATTAATCACAACAGATGCTTGTGGGTCTATTGAAATTATTGATTGAACGGCTAGTTTTATTTCTTTCCAGGAATCAGAGTTTGTTTGTGTTTTGATCCAGCTTCCTGAGCTTGATGCACTAGAATTACTATCATCAGATGACTCTGAACTACTTCCACTATTATCACTTGAAAGTTGGCCAGAAGTAACCTGAGTGTTTGACTGGCCTTGTCTGATAAGGTCTAAAATATTTAGTTTAAATATTTTTGTTTGCAGCGTGGCTGGGTAAACAATATAACCAATGTCATTTTTTTTGAAATTATAACCGTAAACTTTTTGTGTGGCATTCATCACCTGATCAATCGTTACATTTTTTAATTCTAATGAAATTAATCCATTAACATCAGGGTGAACCATCATGTTTTCTTCGGTATCAACAACGAGTCCCATAAAAAAATCACGCGCTTTAGCTTGATGAACCGATATATTGAACTGTCTGGGGCTTAATCGCTTATTTTGGCTGAAAAGTGTTTGGTTATAATTTGGCACTAATGCGGCACTAATTTCAGCAGGTATTTTTTGGGTTTTCTCAACCATAACTGACGAAGATGAGCTAGAAAATGCATCATCAATAGTGTCTTGTGTTACTGTTGGAATGGTAGAGCATGAAAGCAATAACGAGGTTATTGTAAAAAATATGATAAGTTTTTTCATAGCAGAAATATTTTGTTACTGTGACTTAAAAGAGTGAGAAAAAAGGCTGAGTTTTTTTGTTTTACCCTTTTGCTTGATTAATACGGAATTACTTTCAATCTTTAAAACTTTAATAGTGGGAGAAATAAAATCCCCTTGTTGAGCTGTCACGCCATTAATGGTTGCTCGCTTTGAGTCACCAGAAATCCAGATGGATGATAAATTTAATTGTTTTGATTGATGTGCAATCACACCTGTATTTTTAAAATAAGAAGCAGGTTTAGTTGGGTCCCTAAATTCTGCAAAACAGTAAATGTTGTACAATAAACCTACTATCAAAAAGAATGATTTTTTATAAGCCAAGCCAATTCTCCTCAAAACTTAAGGTATAAACACGTAAAGTAGTTTCAGCTATAGGGTACTTTTCAACTTTATAGTCAATGGTATCCCAGCTAAATTTCCAAGGAAGAGATTCCAAAGATTTTAGATAATTAAGCGTATTTTGATAGCTGCCTCTTAAGGTAATTGATAAACCATGCTGGTAAACACCTGAATGGTCTTGGTCAGATTTAGATAAGGAAGTAACTGGGATTGATTCCAGTTTTATCAACTTTAGTGCACTATTTTCTTTTAGTATATTGCTCAGAACTTCTATCATTACATGAGCTGAAACAAACACTTTTTCACCAATGCCCAGCTGTGACTTTAATTTCTTAAGTTCTACTTTAATTTTGTTAAGTTTTTGTTTATTAGTCTGGTTAGGGTCTGTTTTTCCTAAAGCTTCTATTAGCATTGCTGATTGTTGCTGTTCCATAACTTGACGATTTATGGAAGAAAGCTGGTCTTTTAACTGGTTATGGCTTGCGAGAAGTGGTTGATAGAAAAAATTATCCCATGTACCCCAAAAAACAATAGCTAATGTAGCTAGCAGTATTGATTTTTCTCTAGTGGTTAAGGTGTTAAATTGTTCAATAAGACTATCCATTGGACTCACTCCCTTCTTCTGACTCTTCTTCTGATTTTTTTGTCGCAGTACTAACGTTGAAATCAAGCTGTTTTTTTATTTTGATAGATTGAGTCATATTTAATGAGTCAAAAACACGGCCTTTAAAAACAGCTTCATGATGTAATTTTTGTAAAAATTCAGGGATCGCTTTTGTATTAAAAGTGCTGCCATGTAGTGAAAGGTAATTTCTTTCGGCATCAATAGATATTTCAGTTAGCCAAATGTCAGAAGAACTTTGTCTGGCTAAAGCAGAAAAATATCTGGAGAATCCTTGAGTCTGGTCTGATTCATTATCAGATAATAAATAAACAACTTGAGATAAGCTGCTTAATATATTTTCATAGCGAGATATTTCTTGTTGAATGAAGGTGTCTACTTGTTGTTTTGGATATTGTTCTTGCATTAATTGCACATGCAATTCTGCATCACTGAGTTGTTGATGAGCTTGTTGTATGCTGGTTTCAGTATTGTTCTTATCTATTAATAAATAAAGACTAAACCCCAAAAATAATAAAACGGCTAGAGCTACTCCATACAGATAGTTATTTAAACCTGATGTAGTCTTGGTTTTAAGTGCATCTTGGTATAAGTTAACTTGTTGAATCATTTTGAATCACCAGTCTTCCTTAATGTGGCACCAATAACGGGAGCGCATAGGGATTGAGTGCTGTCATTCAATAAAATATCACTATCAATCATGGCAGATAAATCCATTATTCTGCTAGTAATACCATGATTATTATTAAGAAAGTCTAGAATTCCTTGCGTGTTTTTTATGACAGGAATAACGGCAAGTTCTGAAATGGGAGGTAGGTTGTAATAACTTTCTATATAATCAAAAGAACGTTGTATATCTAATGCCAAGCTATTTCGTTCTAGTTCTATTTGTCCGTCACTCATAAAAGAATCAGTGAATCCTAAGCGGTCAAACCCCATGGCTAATTTTCTGCTTAGGTGGATCAATCCCTTTTTTTCAATAATAATTTGACCGGTATTTTTTTGTAAATGGAGTACAGCGATACCTGTCTTGTTTTCTGGGAGTAAGCTCGCCAGATTTCTAAGACTGGTTTCTTGTATATCAATGATTTTTACATGTAAATCACATGATGTGCATAAATCAATTAGAGGTTGGATTGTAGATTTAGGCGTGGCAACAACCTCCATTTTTTTTTCTGTATTTACACGCTCAGAAATGGGAAGGGGATAGTGATCAATAATTGCATCATCAATATGAAATTCTACTAAATCACTTATTTTCCAGCGAATAGCTTCTGGCATTTCCTTTTCAGTAACTGCAGGCGGCTCTATTGTTATTAAACGATAATCATTAGGTGCTAGAACAAGATGGCAGTCATAACCTTTTAAATGATGAGTTTCAGTGATTTGTTGAAGTGATAATTGTTTATTGTTAGTGTGAATGAATTCACAATGAATCAGCTTTAGTTTTTGATTTATTGTATATTGGGAAATGGCAAGCGCAATACCTTCTGAGGTAAAACTTATAGCAGTTATACCTATGCTGGCTTTGTTCTTTCTGAATATTTTGTTAAACAATTGCACTATTTTATTCCTGATAATTAGTGCTTTTAGTTTAGATGAAGATTATTGGAATACAAGGAGTTGGCTGTTAATCCTGAGTTTTACTTTGAATCCAGTTAATTTCTGTAGCCGTTTTTATGCCAATAACACAAGATTCAAGGCTTTCAGCCATTTCAGCTTGATGGTTTGATTGAGGGACTCTTGCGGCCATTATTTCTGCGAGTGATTGTGGAAAGAGAGGTTTTTTTTCTGGTTCAGCATAACCAGCAGGAAATAATGGCTGGTTATTTCTATCATATTTATCGCTTGCACCTAGTGTATGTAATATCTCGTGCGCGATAACGATATTGTTTTGTTGCTCAAGTTGATTGGCGGCAAAGGTATGGGCAATGACTAGTAATCCTTTGTCTAGTCCCAGTGAATGTTGTAATTGCTTGTTTTCTTCGGCTTGATGATAGTAAATGAAGGCTCTTACACGATATAAGTTAGAATTGTTATCAGGCGTAGTTTTATAAGCCCAGTATCGGAGTTTTAAGCTCCATAAGGCAATTTTACTAAAACCGGCATCAGGCAATGGCGCTTTAGGTGGAAGTTTGCTGATTATGGAGCCTAAACTAGTGACGGTGGGGTTTTGAATGGATAAATTATAATGCTTGGCTTCATCTTGAAAAAAAACATCAATATCATTAAAAGCTTCGACTTTAAGTTGTTTTATATATTGTTCGACAAGCATGCTACCGTCACCATTCATGGGGTAAATGATGATTTGTAAAGGTTCAGACCACGCTCGGGATTTTAGTTTTTGCGTTTTTGTATAAAAGGCAAGTGAGATGAAAATGATTATTAAAACAAGGATTCTGAAGATTCTGAACAGAACCTTCATCGCTTAAAATATTAATCAGAAAGCATACTGAGAGATATTTCAGTAAAAGATTTGTCAATCATTCTAAACCCTCTGATTTCAAGTACACCTTTTGTATTGAGAGATATGATTAAATAAAGTGCATCAGGGTATGCCGCAAGCTCCTTATCAGTAGTTGATGGTACTGCGGGTGCTGTTGGATGAGAGTGATAGATAGCAAATAGTGTTTCATTATTATCTCTAATGTTTGATATAGCACTAATTTGTTGTTTAGCATCCATATGAAAATGTGTTTCTGCTTGATCCGCTATATTCTGTACTGGATAACAGGTGTTGGCAACGCCATCTTTTGACCCAATTAAGCCACATATTTCTTTTTTTGGAGAAATTTGAGCTAAATGCAATAATTGGGTAGTGACACGTCTAGGGAGTTGAAATTCTTCTTGCTTCATTTTGTCTTCCATTGGCCTGTTGTTACTCTAGGGTTGCCAGAGAGGTCGGAGTGGGTTTTGATGTTGTGGTAATTAAATGATTTAAAAATAGTTTGAACGGCTTTTTGTTGGTCAAAACCATGTTCAATCGCTAGTGTACCATTATGCGTTAAAAAATTGTGGGCCTGAGCACTTATTTTTTTGATGTCACTTAAACCTTGTTCATCTGAGGTTAAAGCACTTTTAGGCTCAAAACGGATATCACCCTGAGATAAATGAGGGTCATTATTAGCAATATAGGGTGGATTGCTGACGATTAAGTCAAAATTTAAACCGGGTATCTGGGCAAACCAATTGGATTGGATAAAATGAATATTCTTGATTTGATGGGTTGCTGCATTTTCTTTTGCAATAGTGAGTGCCTGGACGCTAAGATCGGTGGCAATAACGTCTATATTCGGTCGTTCTGCTGCGAGGGTAATGCCAACGATACCGCTGCCTGTTCCTAAATCAAGGAGGCTGGTTTTTTGTGCGTCGGCTAGAATTCTCAAGCTAAGTTCAATTAATAACTCGGTATCAGGTCGAGGTATTAAAACCTGATTATTGACTTTGAAATCACGCGACCAAAATTCTCTACTCCCAATAATATAGGCAATTGGAAGCCCTTGCTGGCGTTGCTTAATCAGCTGTAAAAACTGCTGTTTATCTTTTTCCTGTAATTTTTTTTCTGGCCAGGCTCTAAGGTGAGACCTAGATTTATTTAAAACATGACAGAGTAGAACTTCTGTATCAAGTGAAGCGGAATCTGATGTTTTTTTCAGCAGTTTGGTTGCAGTAGATAGAGCTGTTTGAATATCAGTCATTACCCAGCTGGGTTAGCAGTTCTGCTTGATGTTCACTAATTAAAGGGTTAATGACATGTTCTAATCCACCTTGCATAATTTCATCTAATTTATATAAAGTTAGATTAATGCGGTGGTCAGTCATACGTCCTTGTGGATAATTGTAAGTGCGGATTCGCTCTGATCTATCGCCTGAACCTATTTGAGATTTTCTGTCTTCTGCTTGTTCAGCTTGCTGTTTATCTTGTTCAGCAGTTAATAATCTGGATTGTAATAAGGACATAGCCCTAGCTCTATTTTTATGTTGAGAACGTTCATCCTGACACTCTACAACAACACCCGTTGGCAGGTGGGTGAGTCGAATAGCCGAATCTGTTTTGTTAACGTGTTGGCCGCCTGAACCTGATGCTCTGAAAGTATCTACCCGCAAATCAGATGAGTTAATTTCATACTCATCAATGCTTTCTACTTCTGGCATAATAGCGACAGTACAGGCAGAGGTGTGAACCCGGCCTTGAGATTCTGTTTCAGGAACACGTTGTACGCGGTGAACACCTGATTCAAATTTTAATTGTGAATAAACTTCTTTACCCACAATGCGTAGAATAATTTCTTTATAGCCACCTTGGTCACTTCGGTTTTCAGTGATAATTTCAGTTGTCCAGCCTTGTTTTTCTGCAAAACGCTGGTACATTTTGGCTAAATCACCTGAGAAAATAGAAGCTTCATCTCCTCCAGTACCAGCACGAACCTCTAAAAATACATTTCTATTGTCGTTAGAATCCTTGGGGAGTAATAAAATCTGTAATTGGTTTTGGAGTGATTCTTTTTCAGCTTCTGCCTCAAGTAATTCCTCTTTGGCCATTTCTCTTATTTCAGGGTCAGAGTCTTTGGCCATTTCTTGTGCTGAGCTGATGGTTTCTTCGTTTTCTTTGTAGTGACTATAGCAACTAACAATAGGATCTATTTGGGCGTACTCCTGACTTAATGATCGAAATTTATTTTGATCACTCTGCACTTCAGGTTGAGACAGAAGTGCAGCGATTTCTTCAAAGCGATCGCCAAGGTTTTCAAGTTTAGTTTGTATTGAGGCTTTCATTATTTTAATTTAAATATTTCTCTTGCAGCGGCGACTATATCATGTCGATCATTTGCTCCCGCTTCCCTTAATTGTGCACTGGGTGTGTGAATAAGTTTATTTGTCAGTGTATGTGCTAATTGGTTTAATACATCTTCTGCAGAGCGTCCATTGTTTAATTGGGTCATCGCTTTGGCAAGTACTTCATTGCGCGTTAATTCCGCTTGTAGCCGATAATCTTTGATGACTGATTGAGCGCCTTGGGAACGCATCCATGACAGGAAATACTCAACTTGGGTATCAATAATTTCTTCTGCCTGTATAGCGGCCTTACGTCTGGAGTTAATGTTTTGGTCTATAGTATTCTGTAAATCATCAACAGTATAGAGGTAGACATCTCTTAGTTGTTCAACTTCGGCTTCAATATCACGAGGAACAGCTAAATCTACCATAAACATAGGTTTATGTTTGCGTTTTTTGATGGCACTTTCAACTCGACCTTTACCTAATATAGGTAGTTGACTTGCGGTAGAAGAAACAACAATATCTGCTTCGGCTAAATGGTTGGGGATTTCTGACAAATCAATGGCATATCCATTAAACTGTGTAGCTAAATGATGGGCTTTATCATAAGTTCTATTTGCTATAATTATCCTGCCAATGTGATTTTGAGATAAATGTCTGGCGGTTAACTCTATAGTTTCCCCTGCTCCTATTAGCAGTGCTGTCTGTTCCGATAATGAGTCAAAAATTTGTTGAGCTAATTGTACAGCAGCAAAAGCAACAGAGACAGGACTGGAACCAATTGCAGTGTCGGTGCGTACTTTTTTTGCTGCTGAAAAAGTGTGATGGAATAGCTTTCCTAGATGCTTTCCTAAGGTGCCCGCCTCATAAGCGGCTTGATAAGCTGTTTTCATTTGGCCAAGAATTTGTGGTTCGCCAAGAACCATTGAGTCTAACCCACAAGCAACACGAAACATATGCTTTATTGATTGGCTATCAGTATAATTATAAAGATAAGGAATAAACTCACTTGGTGGTATTTTTTTATTTTCAGCAATCCATTCAATTAGTGAGCTTGGGGTGTTTTCGTCAGTTTGAAAATAAAACTCTGTTCGATTGCAGGTAGATAAAATTGCTGCTCCATCAATCTTATGGCTATTCCACAGGGTTTTAAGAGCGGATTCGAGTAACTCAGCCGGGAATGCTAATCGTTCCCGAATTGCAATAGGCGCAGTATTATAGTTAATTCCTACCGCATGAAGTGTCATTGATTGTGAGGTATTGTCATATTAAAGGAGCTTATTCTAAGGAAAATAGCGATTTAATCAAATATATAGTTTAAGTGAAAACGGTTGCTTATTTTATATTTGTGTTTTTTTTGTGTGGATAAATGTTTCTGAATCAGTTATGTGGCATGAGCTGCACGTTTTTTTTATCCTTTTTTAATAGGCTAAAGAAATGATTATAAATTCCGCAATAGTGACCTGATAGACATAAGGATTAAAAATTCTGGTCTAAATTATGTCGGATTTCTGATATTCTATAGTTATGTTTAACCATATTTAAATAGAGAATTTGTTAATGTTAATGATGAAGTTATTAGCTGTGCTGATCACTGTATTTCTAGCTGGATGCGCAAGTGTTCAAGAAAAAGAACCAGATCTCTCGGTAAAAGAACAAAAAAAAGAAATTGTTAAAAAGAAAAAGGAAGTTGTTCCTGAAAAGGTAACAGCAATTACACCAGAGGTACTCTATCTTTTGATGACGGCTGAAATTGCTGGACAAAGAAAACAATATGGTGTTGCCTTAGAAGGTTATTTGCAAGCGGCAAAACATGTGGATGATCCAAAAATTGCTGAAAGGGCAGCAAAAATAGGGCTTTTTTTGAAGGATACGAAAAAAACTGATGAGGCAGTTTCTTTATGGTTAAAGCGAGATGAAAAAAATCTTTCAGCGAGAAAAATAGCCATCTTGTCTGCTTTAAGAGGGTCTGACAAAAACAAAGCTGTTAAACATTTAGGTAGAGTTTTAGAGGATGATCCGGCGGGCTTTGAATCGACAATAATGGAAGTGTTACAAATTCTGGAAAAAGAAGGGAACACTGAGTTCGTTTCTGATGTAATGGAGGAGGTTTCTGTTCAGCACCCTAATCAATCAGGAGTTCTTTATGTTCAAGCTTTATTAGCTGGGCAGTTAAAGAGGCAAGATGTTGCAATAACAAAGGTTAATGCTGCGTTGGTTGCGCAACCTGACTGGGAAAAAGCTCTAATTCTACGTGCGCAGTTAACCGCGCAGAAAGGGGACTTAGGCCTAGCTAAAAAAGATTTAGAAAGTATTTTGGAAAAAAAACCTGAAAATGAGCGAGTACAAAAGATGTTAGCTCAGATCTTGGTGAAAGAAGAACGTTTTGATGAGGCATTGCAGATTTATCGAAAAATTTCAGATGCTAACCCAGTGGATGGAGATGCTCAGTTTTCTATGGCTTTGGTCTATCTTCAACAGGAAAAGGACGATGAAGCGATAGATGTTTTAGAAAGTCTGGTTAATAAGCCTGGCTGGGATGCGCCAGCAAGTTTTTATTTAGGTAGAATCGAATACAAGAAAGAAAATTATAATAAGGCCTTGGTCTGGTTTGATAAGGTAACCCAAGGGCCTTTTGAATATGAAGCTTCAATGGTCGCAATATCAATGCTTCTAAAACAGAAGGAGTATGCTAAGGCTGAAAGCCGTATCGAAAAAATATCTAAAAAATTTCCTAAACAAAAGTCAAATACTCAGCTTTTGAAGGCAGAACTTTATAGTTCGCAAAAAGAATATCAAAAAGCCTATGATGTTTTATCAAATGGGTTGAAAGAATTTCCAGGACAAAGAGATTTATTGTACACACGTTCTTTAATAGCAGAAAAACTGGACAAGTTAGACGTAGTAGAGAAAGACCTATTGCAGGTTTTACAGCAAGATCCAAACGATGCAAATGCTTTGAATGCCCTTGGTTACACATTGGCAGATCGAACAAATCGATACGAAGATGCTGAAAAATATTTGCTTCGGGCTTTAAAACTAAAGCCAGATGAGGCGGTGATTATTGATAGTCTAGGATGGTTGCGATTTAAGCAAAAAAGGTTTGAAGAAGCACTAAATTATTTGGAAAGTGCATATGAAAAACAAGCAGAAAATGAAATAGCCGCTCATATCGTTGAGGTGTTATGGGCAATAGGCAGAAAGGATGAAGCAAAAAAGCTTTTCGATAAAGTCTATAAAAAAGCACCTGATGACGATTATTTATTAAAAACTCAGCGCTTATTTAATAATGTGAAGTGATAAGTGAAAATCAGGTTTTTTGTCATACTATTTTTAATGGGTTTTCTGGCTTCATGTAGTAACAAACCAGTTAAATCAACAGCCTTATTTCAGCTGGAAGAAAGAAATTATTTATATGCCAAAGATGAGTGGGGGTTTTCAGGTCGACTTGCTGTATCTGACCAAAATAATACACTATCTGCATCGATTAATTGGAGGCACCTGAGAAATAAAGATGTCATTGAATTATTTGGTCCACTTGGAATGGGGCGTGTAATTGTGAATATCAACGGTGCGCGCGTACTGGTGAATTATGATGGCAAGCAGATTCAGCATTATGGGTCGGCTGAGGATGTGATTAAAAAATACACAGGGGTTTTAGTGCCTGTTTCTGCATTGAAATATTGGGTTCTCGGTTTAGTTGACCCAGAAAACACATATGAACGAGAGAAAGAAGGTTTTGTTCAATTGGGTTGGCGAGTTAACTATCAAAAAATGCAATTAGTCAAAAATGATAAGTTACCAAAGAAAATTAAAGTTAATCGAAAAAACTCAACGATGAAGTTGATTATAGACAAGTGGGAAGAGTAGAAATTTTTAATTGCAAGGGCATTTAAGATAAAAAAATTATGGAATGGGGTAAAAAATGGCCTGCGCCAGCTAAGTTGAATTTAATGTTAAGGATAACAGGACAAAGAGATGATGGGTATCATTTGCTCCAAACTGTTTTTCAGTTTATTTCACTGTGTGACTGGATTACATACCACCCAGCTAAAGATGGAAAAATAACTTTATTATCACCTATTCCTGGTGTTTCAGAAAGGGATGATTTGACTATTCGTGCAGCTAACTTATTAAGGCGTGAGACAGGGTGTCAGGAAGGGGTTTCTATTGAAGTAGAAAAAAACCTGCCTATGGGAGGAGGGTTAGGTGGTGGAAGTTCTGATGCTGCAACAACGCTAGTTGTGTTAAATAAATTATGGAAATTGAATATTTCTAAAAAAAGACTAATGCAGTTAGGGTTGGAGTTGGGAGCTGATGTCCCAATTTTTGTGTATGGTAAAGCTTCTTGGGCTGAAGGTGTGGGAGAAAAAATTGAGGAAATAGATCTTCCGGAAAAATGGATTGTAGTTATAAAACCGGAGTGCCATGTGGATACAAAAGAAATTTTTTCAGAAAGGGATTTGACAAGGGGCAGTAAATCAATCAGAATGTCTGATTTTCTTGCAGGACAATATCAAAATGATTGTTTAGATGTTGTTAGTAAGTCATATCAGCCCGTAGAAAATGCTTTGGTGGATTTGGCGAAGTTTTCTGACGCTAGATTAACGGGTACAGGTGCTTGTGTCTTTGCGGAGTTTGATTCGAAGGAATTAGCGCGTGAAGCTTGGCAGGGGCTGAAAGAAAGATGGCAGGTATATTTGACCAGAGGGATAAATAAATCACCATTGTTCAACAAGCTATTGGACTGAAATTTTATTGGGCTGTCGCCAAGCGGTAAGGCACGGGGTTTTGATCTCCGCATACCCAGGTTCGAATCCTGGCAGCCCAGCCATTTTATCTTCATCTTAAATTTTTGTAAGGTGCTTAAATGCAAGATTCCTCAATGATGGTGTTTTCTGGAAATGCGAATCGAGCGTTGTCTGAGGGGATAGTGAGGAAGCTAAATATGCGTCTTGGGATGGCAACAGTCGGGCGTTTTAGTGATGGAGAAATAGTTGTAGAGATTGAGGAGAATGTACGGGGCAAAGACGTATTTGTTATTCAGCCTACGTGCTCTCCTGCTGATCAGCACCTAATGGAGATGCTGGTTATGATTGACGCGTTAAAAAGAGCTTCTGCATCAAGAATTACAGCAGTTATGCCTTATTATGGATATGCACGACAAGATCGGCGCTCAAGATCGGCGAGAGTGCCAATTACGGCGAAATTAGTCGCCAATATGATTGATATAGCTGGGGCAGATAGAGTTCTAACGGTTGATTTGCACGCAGAGCAGGTTCAAGGTTTTTTTGATATACCTGTTGACAATGTTTATGCTTCGCCTTTGTTGCTTGGAGATGTTTGGCGGCAAAAGTATGAAAATTTAATCGTTGTTTCACCTGATGTGGGTGGGGTTGTGAGGGCAAGGGCATTAGCAAAGCGGATGGGTGATGCTGATTTGGCAATAATTGATAAGAGGCGTCCAAAGGCAAATGTATCTGAAATAATGCATATCATTGGTGATGTTTCAGGTCGAACTTGTGTCATGATTGATGATTTGGTTGATACCGCAGGCACCTTGTGTCATGCAGCAGCAGCTTTAAAGAAAAATGGAGCGATTAAAGTAGTTGCTTACTGTACTCATCCTGTCTTATCGGGAGCGGCTGCGGATAATGTAAGAAGTTCAGTTTTGGATGAATTAGTTGTTACTGATACTATTCCGTTAAATGACGAGTTGTTGTCAATTGAAAAAATTAGACAACTAAGTGTTGCAGAAATGTTAGCTGAAACTATCAGGCGAATTGCCGAAAGTGAATCGGTCAGTTCGCTTTATGTGGATTAAATAATAAATAAAAGTAAGTTTAGTGTGCTTATTAATGAGTGAGTTTGGAGAAAAAGATGTCTAATGTGTTTGAATTTGTAGCTAAAAATCGCGATCAATCAGGAAAAAGTTCTGCGAAAGCGGTTCGTCGTGATGGTCAGGTTCCTGCAGTAGTTTATGGTGGAGAGGCGAGTCCTCAGTCAATAGTATTGATTCAGAATGAAGTAAATAAACATTTGAATCATGAGGCTGTTTATTCCCATATTTTAGACTTAAAGATAGACGGAAAGACTGAAAAGGCAATATTAAAAGATATTCAGCGTCACCCTGCGAAAAACCAGGTAATGCATATGGATTTTATGCGTGTTAACGCAGAAGAGGCTTTAAAAGTTAAAGTGCCTTTGCATTTTATGAATGAAGAAACTTGCGTTGGATTTAAGGCTGGTGGTGTTATTACTCACGCTATGGTCGATGTTGAGGTATCTTGTTTGCCGGCATTGTTGCCAGAATATATTGAAATTGATTTAAGTGATCTAGATATAGGCGATTCTATACACTTAACAGATATTGTGTTCCCTGAGGGTGTTGAGTGTGTAATTTTGGCTCAAGAAGGAGATCATGATCATACGGTTGCTCAAGTAGTTAAAACAAAAGTTGTTGCTGAAGATGATGACGTTGAAGAGGGTGAAGAAAGTGCCGCATCTGAAGAAGGTGCTTCAGGTGACGGCGATGAGAAAAGTGATTAAGGTAATAGTTGGCTTAGGGAATCCTGGGCAAAAGTACGAAAAAAACCGGCATAATGCCGGTTTTTTGTTTTTGGATAGACTGGCAGAACTATGTGGTCAGTCATGGGCTAATGAGCCGAAGTTTCAAGGAGTTGTTGCTAATTGTATTTTTCAGTCAAAAAAAGTGACTTTACTCAAGCCTCAAACATTTATGAATCGTAGTGGCTTGTCAGTTGCTGCATTTTCTCGATTTTACAAGATTAATAGTGAGCAAATTTTGGTTGTTCATGATGAAATAGATCTAGGTGTGGGGGCGGTAAAGCTAAGAAATGGAGGAGGGCATGCGGGACATAATGGACTTCGGGATATAATCGCGAACTTAGGTGGCAAGGGCTTTTATCGATTAAGGCTGGGCGTGGGGCGGCCAGAAGCAGGAGGGCAGGTTTCAGATTATGTTTTGTCAAACCCTTCGGCAGTAGAGCGTGAAGCGTTATTTTCCGTATTTAGTAAGGTTGAGATCGAAATGGAAAGAATAATTTCAGGTGATTTTTCTTTGGCTATGAATAATTTGAATTAGGTGTAAGGTAGATGGGGTGGGGCGATTTTGTGGGCTGGTTTAAATGTCATTTGAAATAATTATTGACTAGCTTGATTAATATTGTGATAATAAGCGGCTCAGGAGGGGTTCCCGAGTGGCCAAAGGGATCAGACTGTAAATCTGACGGTTCTACCTTCGGAGGTTCGAATCCTCCCCCCTCCACCATCTTTCCATCAAAGGAAATCTGCGGGTGTAGTTCAGTGGTAGAACTCCAGCCTTCCAAGCTGATTATGTGGGTTCGATTCCCATCACCCGCTCCATTCTTTTCAACTAACTACAGACCGCTCATATAGCTCAGTCGGTAGAGCACTTCCTTGGTAAGGAAGAGGTCACCGGTTCAAATCCGGTTATGAGCTCCAATTACTAACTTAAAACATTCGTTTTTATTGCGCAACGTGAAAAGACACGGTATAATCGTTGGTTCTTTATGATTTCTGAATAGGTCAGTGGCTCAATTGGTAGAGCAGCGGTCTCCAAAACCGCAGGTTGTGGGTTCGAGTCCCTCCTGGCCTGCCATTCAGTGTCTAGCTTAATATTTTAAAAACAATTATCAAAAATGAATGCACAGGCTGAAGAAGATACATCAAAATTACTCGATGTTGTAAAACAAGGTTTATCTCTTGTTTTTGTAATTTCTGGTGTGGCTGCTTTTTATTATTTTTCTGATGTTCCCGGTTTTACAATGCTTTACCGAGTATTGATGCTCGTAACGGTTTTTTTAATTGCAATAGGAATTATGCTGACGACAGCAAGAGGAAAAGGGCTTTGGGAATTTGCGCTTGAGTCAAAGCAAGAAGTTAGAAAAGTAGTCTGGCCTACTCGAGAGGAAACAATAAGAACAACATTGCTGGTGTTTGGCTTAGTGTTTATTGTTGGGTTATTTCTTTGGTTTCTGGATATGTTTTTATTCTGGGCAATTAAAAGCTTAACTGGTCAAGGGGGTTAAGTAATGGCATTAAACTGGTATGTTGTTCATGCTTATTCAAATTATGAAAATAAAGTAAAACTTGCTTTAGAAGAAAAAATAGAGTTAGAGGGAATGCAAGAGCAGTTTGGAAAGGTTTTGGTTCCAACTGAAGAAGTTGTAGAAATGAGAATGGGGCAGCAACGAAAAAGTGAAAGAAAGTTCTTTCCCGGATATGTGCTTGTTCAGATGGAGCTAAATGATGATACATGGCATCTGGTTAGAAATATCCCTAGAGTGCTTGGATTTATTGGTGGCACATCAGATAAGCCAGCGCCTATTTCAGACAAAGAGGCAAATGCAATATTAAATCGTGTTGAAGAAGGTGTCAATAAGCCAAGACCTAAAGTATTGTTTGAAGTAGGTGAGGTTTTGAGAGTCATAGATGGGCCTTTTAAAGATTTTAACGGAAATGTGGAAGAAGTAAATTACGAAAAAAGTAGGCTGAAAGTTTCTGTCTTGATATTTGGTCGGTCTACGCCGGTTGAATTGAGTTTTGGTCAGGTAGAGAAAATCTAAAAAAAGTTTAGTAAATTGATATCTCTGTTCTTCTCAATGATGGAATAGGGATTTTTGTATATTGGGGAGCTGAAAATGCGTTAGTACCCAAATTAGGAGTAAAAAGATGGCAAAAAAAATAACAGCTTATATCAAGCTACAGGTTAAGGCAGGTGAAGCCAACCCAAGTCCGCCGGTTGGTCCAGCTTTAGGGCAGCATGGTCTAAATATTATGGAATTCTGTAAGGCTTTTAATGCTAAAACATCAGATGTTGAAAAAGGGCTTCCAATTCCTGTTGTAATTAGCGTTTTTAATGATAAAAGTTTTACTTTTATTACTAAAACCCCGCCAGCCTCAGTTTTGTTGATGAAAGCAGTGGGTGTTAAAAAAGGGAGTGGGACGCCTAATACAGCAAAGATTGGGACAGTTACTCGAGCTCAGTTAGAAGAAATTGCTAATACCAAAATGGAGGATCTTAATGCTGCAGATATGGATGCGGCAGTTAAAATTATTGCTGGTAGTGCTCGTAGTATGGGTCTGGATGTGGAGGGATTATAATGGCTAGGTTAACTAAAAAAGCAAAGTTAATTGAAGATAAAGTTGATAAAAGCAAGCAATATTCAATTTCTGAAAGTGTCGCGTTGCTAAAAGAATTTGCTAATACTAAGTTTGATGAATCTGTGGATGTTAGTGTTTTATTGGGTGTTGACCCAAAGAAATCAGACCAAAATGTTCGTGGAGCATCTCTCTTACCAAATGGTACAGGTAAAACTGTCAGGGTGGCAGTTTTTACACAAGGCCCAAATGCTGATGCAGCGAAAGAAGCGGGTGCAGATGTTGTTGGAATGGATGATCTTGCTGATCAGGTAAAGAAAGGTGAAATGGATTTTGATGTAGTTATAGCTTCTCCTGATGCAATGCGCGTTGTTGGTCAGTTAGGGCAGATATTGGGGCCAAGAGGTTTAATGCCTAACCCTAAAGTTGGAACTGTCACTCCTGATGTGGCAACAGCAGTTAAAAATGCAAAGACAGGTCAAGTTAGATACCGTACTGATAAAGGTGGTATTATCCACTGTTCAATTGGAAAGGTTTCGTTTGACGAAAGTTCACTTAAGCAAAACCTAGAGTTTTTAATAGCAGACTTGAAGAAAGCTAAGCCCTCTTCAGCAAAAGGTGTTTATTTACAAAAGATTGCAATATCCTCGACAATGGGGCCAGGTTTGTGTGTAGATCAAAGTAGTATTGATATTTAAGAAGGTAGAAAAATTTTAGCTAAGGATTGTTTTAAATTAACAATATAATTCTTAAATAAAATTGATTGTTTCTAAAAAACTTTGGGTTGCTAGGTGTCTGGCAGCCGTCAAAGACCGCTGGTACTGAAAAGTATAATTGATAGTTTAACTGTTTGCCAGCGTAGGCGGAAGTCTTTACCAAATGACTGGTGAAGTAACCGTAAGGTGCGTCTAAAATTAGATGCGTTTTGTTTAATTTAGACTTTTAGTCTAAATAAATTACCGGAGGTAATCTGTGGCATTAAACCTAGATGGCAAAAAGGTAGTTGTTGATGAGGTTGCTCAATATGCTGCAAAAGCATATTCAGTAGTGGCAGCCGAATATTGTGGATTAACAGTAGCGGAGTTATCCGACCTACGAAACACTGCAAGACAAACTGGCGTTTATTTAAGAGTAGTTAAGAACTCTTTGGCAAAGCGTGCAGTTTCTGGGACTGAATTTGAATGTATGAAGGAAGGGCTTGTTGGTCCATTAATTCTTGCGTTTTCAATGGATGATCTGGGGTCAGCAGCACGATTAATTAATGACTTTGCAAAATCCAATGAAAAATTAATTGCTAAGGTCATTGCTTTTGATGGAAAAATACATGAGCTTACAGAGTTGTCGCGCTTGGCAAGTTTGCCGACACGCGATCAAGGTATAAGTTTAATTATGGCGGTGATGAAAGCACCTGTTGGAAAATTAGCTCGTACTTTAGCTGCTCTAAGAGATCAGAAGCAAGAAGCAGAAGCTGCATAAGCTTCATAAACTAGTAAAAACTTATTATATTTAGAGGAATATCAGGAATGGCAATCTCACAAGAAGATATTTTGGAAGCAGTTTCTAACATGACTGTTATGGAAATTGTTGATTTAATTTCAGCAATGGAAGAAAAGTTTGGTGTAACAGCTGCGGTTGCTGCAGCAGCGCCTGGCGGTGGTGGTGATGCAGGTGGTGGCGCAGAACAAACTGAATTTGATGTGATTTTAACATCATTTGGTGAAAATAAAGTTTCTGTAATTAAAGCGGTTCGTGGCATTACAGGTCTGGGCTTGAAAGAAGCAAAAGGAGCCGTGGAAGGTGCTCCAACACCAGTTAAAGAAGGTGTAAGTAAGGCTGAGGCTGAAGAGGCTCAAAAAATACTTGAAGAAGCTGGTGCAACATCTGAAATTAAATAAATTATTTGAAGAAAGAACAAGAGGGCATGTATTGAAAAAATTAAAAACCCAAGTCCTTTAAGTTTATTATGCAAGAGGCTGGTGACATTATTGTCTCCGGCCTTTTACAGTTTGTACAAAGTCCTACTTCCACCATTTTTTTGTGTTGGTTATGACTTAATATTTAACAATCCTTGATTGAAGGAATGAAAGCAATATGTCCTATTCTTTTACTGAAAAAAAGCGTATTCGTAATAATTTTGGAAAAGGTACTGAAGTTTTAGAAGTACCTTACCTATTAGAAACCCAGATTCAATCATATGCCCGATTTTTACAATCTGGCATTGAGCCAAAAAAGAGAATAGAAACGGGGTTGCATGGTGCATTTAGTAGTGTGTTCCCTATTGTGAGTCACTCAGGTTATGCTGTACTTGAATATGTTAAGTATAGATTAGGTGAGCCTACTTTTGATGTAAAAGAATGTCAACAGCGTGGTGCAACTTATGCAGCTCCTTTGCGTGTTCTAGTAAGGCTTGTTATATATGATAAAGATGCACCTGTCTCTGCAAAAGTAGTTAAAGATATAAGAGAACAAGAAGTTTATATGGGCGAGCTCCCTTTGATGACAGATAATGGAACATTTGTTGTCAATGGAACAGAGCGTGTAATTGTCTCTCAATTACATAGATCTCCAGGTGTCTTTTTCGATCATGATAAAGGTAAAACGCATTCATCTGGAAAACTTTTATTCAATGCAAGAGTAATTCCTTATCGCGGGTCATGGTTAGATTTTGAGTTTGATCATAAGGATGCCGTTTTTGTAAGAATAGACAGACGACGTAAAATTCCAGCGACAATTTTGTTAAGGGCTCTGGGGTATGACAATGAAGAAATGATAAAGATGTTCTTCGAAACGAACCAATTTACCTTAAGTGATGAAAAAATCAAATATCATGTTATTCCTGAGCGTTTGCGAGGCGAAATGGCAGTATTTGATATTAAATACAATGATCAAGTGCTTGTTGAGGAAGGCCGTAGAGTCACGGCCAAACATATACGCAAGATGTCCAAGGAAAAAGTGACAGAAATTGTAGTGCCGAAAGAATACTTGTATGGAAAAGTTTTGGCTCACAATGTGGTTGAAGAGGAAACAGGAGAGTTAATTGCAAATGTCAATGAAGAAATTACCGAAGAATTGTTGCAGAAATTATTGGATGCAAAAATAACAGAGGTTAATGTTTTATATGTAAATGATTTGGATAGAGGGCAATATATCTCAAATGCAATGAGTCTTGATGCGTCAACAAATAAATTGGAAGCATTGGTCGAAATATACAGGATGATGCGACCAGGTGAGCCACCAACAAAAGATTCTGCTGAAAACCTCTTTTCAAATTTGTTTTTTACTTCAGATCGTTATGATTTGTCTGCAGTAGGAAGGATGAAATTTAATCGTCGATTAGGAAGAGAAGATACAGATGGAGCAGGTATTTTAAGTAAGGACGATATAATTGATGTTCTTAAAGAATTAATTGCAATTAGGAATGGCAATGGAACAGTTGATGATATTGATCATCTTGGTAATAGGCGGGTTAGATCTGTTGGAGAAATGATTGAAAATCAATTTCGTGTAGGCTTGGTTCGAGTGGAACGAGCGGTGAGAGAAAGATTGACACTTGCAGATTCTGAAGGATATATGCCGCAGGAAATTATAAATGCCAAACCAGTTTCAGCAGCAATAAAAGAGTTTTTCGGTTCTAGTCAGTTGTCACAGTTTATGGATCAGAATAATCCTTTGTCTCAAGTTACACATAAACGACGTGTTTCAGCATTAGGGCCTGGTGGATTAGCGAGAGAGCGAGCAGGGTTTGAGGTTAGGGATGTACATACAACTCATTATGGTCGGGTTTGTCCCATTGAAACACCTGAAGGGCCAAATATTGGATTAATTAATTCTTTGTCAGTTTATGCGCGAACTAATTCATATGGTTTTTTAGAAACACCGTATAGAAAAATAGAAAACGGTGTTGTAACTGATAAAGTTGACTATTTGTCAGCAATTGAGGAAGGGAACTTCGTTATTGCACAGTCAAGTGTTTCAATTGATGAAAACGGTAAATTAATTGAAGGATTGGTTTCTGTTAGGCATAAAGATGAATTTACTTTAGCTTCGACTGATACTGTGCAATATATGGATGTATCTTCAAAACAGATCGTGTCAGTTGCGGCCTCAATTATTCCATTTTTAGAGCATGATGATGCTAACCGTGCTCTGATGGGGTCAAACATGCAGCGCCAAGCCGTCCCAACTTTATTGGCTGAAAAACCGTTAGTTGGTACAGGAATGGAGCGCGTGGTAGCAAAAGACTCAGGTGTTACAGTTGTTGCTAAACGTGGCGGTATTATTGAAACAGTAGATGCAGCTCGAATTGTAGTAAAAGTTAATGATAGTGAGACAGTTACAGGCATTCCTGGTGTTGATATTTATAATTTAACAAAATACACTCGTTCCAATCAAAATACTTGTATCAATCAAAAACCATTAGTTAGACCAGGTGATTTTGTAAATTCAGGGGATATATTGGCGGATGGCCCTTCAACAGATATTGGTGAATTGGCGCTTGGGCAAAATATGTTAATTGCCTTTATGCCTTGGAATGGATATAACTTTGAAGATTCAATTTTAGTTTCTGAAAGAGTTGTTAGAGAAGATCGTTTTACCACAATACATATTGAAGAAAAAACTTGTGTAGCAAGAGAAACGAAACATAGTTCAGAAGAGATTACTGCAGATATACCAAATGTTAGTGAAGAAGCGCTATCCAAGCTTGATGAGTCAGGGATTGTCTATGTAGGTGCTGAAGTTAAAGGTGGTGATATTCTAGTTGGAAAAGTGACTCCTAAGGGAGAAACACAGCTCACACCTGAAGAAAAACTGTTGCGTGCAATATTTGGTGAAAAAGCGGCTGATGTAAAAGATACTTCTCTTAGAGTACCAGGTAGTGTGAGGGGGACTGTTATTGATGTTCAAGTATTTACAAGAGATGGTGTAGAAAAAGATAAACGGGCGCTTGAAATAGAAGAAGAAGAAATAAAGCGACATAAAAAAGATTTAGATGATCAGCTGAAAATCATTGAAAATGATATATTTAGTCGGGTGGCAGAAATGTTAGTTGGGCAATCTATGTCTGCAGGGTTAGGGGATTTAAAAAAAGGAACTGAGCTTACTCAGGAACTTCTTGATGATTTATTAAAGTCTGAATGGCTGAAAATTAAAGTAAAAGATGAAGATGTTAATGTCCAATTAGAAACAATAGGTGGGCAAATCGATCAGCAGCGTAAAGAGTTTGATGAAAAGTTTGAGTCAAAACGTAAGAAAATTACTATGGGTGATGACTTGGCCCCAGGGGTTTTGAAAATGGTTAAAGTCTATTTAGCTGTTAAAAAACGTATCCAGCCAGGAGATAAAATGGCTGGTCGGCATGGAAATAAAGGAGTTATTTCCCAGATAGTCCCCATTGAAGATATGCCTTATACAGAGGATGGTAACCCAGTTGATATTCTATTAAACCCTTTAGGTGTTCCATCTAGAATGAATGTTGGTCAGGTTCTTGAGACACATTTAGGTTGGGCGGCTAAAGGTTTAGGTATTAAGATAGGTAAAATGCTAGAAGCTCAGGCAAAAATTGTGGAAATTCGTGGCTTTCTTGAAAAGATTTATAATAGTAGTGGTCAAAAAGAGGATCTAAATTCTTTTTCTGAAGATGAAATTATGGAAATGGCTGGTAATTTAGTTGGGGGTGTTCCTATGGCAACTCCGGTTTTCGATGGTGCTTCAGAGGAAGATATACGTAGAATGTTACGGCTAGCAGATTTACCAGAACATGGGCAAATAACTCTCTACGATGGATTAACAGGAGAGCCATTTGAGAGAGAAGTTACAGTAGGCTACATGTATATGTTAAAACTGAATCATTTAGTCGATGATAAAATGCACGCTCGCTCAACAGGGCCTTACAGTCTTGTTACACAGCAGCCGTTAGGTGGTAAAGCGCAATTTGGTGGTCAGCGTTTTGGAGAAATGGAAGTATGGGCGCTTGAAGCATACGGTGCTGCTTATACCCTGCAGGAAATGTTAACTGTGAAATCAGATGATGTAACTGGAAGAACAAGAATGTATAAAAATATAGTTGATGGGAATCATTCAATGGATCCAGGTATGCCAGAATCATTTAACGTATTAATTAAAGAAATACGATCTTTAGCTGTAAATATTGAATTAGAGTAAAAATATTTATGAGAGTTATATTAAAAATAAGCCAAATATAATTGACTTTAAATACATTATTTAGCCAGCCACCCAAATATTAGATAAAGAGGACAAGCTCTTGAAAGATTTGATGAATTTTCTTAAACGCCAAGGTCGTACAGACGATTTTGATTCAATACGTATTGGTTTATCATCACCTGCTATGATTCGTTCATGGTCTTATGGTGAAGTTAAAAAGCCTGAAACTATAAACTACCGGACATTTAAACCAGAGCGAGATGGTTTGTTTTGTGCAAAAATATTTGGTCCAGTAAGTGATTATGAGTGTCTTTGTGGTAAATATAAAAGGTTAAAGCATCGTGGTGTTATTTGTGAGAAATGTGGTGTAGAAGTTACAGTTTCCAAAGTAAGGCGAGAAAGAATGGGGCATATTGATTTAGCAAGTCCTGTTGCACATATTTGGTTTCTAAAATCGCTGCCTTCAAGAATTGCATTATTACTAGATATGACTTTGCGTGGAATTGAGCGTGTCTTGTATTTTGAATCTTTTGTCGTGTTAGATCCGGGGTTAACTACATTGGAAGTGGGTCAATTGCTTACTGATGAAGAGTATCTTGATGCTGTCGAAGAGCATGGTGATGAATTTGATGCCAAAATGGGGGCAGAAGCTGTTTTTGATCTTCTAAAATCAATAGACTTGAAAGAAGAAGTTAATATTCTTCGTGAAGAAATAAATTCAACAAACTCTGAAACAAAAATAAAAAAGTTTTCTAAACGATTGAAAGTTATAGAGTCGTTACTTATTTCTAGTAATCGCCCAGAATGGATGATTATGACCGTATTGCCTGTTTTACCACCTGAATTAAGGCCGTTGGTTCCATTAGATGGTGGTCGCTTTGCGACTTCAGATCTAAATGATCTATATCGGCGGGTGATAAATCGTAATAACCGATTAAGAAGACTTTTAGATTTAAATGCGCCTGATATTATTGTGCGTAATGAAAAGAGAATGCTACAGGAATCAGTTGATGCGTTATTAGATAATGGGCGCAGAGGAAGAGCGATTACGGGGACAAATAGGCGTCCTCTTAAGTCATTAGCGGATATGATTAAGGGGAAGCAGGGACGTTTTAGGCAAAATTTATTAGGTAAGCGTGTCGATTACTCAGGGCGTTCGGTTATTGTTGTTGGGCCAACGCTTAAGTTGCATCAGTGTGGGTTGCCAAAAAAAATGGCATTAGAACTATTCAAGCCATTTATTTTTAGCAAATTACAATATAGAGGTTTGGTAACAACTATAAAAGCAGCAAAGAAAATGGTAGAGCGGGAGGGTACCGAAGTTTGGGGTATCTTAGAAGAAGTTATTCGGGAACATCCAATAATGCTGAATCGAGCTCCCACATTGCATAGATTAGGAATTCAAGCTTTTGAACCAACTTTGATAGAAGGAAAGGCTATTCAGCTGCATCCATTGGTTTGTAGCGCGTTTAATGCGGACTTTGATGGTGACCAGATGGCTGTGCATATACCATTGTCAATTGAAGCTCAGCTTGAAGCAAGAATATTAATGATGGCTACAAATAATATCTTATCCCCTGCAAATGGTGAGCCGGTTATTAACCCATCTCAAGATGTTGTATTAGGCTTA
The DNA here is from genome assembly GCA_021647145.1 of Methylococcaceae bacterium. GTDB lineage: Bacteria > Pseudomonadota > Gammaproteobacteria > Methylococcales > Methylomonadaceae > QPIN01. Next base: position 21,468 of record JAKIVF010000006.1, on the reverse strand, counting down.
TATTTTATGAGCCGAGAAAAGATTAATGCAAAAGGAGAGGGAAGTTTTTTTGTTGATATTGATGAGGTTAACAAAGCTTTAGATAGTAAGTCAGTTGAGATTCAAAGTAAGATTAAGCTTAGAGTGACGGAAAAAATTAAAAATAATTCAGGTGAATTTCAGGACCGAGTAACGCGATATGAGACGACAGTTGGTCGCGCATTGATTTGGGCGATTGTTCCTGATGGTATGCCTTTCGATGTTGTTAATGTGGATATGACAAAAAAGAACATATCTAAATTAATTAATTATAGTTATCGGCATCTAGGTAATAAAGAAACAGTGATGCTGGCTGATCAGGTAATGTATCTAGGATTTGAATTTGCAACCAAATCAGGTGTTTCATTTGGAATTGAAGATATGAAAATTCCTGAAAAAAAGAGTGAAATTTTAGAAAAGGCAGAGACAGAAGTCCGAGAAATTCAAAGTCAATATTCTTCTGGTCTTGTTACAGATGGAGAGAGATACAATAAAGTAGTTGATATTTGGTCTCATGCAAATGAACAAGTTGCAAACATAATGATGGAAGGTTTAGGGGAAGAAACAACAATAAACGCTGCGGGTGAAAAGGTTAAGCAAAAATCATTTAATTCAGTTTTTATGATGGCTGAATCGGGAGCAAGGGGTTCGGCTGCACAAATTAGGCAATTGGCAGGTATGCGTGGATTAATGGCAAAACCCGATGGATCAATCATTGAAACACCAATTACTGCAAATTTTCGTGAAGGATTGGATGTTCTTCAATACTTTATATCAACTCATGGAGCTCGAAAAGGCTTAGCTGATACAGCATTAAAAACTGCAAACTCTGGCTACCTAACACGTAGATTGGTAGATGTTGCCCAGGACTTAGTTGTATCTCTTCTTGATTGCGGGACGAGTGAAGGTTTAACTATGACGCCGATTGTTGAAGGTGGTGATGTTGTTGAGTCTTTGGCAGAGCGTGTTTTAGGGCGTGTAGTGATTGATGATGTTTTGTCCCAAGAAGAAGACATTATTATTCCTGCGGGAACAATGCTTGATGAGCCTATGGTTTCGATTCTTGAAGAAAATGGAATAGATAGATTGTTAGTACGTTCTGTGATTACTTGTGAAGCGCGGCATGGTATTTGTGCAAAGTGTTATGGGCGAGATTTGGGGCGGGGTCATATGATTAATATTGGTGAAGCAATTGGTGTGGTTGCTGCTCAATCAATTGGAGAGCCAGGAACACAGCTAACAATGCGTACTTTTCATATTGGAGGGGCTGCATCAAGATCTGCTTCGATAAGTAATGTTCAAGTTAAATCTAATGGTACGATAAGACTCAATAAATTAAAATCTGTAAAAAATAAAGATGGTCATCTCGTTGCAGTTTCTCGTTCGGGGGAGGTAGGAGTCGTGGATGAATATGGAAGAGAGCGTGAGCGTTATAAAATTCCATATGGAGCAGTACTTACAGTTGATGAAGGTGGGGCTGTCGAAACGGGTGACGTCATAGTAAATTGGGATCCTCATACACACCCAGTAGTAACGGAAGTAAATGGATATGTTCAGTTAATCGACTTTGTTGATGGTGTTACTGTACAAGAACAAACTGATGATATTACTGGGTTAACTTCCAGGGTGGTTACTGACCCTAAGCAAAGAAGTGCTATGGGTAAAGAATTAAGGCCGATGGTTAGGCTTATTGATGATAATGGGGACGGAATTAATTTGCCAAACACCGAAATCCCAGCCCAATATTTCTTGCCAACTGGAGCAATTGCTGGAATAAAAGATGGTGGTGAAGTATTAGTTGGAGATGTTCTGGCAAGAATACCTCAAGAATCAAGTAAAACGAGGGATATTACAGGAGGGTTGCCTCGAGTTGCCGATCTGTTTGAGGCGCGTAAGACAAAAGATCCTGCAATACTAGCTGAAGCAACAGGAGCAATATCTTTTGGTAAAGAAACAAAAGGTAAGCAGAGAATCGTAATTACTGACTCTGAAGGTGAGCAGTTCGAAACGCTTATTCCAAAATGGAGGCATATTACTGTATTTGAAGGTGAATTTGTTGAAAAAGGTGAGACTATTGCTGAAGGGGAGTTGACACCGCATGATATTTTAAGGTTGCGAGGTGTTGAGGAATTGGCAGATTATTTGGTTAAAGAGATTCAAGATGTATATCGTCTTCAAGGTGTGGGAATTAATGATAAACATATTGAGGCAATCATCAGACAAATGTTACGTAAAGTTGACATTACAGCTTCGGGTGAAACTGATTTTGTTAAAGGTGAGCAGGTTGAAAGAGTTTTCGTAAATGAAGTAAATAACCAAATGGAAAAAGATGGTAAAATTCCGGCAAGCTTTGATCCAGTACTTTTAGGGATAACAAAAGCATCGCTTGCAACAGAGTCATTTATTTCGGCGGCTTCATTTCAAGAAACAACACGAGTATTAACAGATGCTGCAGTTCGGGGTATTAGTGACGGCTTGAATGGTTTAAAGGAAAATGTAATTGTAGGAAGGTTGATTCCTGCAGGAACAGGACTAGCTTATCATGAACATCGTAGATCAAAAAAAGAAGAAAGCTCAGTAGTAGACTTATCAACAGAACTAAGTTCAGGCACTGATAATGATGATGTAGAAGAAGCTTTAAAGCGAGCTTTAAACACAGAAGATTAAATAAAAAAACTTGACCTTGTTGGCATTTGGGTTGTATAATCTACGGCTAACATAAGTTAATGAATTAAGAGCAGTTAGTATTGTTTTAAGGGCCGCCGTGCATTGTTTGTATGGCGGTTCTTTTATTGTATGGCAATTAAAATTTGTATACCGGAGTAGATAATTTATGGCAACGATCAGCCAATTGGTTCGTAAGCCTCGCGCTAAGAAAGTAGATAAGAGTAAGGTGCCGGCTTTGAAGGCATGCCCTCAAAGACGAGGTGTTTGTACTCGTGTATATACCACGACACCAAAGAAGCCAAACTCAGCAATGCGTAAAGTAGCAAGGGTAAGATTGACGAGTGGGTATGAGGTAAGTAGTTATATTGGTGGTGAAGGGCACAATTTGCAAGAGCATTCAGTTGTATTAATAAGAGGCGGTCGTGTAAAAGATTTGCCAGGTGTTCGTTATCATGTTGTTCGCGGGAGCTTAGATACTTCTGGTGTTGATGGCAGGAAGGCGGGTCGTTCAAAATACGGCACAAAGAAGCCTAAATCATAAGGGGGTTAAGAGATGTCTAGAAGAAGAGCTGCAACGAAAAGAATGGTAATACCCGACCCTAGATTTGGAAGCGAAATGCTAACTAAGTTTATGAATCTATTGATGTTTAGTGGAAAGAAATCAGTAGCTGAAAAAATAGTTTATGGAGCATTGGATCTAATAGGATCAAAAGGGCATGATGAGCCGCTTGAGGTTTTATCGAAGGCGCTAGAAAACGTACAGCCAAGAGTTGAGGTAAAGTCTCGTCGTGTTGGTGGTGCGACTTACCAGGTTCCAATAGAAGTGCGGCCAGCAAGAAGATCTGCTCTTGCCATGAGGTGGCTGATTGAAGCCGCAAGAAAAAGAAACGAAAGAACGATGCCTGCAAAACTAGCTGGTGAATTACTAGATGCTTTTGAAGGTCGTGGGGCGGCAAATAAAAAGCGAGAAGATGTTCATAAAATGGCTGATGCTAACAAAGCTTTTTCTCATTATCGATGGTAATCTAAGATTTAGTTATAAGGCTTGTTGTGTCGAGAAAAACACCTATTGAACAATATAGAAACATAGGGATAATGGCTCATATTGATGCGGGTAAAACGACAACAACAGAGAGAATATTGTTTTATACAGGAGTGTCTCACAAAATAGGTGAAGTGCATGATGGGACGGCAACCATGGACTGGATGGAGCAAGAGCAAGAGAGAGGGATAACAATAACTTCTGCAACAACAACTTGTTTTTGGAGTGGAATGGAGAAAAAGTTTCCGCTCCATCGAATCAATATTATTGATACGCCAGGTCATGTTGATTTTACAATAGAAGTTGAGCGTTCTTTACGTGTTTTGGATGGCGCTTGCGCAGTTTTTTGTGCGGTTGGTGGTGTAGAGCCTCAGTCTGAAACAGTATGGAGGCAGGCAAATAAATATAAAGTACCGAGGGTTGCTTTTGTTAATAAAATGGATCGGCTGGGTGCTGATTTTTTTCGTGTTATAAACCAGATAAGATGTCGTCTCGGTGCGTTTCCTGTAATCATGCAGATTCCAATAGGATCGGAAGATGGTTTTGAAGGGGTTGTGGATCTAGTTAAAATGAAGGCGATATATTGGGAAAATAAAAACCAAGGAATGGTGTTTAAAGAAGAAGATATACCAGATGATTTGGTTTCGCTTGCTGAAGAATGGCGAGAGAAAATGGTAGAAGCTGCTGCTGATGCAAACGATGATCTTTTGGAAAAATATTTAGAAGAAGGTGTGCTTTCAAACTCTGAAATTTTGGCAGGAGTACGATCGCAAACCTTGGAAAACAAGTTGGTTCCAGCTTTTTGCGGCTCAGCTTTTAAGAACAAAGGTGTTCAGAGTTTATTGGATGCAGTGATTAATTTTTTACCAGCACCAACAGATGTTGAGGCAATAAAAGGAGTTGTTGATTCTGGAGGAAAAATAGAGCAAAGAGAGGCAAGTGATAAGCAGCCTTTTTCTGCATTAGCTTTTAAAATCGTTACAGATCCATTTGTTGGGTCATTAACATTTTTTAGAGTTTATTCTGGAGTGCTATCGGCTGGAGATGTGATATACAATCCTATTAAAGAAAAAAAAGAAAGAATAGGTCGGCTGGTTCAATTGCACTCGAATAGCCGAGAAGAAGTAAAGGAAGTTAGGGCTGGCGATATTGCGGCAGCGGTAGGGCTGAAAGATGTGTCGACGGGAGACACCCTCTGTGATCTAAAAGAGGTAATAACGCTAGAGAAAATTGACTTTCCTGAGCCAGTAATTTCAGTTGCTGTTGAGCCAAAAACATTGGCTGACCAAGAAAAAATGATATTGGCTTTAAATAAATTAACTAGAGAAGATCCGTCGTTTAGAATTTTAACGGACGATGAGTCAGGACAAACAATAATTTCAGGTATGGGTGAGTTGCATTTAGAAATTATAATTGACCGGCTACGAAGAGAATTTGATGTGCAGGCTAATGTTGGAGAGCCACAAGTTGCATATAGGGAAACAATAAATAAATGTATCGAATGCGAAGGTGAGTTTATAAGAGAGGCTGAAGGTCGGGGGCAATACGGGCATGTCTTTCTAAGAATCGAGCCGCAAGTACAGGGTTGTGGTTACAAGTTCGTTAATGATATTGCTGATGGACTAATACCAAAGGAATTCATCTCGGCAGTTAATGATGGAATTCAAGAGCAAATGGAAAATGGTGTTATTGCTGGTTTTCCAGTTGTTGATGTTAAAGTTAGTTTATTCGATGGTTCGTATCATGATGTCGATTCGAATGAAATGGCTTTCAAAATAGCAGGATCTATTGGCTTCAGGGATGGGGCGAAAACTGCAAATCCTGTGTTACTTGAGCCTGTAATGAAGGTTGAGGTGATAACTCCTCAGGATTATCTTGGGGATGTTGTAGGTGACGTAAATAGGCGGCGTGGCTTAGTTTTAGGTATGGATGAGTCGCCAGCAGGAACAGTAATTGAATGTGAGGTTCCACTGGCAGAAATGTTTGGTTATGCAACAGATTTACGATCTACGACACAAGGACGAGCAACTTACAGTATGCAGTTTGAAAAATATAGCGAAACACCTGCAAGTATTGCGGAAGCTATTATTAGAAAAGTTTCTTAAAAGTAAAAAATATAGGTATTGACTCATGGCAAAAGAAAAATTTGAAAGAAATAAACCACATGTTAACGTTGGGACTATCGGGCATGTTGATCACGGAAAAACAACACTAACAGCGGCTTTAACTAAGGTTATGGCTGAAGCGATGGGTGGTGAGGCAAAGGCCTTTGATGAAATAGACAATGCGCCTGAAGAGCGTGAACGCGGCATTACAATTGCAACATCACATGTTGAGTACGAGTCGGATTCACGACATTATGCTCATGTAGACTGTCCTGGTCATGCTGATTATGTAAAAAACATGATAACTGGCGCTGCTCAAATGGATGGAGCTATTTTAGTATGTTCAGCTGCTGATGGGCCTATGCCACAAACAAGAGAGCATATATTATTGTCTAGGCAGGTTGGTGTTCCATATATTGTTGTCTTTTTAAATAAAGCTGATATGGTGGATGATGATGAGCTTGTTGAATTAGTTGAAATGGAAGTTAGAGAGTTGCTGGATGCATATGAATTTCCTGGTGATGATACACCAATTATTGTAGGCTCAGCATTAAAGGCATTGGAAGGCGATACTAGTGATATAGGTGTTCCTGCAGTTCGAAAGTTAGTTGATGCATTAGATTCTTATATTCCATTACCTGAAAGAGCAGTTGATGGAGCATTCTTATTGCCAATAGAAGATGTTTTTTCAATTTCTGGACGAGGCACTGTTGTAACAGGTCGTGTGGAGCGTGGGGTTGTTAAAGTAGGTGAGGAATTAGATATTGTAGGGATCAAAGAGACTACAAAAACGACTTGTACAGGTGTAGAAATGTTCCGTAAATTACTAGATCAAGGTGAGGCTGGTGATAATGTAGGAGTGTTGTTGCGCGGTACAAAGCGAGAAGAGGTTGAGAGGGGTCAGGTCTTGGCGCATCCAGGGTCGATAAATCCTCATTCAAAATTTAAAGCTGAAATTTATGTTTTAAGTAAAGATGAAGGTGGGCGTCACACTCCTTTTTTTGATGGGTATAGACCTCAGTTTTACTTTAGAACAACTGATATAACAGGTGCGGTTAAGCTGGATGAAGGAGTTGAAATGGTTATGCCTGGTGATAACGTGACTGTTGAAGTAACTCTGATTAATCCAATTGCCATGGATGATGGTTTACGCTTTGCAGTTCGAGAAGGTGGTCGCACAGTTGGTGCGGGTGTTGTTGCTTCAATTATTGAGTGATATAAATGTCTAATCAAACTATCAGAATTTGCTTGAAGTCTTTTGATCATAAATTAATAGATCAATCATCTGGTGAAATAGTAGAAACAGCAAAAAGAACTGGTGCTCAAGTAATGGGTCCTATTCCGCTACCTACAAAAAAAGAGCGTTTTACAATATTGATCTCTCCTCATGTTAATAAAGATGCAAGAGATCAATATGAATTAAGGACCTATAAAAGGTTGTTAGATATTGTTGAACCAACTGATAAAACAGTAGATGCTTTGATGAAGTTAGATCTAGCTGCTGGTGTTGATGTTCAAATTAAGCTTAAATAATAATACTCTTTTAAGGGTGTTTGTTTGATACGAGGAATTGACAAATGTCAATAGGACTTATTGGTCGAAAATGTGGTATGACCCGAATTTTTTCAGAAGATGGCTCATCAATACCAGTTACCGTTTTAGAAGTTAGTACAAATAAAATTGTGCAGATAAAGAAGCTTGATACTGATGGCTATCGAGCAATTCAGGTTGCTATAGGAGAAAAAAAATCATCAAAAGTAAATAAGGCACTTGCAGGTCATTATGCTGGAGCAAAAGTTACAGCTGGTCGAAAGTTATTTGAATTTAGATTGGATGACGGTGAGGGGGAGGAACTAGTATCCGGTGCTGTTATTGGATTGGATTTATTTACTGAAGGAGAGGTAGTTGATGCCAGCGGGATATCAATTGGTAAGGGGTTTTCTGGTGGAATAAAAAGACACCATTTTGGTATGCAGGATGCAACTCATGGAAACTCAATATCGCATCGATCTAATGGTTCAATTGGTATGTGTCAAACTCCTGGACGGGTATTTAAAGGAAAAAAAATGTCTGGTCATTTGGGTGCAGTTAAAAGAACAGTACAAAATTTGACTATCCATACTATAGATAAAGAAAGAAATTTAATGTTGGTAACTGGGGCGGTGCCTGGTTCTAAAGGAGGTGATGTTGTTATCACTCCTGCTGTGAAAATGAGAAATAAAGGTTAAAACACACTATGACTTTACAAATACCTGCAATATCAGAACAGGATTCGGCGAAGGCAATTGATGTGACTGAGAAAGTTTTTGGACAAAGTTTTAATGAAACTTTAGTGCATCAGCTCGTTGTTAGACATCTTGTTGGGGCGCGTGCTGGGACTAAGGCGCATAAAAATCGTTCTGCAGTTAGAGGTGGTGGTGCGAAGCCTTGGCGACAGAAAGGCACAGGGCGAGCAAGAGCAGGAACAATAAGAAGCCCTCTATGGCGATCAGGCGGTGTAACTTTTGCGGCACAACCAAGAATATTTGAACAAAAAATTAATAAAAAAATGTATAAGGCTGGGGTTTGCTCAATCCTTTCAGAATTACTACGACAAGACAGAATTGTTGTAAGTAATGAATTTATGCCTACTACACCCAGAACTAAAGAGCTGGTCAATAAATTAGCAAATGTTGATGCTAAGAAAATAGTGATAGTGGCTGAAATATTGACAGATAACTTAATTCTAGCATCTAGAAATATTCCTTATGTTGAGGTTTCGACTGTTGATGGGTTAAATCCTGTTATGTTAGTTAATGCAGAGAAAGTGATAATTCCGGAGCCTGTTGTTAGACAAATAGAAGAGCGTTTAACATGAGTATAAAAAAAAATAATTTAGAAAGTATCTTGTTGTCACCAATAGTATCTGAAAAAAGTACGATTGCTGCAGAAGAAAACAATCGATTTGTATTTAAAGTTCAAAAAGTTTCTACCAAACTAGAGATTAAAAAAGCAGTTGAAACGATGTTTGATGTTGAGGTTGATTCGGTTCAAGTGTTAAACGTAAAAGGTAAAGTTAAGCGTTTTGGACGTTCATTAGGAAAAAGATCTGACTGGAAGAAGGCTTATGTTAAGCTTAAGTCTGGCCACGATATCGATTTTGCGTCAGCATAAGAAATTTCCAGCATATTAAAACGGTAGTAAATAATGGCTATTCTAAAATCTAAACCAACTTCTCCAGGCTCGCGATTTGTAATACGCGTAAAAAATAACGCATTACATAAAGGTAAGCCGTTTTCTCAGTTATTAGAAAAACAGAGTAAATCAGGAGGAAGAAATAATCAGGGACGTATAACCACAAGGCATATCGGAGGTGGGCACAAGCAACATTATCGTATTATTGATTTTAAAAGAAATAAAATTGATATGCCTGCAGTTGTAGAAAGGATTGAATATGATCCAAATAGAACTGCAAATATTGCTTTAATTTTATTTAAAGATGGTGAAAGAAGATATATAATAGCTCCTTCTGCAATACATGTTGGGCAAGAAATAATCTCTTCAGAGACTGTACCTGTTAAACCTGGGAATTGCATGCCTCTACGTAATATGCCCTTAGGTACTACAATTCACTGTGTTGAATTAAAACCTGGCAAAGGTGCACAACTTGCACGGAGTGCTGGGACATCAGCTCAATTAGTTGCAAAAGATGGAGCGCACGTTACATTACGTTTGCGATCAGGTGAAATGCGTAAAGTATTATCGGATTGTAAGGGTGTTGTAGGTGATGTATCTAATTCAGAACACAATCTAATTTCCTTAGGTAAAGCAGGTGCTTCACGGCATAGAGGGATTAGACCAACAGTTAGAGGTGTTGCGATGAACCCCGTTGATCATCCTCATGGTGGTGGTGAAGGGCGAACATCTGGAGGAAGGCATCCTGTGTCACCATGGGGGACGCCAGCAAAAGGATATAAAACTAGAAAAAATAAACGTACTGATAATATGATTATCAGACGACGAAATATGAAATAAAGGGGTGTAAAAAAGTGCCACGTTCAATTAAAAAAGGTCCATTTATAGATCATCACCTTCAATCTAAAATTGATGCATCTGTTGCTAATAATAATAGAAAGCCAATTAAAACTTGGTCTAGAAGGTCAATGATTAGCCCTGATATGCTAGGATTGACAATTGCTGTCCATAATGGACGTCAACATGTGCCAGTATTAATTTCTGAGAATATGGTAGGCCATAAATTAGGCGAGTTTTCACCAACTCGTACCTATAGAGGTCATATTGTCGATAAAAAATCAAGATAGGATAATATAGACTATGGAAATTACTGCAAAACTTAGTGGTGCACCGTTGTCAGCTCAGAAGGCGCGTTTAGTCGGAGATCAGATACGTGGTTTACCTGTTGAAAAAGCTCTAAATACATTAAGGTTCAGTACAAAAAAAGCAGCTGGAATTATGATGAAAATTTTGGAGTCTGCAATAGCTAATGCAGAGCATAATGAAAGTTCTGATGTTGATGAGTTGTATGTATCGACAGTATTTATAAATGAAGGTTCTACTTTAAAAAGAGTTCGTGCGAGAGCTAAAGGTCGCGCAAATCATATACTTAAAAGAACATGTCATATAACAGTTAAAGTCTCAGAATACGAGTAGAGGTTAAAATGGGTCAAAAGGTACATCCAACAGGTATACGCTTAGGTATTGTAAAGGATTGGACGTCTAGATGGTATGCTGATAGTAAGAATTATCCAATATTTTTACTTCAAGATATTAAAGTGCGTGAATATATTAAACAAAAATTATCTCATGCGTCAGTGAGTCGAATACAAATAAATCGACCCGCAAATAATGCGCAAATAACTATCTATACTGCAAGGCCTGGAATAGTTATTGGAAAAAAAGGTGAAGATATAGATAAGTTGAAACTGGATGTTTCAAAAATGATGAGTGTACCAGTTAAAATAAATGTTGAAGAAATAAGAAAACCTGAGTTAGATGCAACGCTTGTTGCTGAAGGAATTGCTCAACAATTAGAAAAAAGAATTATGTATAGACGAGCTATGAAGCGAGCTGTGACCAATACAATGCGATTAGGTGCAGAGGGTGTTAAAATAAATGTTGCTGGTCGTTTGAATGGCGCTGAAATAGCACGCGGAGAATGGTATAGAGAAGGTCGTGTTCCTTTACATACTTTACGTGCAGATATTGATTATGGTACTGCAGAGGCAAATACTACTTATGGGATTATTGGCATAAAAGTCTGGATCTTCAAAGGAGAAGTATTTGATAGGGATGCTCACAAACTAGCATCAAATGAAACTAAATCTAAAAAATAGTTGAAGGGACAAAATAATGCTTCAACCCAAAAGAACAAAATTTCGTAAGCAACATAAAGGAAGAAATAATGGTGTTGCACAACGTGGGTCTTCAGTTAGCTTCGGAGAATACGGTTTAAAATCAATTGCACGAGGAAGATTAACAGCTCGGCAAATTGAAGCTGCTCGTAGGACAATTACAAGGCATGTTAAAAGATCAGGAAAAATGTGGATAAGAATTTTTCCTGATAAGCCTATTACTAAGAAACCATTAGAAGTAAGAATGGGAAAAGGTAAAGGAAGTGTAGAGTTTTGGGTTGCTCAAGTAAAGCCTGGAACTATGCTATATGAAATACAAGGAGTTTCTGAGGAATTAGCTCGCGAGGCATTTACTCTAGCTGCGGCTAAACTTCCTGTAAAAACCACTTTTGTAGCGCGGACAATAATGTGATGAAAGCTAGTGAATTAAGAGAGAAATCGAAAGAAGAATTAAATTTGTTGTTGACTGAGAAATCGCGTGAACAATTTAATTTGAGAATGCAAAAGGGTACAGGTCAATTAAATAAGCCTGATCAAGTAAAGAAAGTTAGGCGTGATATCGCTAAAATAAATACGATCTTAACTCAAATTTCGAGTTCATAACCATGACAGATGAAACAAAAAAACTAAAAACTGTAACTGGACGTGTTGTCAGTGATAAAATGGATAAATCAATAACTGTATTAGTGGAACGATTAATAAAATTTCCTATTTATGGGAAGTTTGTTAGACGATCAACAAAATACTTAGCGCATGACGAGGCTAACAAAGCAAAAATAGGAGATACTGTTTCCATTGCTTCTTGTCGGCCTATGTCAAAAAATAAAACTTATAAATTAGTTGAGATTTTATAATAGTTAGATGTTTACTTTACTCTAGCTAGGCTGGCTATTTAATTAGGATAATTAGGATTTAACAATGATTCAGATGCAAACTAACCTTGATATCGCAGATAACAGTGGCGCAAAAAAGGTCATGTGTATCAAAGTACTAGGCGGGTCTCATAGGAGATATGCTCGTATTGGTGATATTATTAAAGTGAGTATTAAAGATGCCATACCCCGTGGAAAAGTAAAAAAAGGTGAGGTGTATAATGCTTTGGTAGTAAGAACAAGAAAGGGAGTTCGTAGAGTCGATGGATCTGTCATTCGTTTTGATACTAATGCCGCAGTTATTCTGAACGGTCAACTACAACCAGTTGGTACGCGCATATTTGGGCCGGTAACGCGTGAATTAAGAGGTGAGAATTATATGAAAATTATTTCTCTTGCTCCTGAAGTATTGTAAGGAAAAATTCTAATGCAGAAATTAAAAAAAGGCGATCAAGTTATTGTTCTTATTGGTAAAGATAAAGGTAATAAAGGAAAGATTCTTAAGGTCTTAGATAATGCGAAGGTTTTGATTGAAGGAATAAATCGCGCTAAAAAGCACCAAAAAGGTAATCCTAATTCAGGGATTGAAGGTGGAATAATTGACAAGGATATGCCTGTTAATATTTCAAACGTTGCATTGTATAATCCTGAAACTAAAAAAGCCGATAGAGTAGGTTTTAAATTTCTTGATGATGGTAAAAAAGTTAGATTTTTTAAATCTACTAATGAAGTTATTGATGCGTAAAGGTTATAAATATCATGACTAGACTAGAAACAAAATATAAAAACGATATCATACCTGCCTTAAAGAAGCAGTTTGGATATAAATCAGTAATGCAAGTGCCTAAGCTGACAAAAATCACTTTAAATATGGGTGTAGGTGAAGCTGTAGCTGATAAAAAAGTAATACAAGCTGCTCTTTCTGACATGGAAAGCATATCAGGACAGAAACCTGTTGCAACTCTGTCACGGAAGTCAATTGCTGGTTTTAAAATACGTGATGAAATGGCAATTGGCTGCAAAGTTACCTTGCGAAGTGATAAAATGTATGAGTTTTTTGATCGATTGATAAGTATTGCCATACCTCGTATACGAGATTTTAGAGGGATGAGTCCTAAAAGTTTTGATGGGCGTGGGAATTATTCAATGGGTGTTACTGAGCAAATCATATTTCCCGAGATTGATTATGATAAAATTGATACATTGCGTGGTTTGGATGTTTGTATAACAACAACTGCAGATTCAAATGAAGAAGGGTTGGCTTTGCTTAAGCTTTTCAATTTTCCATTTAAGAACTAGAAACCAAAAGGCATAAGAGATGGCTAAAAAATCGATGATTGCGCGAGAAAATAAGCGTATTAAATTAGTCGGTAAATATGAAGTTAAAAGAAGATCTTTAAAAGAGACAATAAGAGATCCTAAAACTTCACATGAAGATAAAGAGCTTGCTATTTTAAAGCTTCAAAAATTACCTCGCGACTCTAGTCCAAGTAGGTGTAGAAACAGGTGCAGTTTAACTGGACGTCCTCATGGTGTATATCGTAAGTTTGGCTTAGGTCGAAACAAATTGCGTGAGGCAACGATGCGTGGAGATGTGCCTGGCTTGTCAAAAGCAAGCTGGTAAATTTAGTTAACGAGTTTTTGGAGAAAATTAATGAGTATGAGTGATCCAATTGCAGATATGTTGACACGGATTCGTAATGGTCAATCTGCAGGTAAAGTTAGTATTAAATTACCTTCGTCAAAATTAAAAATTGCAATAGTTAAAGTTTTAAAAGAAGAAGGGTACGTGACGGATTATAAAACTGAAACTAACGGAAGCAGTGCAGAGATTACAATTGACTTGAAATATTTCAAAGGTATACCTGTTATTGAAAAAGTAAAAAGAATCAGCAGACCTGGTCTAAGAATTTATAAGTCAAAAGATGAATTGCCTAAAGTTCTTGCAGGATTGGGAATTGCTATTGTTTCAACCTCAAATGGCGTAATGACTGATAGAGCTGCACGTGCTATTGGTCATGGTGGTGAAGTTATATGTACAGTTTGTTAAGGAAAGAAGTTTATGTCTAGAATCGGTAATGCCCCTGTAGAAATTCCTGATGGAGTTGAGGTCAAATTAGATAATAGCAATATGACTGTTAAAGGTAGTGGTGGTCAATTAGCATTTACTTTACATGATGATATTAATGTTGAAATAAAAGAGAATATTATTTATGTGAAATGGGATGATAAAGTAAAAAATTCAAAAAAACAAGGCGGTACTGCAAGAGCTTCAATTTCAAATATGATTCAGGGTGTTTCAAATGGTTTTGAAAAAACACTATTATTAATTGGAGTTGGTTATAGAGCTCAGTTAAAAGGAAATAAGCTTACTCTGTCTTTAGGGTTTTCGAATCCTGTTGAGTATAAAATTCCTGATGATGTAACTGTTGAAGTAACCAGTCAAACTGAACTGCTAATAAAGGGTTGTGACAAGCAAAAAGTTGGTCAAGTTGCTGCTGAAATACGTTTTTTTCGTCCTCCAGAGCCATATAAAGGTAAAGGGATAAGATATAAAGATGAATATGTTGCAAGAAAAGATGCTAAGAAAAAGTAGGGTATAATTATGGATAAGAAAAGTTCACGTTTAAAACGTGCATTGAGACAGCGTTGTAAAATAAAACAACTAGGTGTATACAGGCTTAGCATTCATAGAACATCTCGACACATTTATGCACAAATTATAAGTAAAGATGGTTTAACAACAGTAACAAGTGCATCAACCCTAGAAGTGGGGCTAAAGCCAAACCTCAAAAGTACAGGGAATTCTGATGCCGCAACTGAAGTTGGAAAAGTTATAGCTGAAAGAGCATTGGAAGCTGGAGTAACTCAAGTTGCTTTTGATCGTTCTGGTTTTAAATATCATGGTCGTGTAAAAGCATTGGCAGATGCGGCTCGCGAGGCCGGGTTAAAGTTTTAGGAGAATATTATGGCTACATCAGGACCACAAGGTCAATCAAGTGCAGATGGATTGCAAGAAAAATTAGTTTCTGTTAGACGAGTTGCTAAGGTAGTAAAAGGAGGAAGAGTATTCGGTTTTGCTGCTCTAACAGTAGTTGGAGATGGGCAAGGAAGGATCGGTTATGGTGTCAGTAAAGCGAGAGAGGTGCCCATAGCAATTCAAAAATCACTTGAACAAGCAAGAAAAAATATGCATAAAATACAACTTAAGGAAGGTACGTTGCAATATTCTGTTACCGGTGAAACCGGCGCTGCAAAAGTATATATGCAGCCTGCATCAGATGGTACTGGTATAATTGCAGGTGGTGCAATGCGTGCAGTATTTGAGGTTGTTGGGGTTCATAATGTTTTGGCTAAATGTATAGGAACTAATAATCCTATCAATGTTGTAAGAGCAACAATTAAGGGATTGGCTGAAATGAGAAATATAGAACAAATTGCAGCAAAAAGAGGATTGTCAGTTGATCAAATCACTGGATAGTAATCATGGTAAATAATAAAACTTTAAACGTAACAATGAAAAAAAGTAGAATTGGTAGGCTAAAAAGTCACCAAGAATGCTTGAAAGGATTAGGGTTGCGCAAAATACGACAAACAGTTAATGTTATTGATACTCCTGAAAATAGAGGAATGATCAATAAAATTTCTTATATGCTGAAAGTTGAGGGAATGTAATGTATTTAAATACTATCCAAGCAACAAATGGCTCTAGAAAATCAGCAAAAAGAGTGGGGCGTGGTATAGGCTCAACCTTTGGAAAGACTTGCGGTAGAGGGCATAAGGGGCAAAAATCAAGAAGTGGTGGGTTTCATAAAATAGGTTTTGAAGGGGGGCTAATGCCACTTCAGAGACGATTACCTAAATTGGGGTTTTCTTCAAGAGTAAAAAAGTATTCAGCGGAAGTAACTTTACATGAAATAGGTTCTCTTAATCTGGAATTAGTTAATGTAGAAGCATTGAGATTAGCTAACTTGGTCCCTTCTTTTGCAAAACATGTAAAGCTTATTCAATCTGGAGAAATTACAATCCCAGTAACTATTCAAGGTTTAAAGGTTACTTCAGGAGCAAAAGCTTCAATTGAGGCTGCTGGTGGAAAAATAGAGGTTTAAGTGAGTACTTCAAGAGCTCAAATGTCTAATAAAATGGGTGCTTTTACAGAATTAAGAGCTAGGTTGTTGTTTGTGCTTGGGGCTTTTTTCGTTTATCGTGTTGGAGCTCATATACCTGTCCCTGGAATTGATCCAAAAGCCTTAGCAATTATGTTTGAGCAGCAAAGCGGATCTATACTCGACATGTTTAACATGTTTTCCGGTGGTGCTTTAATGCGATTAAGCCTTTTTGCACTAGGAATTATGCCTTATATTTCTGCTTCTATTATAATGCAGCTAATGACTGTAGTAGTTCCTGCAATGGAGCAGATAAAAAAAGAAGGCGAATCAGGGCGCAGAAAAATTTCTCAATACACTCGCTACGGAACAGTTGTTTTGGCTACTTTTCAAGCTATAGGAATATCTATGGCTTTACAAAATCAGACGGCTGGAGGTTTGGGGGTTGTAATTAATCCAGGTATCAGCTTTATAGTAATAACAACAGTTACTTTAGTAACAGGCACAATTTTTCTAATGTGGTTAGGAGAGCAAGTTACTGAGCGAGGTATTGGTAATGGAATATCGTTAATTATTTTTGCTGGTATTGTTTCTGGGTTGCCATCTGCTATAGGTGGAACTCTTGAATTGGCAAGAACAGGTGAGATGAATGGTGCATTTATAGTTCTTTTATTTATTGTTGCAATTGCTGTTACTGCATTGGTTGTATTTGTAGAAAGAGGTCAAAGAAGAATTATAATTAACTATCCTAAGCGCCAGCAAGGTAGGAAAATGATGGCAGGCCAGAGTAGTTTTTTGCCGCTTAAGCTTAATATGGCTGGCGTTATCCCACCAATTTTTGCATCAAGCATAATTCTTTTTCCATCCACAATAGCAGGCTGGTTTAGTGGAAATGAAGGTTTAGGTTGGTTACAGGATGTGTCAACTATGTTGTCACCTGGTCAGCCAGTATATGTTTTATTTTATGCAACAGCAATTATATTCTTTTGTTTTTTCTACACAGCTCTGGTTTTTAATTCTAAAGAAACAGCAGATAATTTAAAAAAGTCAGGGGCTTTTTTACCAGGTATTAGACCTGGTGAACAAACCACTGCTTATATTGATAAAGTAATGACCAGATTGACACTGGTTGGAGCTTTTTACATTACACTGGTATGTTTATTGCCTGAATTTATGATTGTATATTGGAATGTCCCATTCTACTTTGGAGGGACTTCATTATTGATCATTGTTGTTGTAGTTATGGATTTTATATCTCAACTTCAGACTCATATGATGTCTCAGCAATATGATGGGCTAATGAAAAAGTCTAATCTAAAAAAATAATTTAATTAAAAAGAGGTTCTACGTGAAAGTCCGCGCATCTGTAAAAAAAATTTGTAGAAATTGCAAGCTAATTAAAAGAAACGGTGTTTTACGTGTCATTTGTAAGGATGGAAGACATAAACAACGACAAGGATGATTTTTATTGCGGAGGATTTGGTAATATGCTAAAATCCTCTGTTTAACTTAGTATTAGTGTAAGTGGGAGCAGCTAGATGGCGCGTATTGCCGGAATAAATGTGGCAGACAATAAACATGCTGAAATTGCATTAACTGCAATTTATGGTGTAGGTAGGCAAACTGCAAGAAACATCTGTAATCAAGTAAAAATTGAGCCGTCAATTAAAATCCAAGATTTATCAGAAGATCAATTGGAACAGATTAGAAAAGTACTATCCTCAATGGTTGTTGAGGGTGATCTTCGTAGAGAAGTATCAATTAATATAAAAAGATTAATGGATCTAGGATGCTATCGAGGTATTAGGCATAGAAGGGGCTTGCCGTTGAGAGGGCAAAGGACTAGAACAAATGCTCGAACTCGAAAAGGACCTCGTAAACCAATTAGAAAATAAAATATTCTTAGTAGGCTAAAATATATATGGCAACTCAAAAGCGTGTAAAAAAACGCATAAAAAAAGAAATTGCAGACGGTATAGCTCATGTCCACGCTTCATTTAATAACACTATAGTAACAATTAGTGATCGCAAAGGTAACGCGCTATCTTGGGCAACAGCTGGTGGTTCAGGTTTCAGGGGGTCAAGGAAAAGCACTCCATTTGCAGCTCAAGTGGCTGCAGAGAAAGCAGGCACTGTTGCTTTGGAGTTTGGAATGAAGAACTTAGATGTCATGATAAAAGGGCCTGGCCCTGGGCGTGAATCTGCTGTTAGGTCTTTAAATAATTTAGGTTTTAAAATTAACAATATTGTTGATGTTACACCTATTCCCCATAATGGTTGTAGACCACCTAAAAAACGTCGCGTATAAAATTTGGAGTACTAATTATGGCTCGATATCTTGGCCCTACATGTAAATTAAGTCGAAGAGAAGGCGCTGATCTTCTTTTAAAAAGTAGAGGTAAATCCCTAGAAGGAAAATGTAAGCTTGACCAAAGGCCTGGTCAACATGGAACAGCACGAACAAGAAGCTCGGATTATGCACTTCAGCTTAGAGCGAAGCAACGCATTAGAAGAATATATGGTGTTCTTGAAAAGCAATTTAGAAACTATTATAAGGCTGCTGATTTAAAAAAAGGAGCTACAGGTTTAAATCTTTTAAACTTGTTGGAAACTAGACTTGATAATGTTGTATATAGAATGGGATATGCATGTACACGTTCTGAAGCAAGACAACTGGTCTCCCATAAATCAATTGTTGTTAATAATAAAATCACAAACATACCTTCATACCAAGTTAATATTGGAGACGAAGTCAAAATACGTGAAAAATCAAAAAAGCAGCAAAGGATTCTTGATTCATTAACTGTTACAGAACAATATGGGTATCCATCTTGGCTTGAAGTAAATTCCAAAGATATGACAGGAATATTTAAATCCTATCCTGAACGCTCTGAATTAGGTGCTGATATGAATGAGCAGTTAGTTGTAGAACTATATTCAAAATAATTTAAACTGAGATAAATATAATATGCAGAATACTTTTGCTGGTTTGCTCAAACCTAAATTGGTTGAGGTGGTCAGTCATAATCCTTGCCATTCTAGAATTGTTATTGAGCCTTTAGAGAAAGGTTTTGGGCATTCTTTAGGAAATGCACTAAGAAGAGTTATGTTATCTTCTATTCCTGGATGTGCAGTATCAGAAGTCGAGATAGAAGGTGTTCAACACGAATATTCCACTATTGAAGGCGTCCAAGAAGATGTTATTGATATCTTGCTTAATTTAAAGAGATTAGCAATCGTTTTACATTCTAAAGATGAAGTTGAGCTAACTCTTTCAAAAAGTGGGGTGGGTGAGATTACTGCTGCAGATATTGATCTTCCACATGATGTTGAAATTATCAATCAAGATGTTGTAATTGCAAATTTAACAGAGGTTGGTCAGCTTAATATTAAATTAAAAGTTGAAAGAAATAGAGGTTATGTTTCTTCAAGCTTAAGAAAAGAGCAGGGGGCAACTACAACTGTTGGACAATTATTTTTGGATGCATCTTATAGTCCAATTAACAGAGTTTCGTATAGTGTTGAAAAGACACGTGTTGATCAAAGAACAAATCTTGACAAACTTATCATTGAACTTGAAACAAATGGCACTGTTGATCCTGAAGAAACAGTAAAATTGGCTGCGACTATTCTACATGATCAGTTATCTGTATTTGTCGATTTTGAAAAAGTTAACGAAAATGTCATTGAAGAAGCTGTACCAGTTGAACCTGAATTTGATCCTGTTTTATTAAGACCTGTTGATGATCTAGAACTTACAGTACGTTCTGCAAATTGTCTGAAAGCAGAAAATATTTTTTATATAGGGGATTTGATACAGCGAACAGAAGTAGAGTTGTTGAAGACACCGAACTTAGGCAAAAAGTCCTTAACAGAAATAAAAGATATATTAGCATTGAAAGGTTTGTCATTAGGAATGAGGCTTGAAAATTGGCCGCCTGAGAATCTTATAGATCAAAATCAAGGTTAAATTATATTAATTAGGACAAAAAAGAATGAGACATCGTAAAACAGGTAGACAACTCAATCGTAATAGTAGCCATCGAAAAGCTATGTTTAGTAATATGGTTACTTCTTTGTTTAAGCATGAGTTGATAAGAACAACGCTTCCTAAAGCAAAAGAATTACGTGGATATGCAGAACCTTTAATAACGCTTTCTAAAGATGATACTGTATCAAAAAGAAGACATGCTTTCTCTAAATTAAGAGATCGAGAGGTTGTATCTAAACTATTTAATGAATTGGGTCCAAGATACCAAAACCGTTCAGGGGGGTATCTTAGAGTTATGAAGTGTGGATTTAGAACTGGTGATTCGGCACCAATGGCTTATGTCGAATTAGTGGATAGACCTGAAGAAAAAGAAACAGAGCTAGATTGAATAATCAACTCTAAATAGCATTACATATTTAATATAACACTTTGATATACATCTTAATCGGGTTGAAAAGGTTTTTTTATTCTTAAACTGAGTATAAATTTTTCGATTCCGATGTAATCAGCAGTTATTTTGAATAAAATTTGAATGGTTCAATTTTATGTGGGTTCTCGAATTACTGTTTTTTAGATAGAAATTAAATCATTTGATTTTTATTCTCAGTATTTCGATAACCTATTGTTTTTTTCAACAAACGCTCCAATAATTATTTGAAACCTGAAATAGATCTCACTTATTTCTAAAACAAAAGAATAATTTGGTAGTTAATCCCAAAGCATAAGTAAAGCATCCTCCTACTTTAATTCAAGAGCATTAATTTGATTTATGTTTTTTGCAATTATCCTCAAATATGGTGGATGCAATAGCTGAGCACTTAGATATTTTTTATCGCTTCACTTAGTTTTCGATACCAGTATTAGAGAATAGGCGTCAACTGCGGAGTAATAGCCTTTAATTCCCTGAAGAACTGAGTAATTCTTTCAAAAGCCTTTTTTTACAACGACTCTTTTCCATGAATACTGCTGATGTTTAAGTTTTCCTGTGAAGTATGACAGTTCTATTTTCCTACCGCATGGAACAAAAAGGACTAGAAATGTTAACCTTCAAAAACTTGCACGATTTAGTGTGGCCACTTCAATTTTATTTTAAAGCCTTTAGTAAACTTTTGGTCCATTTTCTACCTCCAAAAGTTAATATTAGAGTCGAGAACTATTCTAATACATGAGGCTTGTCAGCTAAATACATCATGAGTGTTCCCTTTAAAACATAAACTTGCAAGGAAACAGCTCGCAAACCCGCACTCTAAAGCCCACCAAGACATGTTTCTTCGTATTTTACAAAATATGTTACCGGCAATGAAGACAGAGGGGCT